>CAYJEW010000028.1:0-24726 GCA_964369525.1 uncultured Oscillospiraceae bacterium | reverse complement strand
CGTGACGCTGCACCCAATTTCGCCCTTTAGCGTGAGCTAGAGGGCGGTTTTATATACTTATAGGCACTGCAGTTTGGCGCGTAAAATTTGACGAACATGCGCCCAAAATCGGCGAAAAAGAGTGGCGAATTTTAATATGCGAAAAATACCATAAAAATAAACAAAAAATAAACTCGTATTTAAAAAAGTCACGGCTTTGCCGTGGCATAAGTGTATTGGCAGCATGATGGAGGGGTGCGCAAAATAATGTTTACCACAAGACAGGTGTGGCAGCCCAGCGTAGTCTTTAGTGGCGCACCTTGCCGAAGGTATAGGTGCCGTCTTCGGATGTAATTTGAAAATAGCTGGCGGGGTTTGCCATGCCCAGTTTTTTGCGCAGGCGGTAGATATGTTCTTTCACGGTGTGGCTGCCTTCCAAAGCGGGCATGCCCCATACATTTTCGTAAATAGTGTCTCGGTGAACCCGCCGCCCAAAATTTTCAAGAAAAAAGCACAGCAGCCGAAGCTCCATGGGCGAGAGATTGATTTTTTTGCCATTCAGCAGGCAAAGCCCGGTTTTTGCATCTACCGAAAGCGGAGCAACCTCCAGCAGTCCGCTAGAGGTTGCTCCGGTGCGGCGCAGCAGCGCGGATATTCTTGCGGCAAGCAGTGCGGGGCTGTAGGGCTTGGCTATGTAATCGTCGCACCCCAGTGCAAAGGCACGCTCTTCTGTCGCAAACGAGCTTTGCGAGGCAAAAAAAATAATGGGTGCCGAGGTGCGCAGGCGAGCCTGGGCACAAAAGTTAAAGCCGCAGCCGTCGGGCATAAAGGGATCTATTAAAATTAAATCTGGCAGCAGCTCTTGCAAAGCGGCCCACGCATCTAGCAGGGTAGCGGTTGTGGCTACATTGTAATTTAGGGTTTTAAAATATTTGGCAAAAAAATTAAGCGTTGGGGCGTGGCTATCTATCATTAAAATGCAAGGCTGCCTCAAATTTTCACCTCGTAATAATATTATGGTAAAGCTAATTACTATAATAGCGGTGTTTGGCAGCAAAGTCAATTATTGTTGACCGTAGTAATTTTAGGCAATTTATTACTTATAATTGTATATACCTGGAAAATTTAGGTGGTATTTTATAATGTGTAAGTTCTAAAAATTTAAGACAGTTAGGAGAAAAGAATTATGAAAAAGCTTTTAGTATTACTGCTTGCGATGATGATTTTACTGGTTGGTTGTGGCGGCGACGACGCAGAAAGCTCTGCGGTTACACCCCCTGCACGCCCCGACGCGGAATCTACCGCTCCTGCGGCTGAGGAAATGTCGGTAACCCTGGTAAACGACACAATGTATGACTTTGTAGAGGTTTACATCTCTCCAAGCGCTTCCGAAGACTGGGGCCCAAACCTGCTTAACGGCACAATGGCAAGTGGCAACCTGAGCGAGATGAGCCCAAGCGAAGTTGCAGCAGCAGGCGAGCCATACGACATTCTCATAGTAGACCACGAGATGGACACATACCTGTTCTACAGCGTAATGCTTGAGAACATGGGCGGCTTTTCGGTTTACTTCGCCGACGGCGCTCCTGTTGTAGACGCTATGAACCCAAACCAAGAGGTTACCTCTACCGTGCAGGGCGAGCTGGTATTTGCTGAAGAAGCCGCAACAGGCGAAGGCGCAACTGCAGAAGCTCCCGACGGCAGCTATAGCTTTACCGTATACAACGAGTCTGCCTACGATGTATACTCGATACACATTGGCCTTCCCACAGGCGCACCTGAAGACGACGTAGACGTACTGCCTATGGTACTGTATGCAGGCGAGTCTTACCAAATAGAAGGCTATGCCTCTGAAGGCGACATGGACGTGCAAGACTGGACATTCTTTGTTACCGATACCGACGGCGACACCAGCGCAGAATACCAAATATTTAACCCATGGGAAGTAGCATATGTTGATATTATTTGGGACTCGAGCGTAGGCGGATATGTTTGTGAGTTTGTATACTAAGAGAACTTAGAATACAGCATTAAGTAATAAATAGTGGTATTCACCCCGTGGTCAATTATTGTTGACCGCGGGGTTTTTTAGTGGTTTTTTGCTTACAATTGTAGTAACAAGCCATAAAGCTATACACATATGTAGCATCTATGGCCAAAAAAATCATATAGTAAGGAGAAACAGCATGAAAAAAATTCTTGTAATGGTAGTTGCGGTTATGGTTCTGCTAGTGGGTTGTAGTGGTGGCGGCTTGTCGTTTACCCTGCAAAACGATACCTCGATGTATGACTTTATAGAAGTAAATGTATCACCATCCAGCTCTGAATCGTGGGGTGAGATGCTGATATCTGATACAGTGCCTAGCGGCGGCACAGTAGAGATAGACGTAGCAGAAGTTGCCGAAGAAGGCGAGAGCTACGATATTAGAATACTGGACCACGAGATGGACGCATACCTGTACTATGGCGTAATGATTGAAGACGGCGGAAGTATCTCCATCTACTTTGGCGATAACGGCCTTGCTTTAGACGTAATGGATTCTGACGGCAACATAACCTCCACCGTTGAGGGAAGCCTTGGCTAAAATGCTGTTAACGCTAAAATATAGCTAAAATACTGCAAAAATAGGCAAATAAAAAAAGCAGCGCATTTGCGCTGCTTTTTTGCATTAAAATAAGTTGCAGATGCTTTAGTTTTTAGTAAAGCCGGTAATGGTAAGGTTGGCTATTAGGGTGCTATTTTCATCGTATATGGTAACGTTGTACACCGATATGCTACGCCCCTCGTTTATGGCTTTTGCAGTGGCAATTAGCTTTTTGCAGTCGGCCGCGCTTATGTAGTTTATGGAGGCGTTTAACGTTACAGCAACTTTGCCGTTGCGGTGAGAGGCTATGGCAAAAGTAAAATCTCCAAGCGAGAAAAGCATACCGCCCTGCACCACCCCGCGGGAGTTTAAGTGCTCCTCGCCTACCTCAAGGCTACACACAGCGCCGTCTGCGGTAATACTTTCTATCACGCAGCCAAGCCGGCGGGCAAAATGCTTTTCGGTAAAAATTTTATGCATCTCTTCGATGGTTTTCATCTGTGCCTCCTGCCTACACGGTAAATTGGCACACGCCCAAAGCACTTAGCGGTGCGCTTGTGTCTTGCGCATTTTTAGCCACAAACCATGCGGTGTAGTCGCCTTGGGCAAGGCTGGTGTTAGGCACCTCCAGCTGTACTGTGTGTGGCGCTGTGGTGGCGGTGGCAGCGTTGCCCACAGCAATAATTGTGCCGGTGTAGCCGCTACCGCCGTCTAGTATCTGCTGGGTGGTTGGCGCAGCGTCGCTACGTGGGGTAACAATGCAGTACAGGGTGGAGGGCAGGCTAAGCTCGGCGGTGAAAACAGCTGTGCTTGAAGTGTCGGTGCCGCGGTTTATACTGCCTGCATAGGCGGGTATGGTGGCCGATGGCACAAACACCTGCACCACAGTAACGCTACTTTGCCATGTACCTGTGGCGTTTTCGGCGGCGTTAAGCAGTAGGTAGTAGGTGTGGCCTATATCGGGTAGCTGGTATGTAACCGAGCGCCCGCTCTCGTCCACACTGTATGTTTGCTGTTTTGACACAGCGCCGTTAAGAGCCATGTTGCGGTTAAAATAATCGTAAAATTGGCTTACCGATATAGCAGAGCCGCTGGTGGCCAAAATGCTGTTTACGGTAGACTCCACATTTGTTTTAAATGTAACGGTAACAGTGGTGCCGTCTACCGAAATGCTGGGGCCACCGTCTACAAACTCGGGCGCAGGCTGTGGGCCAAGCTCGCTTTCAGACGCCGAAGAAGAGGCGCTATCCGAGGAAGGCTCGGATGCAATGCTAACGCTTGAAGCCGCGGCAGAGGCGGCGCTACTTTGGGGTGCTCCGGTGTCGCCCACGCCGGTTGGCGGTGTAAATGTTGCGGTGGAAGAGGCGTCGTCGTCGCCACAGCCTGCCAGCAGTGAACACATAAGCACAGCGGCGGCGGCAATACAGCCCCATTTTTTAAATGTTTGCATATAACTCCCCCTTTTTTAGCTATTATATCATAGCCTGCGCTGTATTGGGCAGGCAACATAAAAAATTGCAAATTAAAATATATACGATGTAGTGCTGATTAAAAGCAAGAAAAAATAAAATTTAAATAGCTAAAAAATAGCAAAAAATCAAATATGCACGGCAAATAGTTTTTACAGCTATTAAACAAGGTCTTTTAGGTAGCCGTAGCCCTGGGCGTCCATGTCTTGGTAGGGAACAAAACGTAGCGAGGCAGAGTTTATGCAGTAGCGCAGGCCGCCTTTGCTTGCGGGGCCGTCGGGAAATACATGGCCAAGGTGGGCGTTGCCGCTGCGGCTACGCACCTCTGTGCGCTGCATACCTGCGCTTAGGTCTTGATGGGCGGTTACAACTGCGGGGTCTATAGGCTGCGAAAAGCTGGGCCAGCCGCAGCCGGAGTTGTATTTATCGCAAGAAGAAAACAGCGGCTCACCCGAGGTAATATCCACATAAATGCCTTTTTGCTCTTTGTCCCAAAATTCGTTTTTAAACGGGGGCTCGGTGGCATTTTGTTGTGTTACGGCGTACTGCTCGCTGGTTAGGGTGGCTTTTAGCTGCTCATCGCTTTTGGGCGCATAGGCGCTTTTGGGCACACGGGCGCTTTTTGCCAGCGCAAACTGCGCAGGCGATATGTGGCAGTAGCCGCCGGGGTTTTTATCAAGGTATTTTTGGTGGTATTCTTCGGCAGTATAAAAATTTTCAAGCGGAGCTACCTCCACCACCACAGGCTGAGAAAAATTTTGTTGCAATAGCTGTAGCGAGCGCTCGATATCGGGGCGGTTGGCCTCGTTTATATAGTAAACACCGCTACGGTACTGTGTGCCTGTGTCGCCGCCTTGGCGGTTAAGGGTGGTAGGGTCGATAGACTCATAAAAAAGCTGCAACAAAAACGAGAGCGGCAGCAGCTGTGGGTCATACTCCACCATCACAGCCTCGGCGTGGCCGGTGTCTTCGTGGCACACCTGCTCGTAGCTTGGGTTTTCGGTTTTTCCGTTGGCGTAGCCCACGGTGGTGTGCTGTACGCCGTGAATTAAACTTAGGTATTTTTCGCTCCCCCAAAAACATCCGCCCGCAAATACAATTTTTTCCATGTCTATTCTCCTTTCATATAGGTAATAGGGTGCTATGCCTATCGCCTGCGTGTAGGCTTTTGCTCTTATTTTGCGACACTTGGCGCAAAGCTTGGCACACAGGCGCAAAGCGGCCTAAAACAAGTAAAAGCGTGTGTCTTTGCAATGTAAGGGTTTGCATAATAATATAATAGCGCAAAGCTGTGAAAAAAGTAAAAAAATAAAATATAAAAAAATAACCAAAAAATAAAATAAAAATAATATCCCTGCCGTAAATGCGGCTTGTTATTTAGCGGTGGGCACGCTACAATAAAAACTGTAAATCTTAAATTTTTGCAGTACCTAGGAGGGCACAATGTACGATTTTGATACAGTATACAGCAGGGGCGCCGCAGGCTCTGAAAAATGGCTGGCAGCGCAAAATGCAGGCTGTCCCGCAGGTGTTGTGCCGCTTACGGTGGCCGACATGGAGTTTGCCATGGCGCTTCCTATTGTGCAGGCGGTTCAGGCGGCGGCCGCAGGCGGAATATGGGGCTACACCGTGCCAACCGAAAGCTGTAAAACTGCGGTTATAAACTGGATGCAAAGGCGACACAGCTGGCAGGCAAACCCCGAATGGATGGTAAACACAGCGGGGGTTGTGCAGGCTATATTTGTGGCGGTGCGGGCTTTTACAAAGCCGGGCGACGGTGTGATTATTCAGCCGCCGGTATACCCGCCGTTTGCCATGGCGCCAAGGCAGAACGACCGCAAAATTATTGAAAATCCCCTGCTGTTTGAAAACGGACAGTATAACATAGATTTTGATGGTCTACGGCGGCTTGCGCCACAGGCAAAGCTGATGCTACTATGTAGTCCGCATAACCCCGTGGGTAGGGTCTACACACCGGACGAGATACGACAGATAGCCGAAATATGCCACCAAAACGGCGTTGTGCTTTTTTCGGATGAAATCCACTGCGATATTTTATCGCCCGGCCAAAAACACACCTCTGCAGGCACACTGCCTCAAGAGCTGTTAAACAACTGCGTTATTGCCACCTCGGCCGCAAAAAGCTTTAACCTTGCAGGCATGCCCTGCTCGTCTATTTTTGTGCCAAACGAGCAGCTGCGCCACACATTTGTGCAACAGCAAGGCATAGACGGCAACCACTTCAACAGCTACTTTGGCACGCAGGCGGCTATGGCTGCGTATAATAGCTGCGAGGGCTGGCTGGACGAGATGTGCGAATATGTGTGGCAAAACTATGTATTTGTGCGCGATTTTTTAGCAAACCACCTGCCCGTCATAACGCTGGCAGACATGCAGGCTACCTACCTTGCGTGGATAGATTTTTCTGCGTTTGGGCTGGCCGACGCGCAATTAAATGATTTTTTGCGCCAAAAAGCGGCGGTATACCTTAACCCCGGCGTTAGCTTTGGTAGCGGTGGCGAGGGGCGTATGCGCATGAACCTTGCCGCGCCGCGCAGTGTTTTACAGGCGGCTATGCAGCGGCTGGCCGATGCCGCAAAAAAAGAAGGGCTTATATAGCGGCCGCAGGGGGGGAATTGTAGCAAAAAATATATGTTGCCACAATTCTTTTGGTTTTGCGCGCTGTATTTGTGGTATAATATATTTGCTGTACAAGCTAAAATTAAAACTTAGAGGGGGTTCATTTTATGGCAGGCGAATTTAAGGCTCTTGTATGTACACATTGTGGGAATATAGCAGAAAAGCTGTACGACGCAGGCGTAAAATTGATATGCTGTGGCGAGCCCATGGCAGAGATGACCGCAAATACAACCGACGCCGCGCAGGAAAAACATGTGCCATCGGTTACCCAAAATGGTAGTGCCGTAGAGGTGCAGGTGGGTAGCGTAGCGCACCCAATGCAAGAAGAACACTACATTGGCTGGATATGGATGCAAACAAAGCTTGGCGGCCAACGCTGCTGCCTTAAAGCAGGCGATGAGCCAAAAGCCTCGTTTGTGCTTGCTGCGGGCGACGAGCTTGTGGCTGTGTATGCATGGTGCAACCTTCACGGCCTGTGGAAGGCATAAGCAAAGCAGTTTAAAAAATACTTAAAAATACCCAAAAAATAGTTGAAAATAAAACCACCACTTTGGCTTACCACTAAAGCGGTGGTTTTTTTGCGCAAAAAGTAGCGGGCAAAGCGCATGTTTTTGTGCACAGGTAAAGTAAAATATATATAGCATCAAGCGCTTTTATAGGCAATAAAGGGTAAGATATGTTATACTGTAAATGATTTATTTATACTTAAAAATTTAATTATAAAAATAGATGCGAGGTGTGGCCATGGCAGGCAAAAAAACAGTGAAAAGCATTGTGATTATGTGTGCGGTGCTTGTGCTTGCGCTTTGTGTTGCGCCTGCCGCTGCGGCCCAAGGTGCACCGCAGCTGGTGCTGGACGCACGCGATGGCGTGGCTCGTATTGTGGTGGTGGTACCTGAGGGCTTCTCTATGGGAACAGGCTTTGCCATTGGTACGCAAGACGAAGCGTATATAATTACCAACCACCATGTGGTGGACGTAAGCGATATATCAAACAGCGAGCCGGAAATTAGGGTGTACTACCAAACAGGTAGGTATGTGCGGGCAGAAATTATGCAACAAGACCCCTCGCGAGACTTATGCGTTTTAAAGCTAACCAGCACCATACCAAACCTACAAACACTGCCGTTGCAAACAAACTCTTTTGATGTGGGTATAGACGTATATGCGCTAGGCTACGCCGCCTCGGCCGACCAGCTCTCGGGCGACTGGGACAGGTATGTGCAAGGCAATACCGACTTTGCAGCCGATAAAGAACAGCTTACCGTTACAAACGGAATTGTAAGCGCCCTGCGCGCCAGCACAAATGTGGGCACAGAACAGCGCAGCGTGCAGGTGGTGCAAACAAACACGGCTATATCAGAGGGCAACTCCGGCGGCCCGCTGCTGGATGCTTTTGGCAATGTGGTGGGGGTGAACACGCTTGGCATGGAGGGCGTGCAGGGCATGAACGGTGCTGTGCATGTGGCCGAGCTGATAGACCTGCTGAAGCACGAGGGTGTCGGCTTTGGCGCGGCGGCACAGCCTAACGAGGAGATGCAGCCCATAGTGCCACAGCAAAGCAGTGTGCCCTCAAGTGTGTGGATAATTATTGCGGTGGTGCTGGTAGCAGTAATAGTGCTACTGCTGGTACTGCGCCGCCCGCGTAGTAAAGGCGCAAAAGGCAACGCCGTTACGCTGGAAGCGTTCGAGGGTGGCAACCATCGCCTGGAAGAAGATGCGGCGCTTGCCATGATGAAAAACTTTGTAAACGAGCTACTGCCAATGGCGGCGTACAATATAAACCCCCTGCTAACCCCCACAAACATACTTGTGGGCCCAAGTTCGCTTAGCTTGGTTCGCCGTAGCGTTAAGGTGAAGGCAGGCGTTCCGCCGCAGGTGTTTGAGGGCTACTGCGCACCCGAGATGTACCAAGGCGTGGCCGATAGCGCCTCTACCGTGTATTTTATAGGCGCCATTTGGTACACGCTTACCACCGGCCGCCGTCCGCTGGGCGCGCAGGCGCGTTTGCAGGCAGGCACCGCCGCGTTTTTAACGCCAAACCCAGCCCAGCGCTTGATAAACCAAATGATGGAGCCGCAAAGTCATATGCGCCTGCAAAACCTTTACCAGCTGCGCGAGGCGATGGACGCGCTTAATACAGCGCAGATGTAAGCTATAGGCAGGTGCCCAAAGCGTCTGCAAGAGGTGTTTTCAGTAATTTTAGCGTTGCGGGTTTGTGCTACGTAGCTCAAGGCGTGCTGTCGCAGTTTAGCGGCTTTTAACGCTATAAAAATGGCTGAGGTTATATTACCTTAAAGTGGCGATAGCTTAAAAGATTTACAGCATAAATTATGCACGCAGTGGTCGCGCGGGCGGCTACGCGGCAAAATAAAATAAAGGATTAAATTTTACACATGAATTATTTTGAGATTTGCACAGCGGCCAAAAACCTAACCGATAGGCTAATTGCTCTTAGCGCACAGGGGGATATAAACCCCCTGCTAACACCCGAAAACTTAAATATTACCGAGACAGGCATTACGCTGATAAATGAAACGGTAGCTCAGCAGGCGTATGCAATACCACAAAGCGCAGGTTTTGCGGCGCCCGAGGTATACAGCGGGCAAAGCGGGCCGCAGGCTCAGGTGTATTTTATGGGTGCGGTACTGTACATGCTTATATTTGGCGTGGCACCGGTAGATGCACAGATGCGTAGCGGCCCTGCCATGGAAAATGCGGCAGACCCACTGATGGCCGCTGCAAACTGTGCATTGCAGCTGGACGCATCGCTGCGTTTTGCCAATTTAACCCAGCTGGCGCAGGCGCTGGAAGATGCTAAAAACGTAGGGCTTGCCGCAGTGCCGCCCGCTCAAGAACCAGCCGCGCCCTCGGTAGACGCTGCCGTGGCGGCAATAGCGCCGCAGGCCATCGCAGTGCCGCCTCAGGCAGGTCTGCAAGCACCGCAGGCAGATATGCAAGCGGCGGCTACAATGCCACCTCAGCAAAACATGCAACCGCCACAGGCCGATATGTCTGCACCTATGGGTAGCTGGCAGGCACCGTCCATGCAGGGCGCCCCGCCACAGGCCATGCCGTATGTGGCGGGACCACCACCAAAAAAGAAGGGTAAAGCAGGCGTTATTGCGGCAATAATTATCATATTTGCTGTGTTGGCCACAGGCGGCGGTCTTGTGGGCTATAACCTTTGGCAGGTAAACAGCGCCGAGCAAGCCTTTGCCGAAAGACGCTACCTAGACGTTGTAACAGCAATAGATAG
The DNA here is from genome assembly GCA_964369525.1 of uncultured Oscillospiraceae bacterium. Classification (GTDB taxonomy): domain Bacteria; phylum Bacillota; class Clostridia; order Oscillospirales; family Ruminococcaceae; genus JAAYCI01. The sequence continues at coordinate 14,794 of CAYJEW010000028.1, read as the reverse complement.
CGCGTTTTTGTTCACAGAGGATATGCAGCAAGAGTACAACTACAGCAGGGCCAAGGTGCTGTTTGAGCAGGGCAATTTTGAAGAAAGCCTTGCGCAGTTCGAAGCGCTGGGAAACTTTTACGACAGCGCAGAGCTGGTGAGCGATATTCGTTACAACCAAGCGCTGGATATGCTAAACCGAGGCGAAACACAGGCGGCGCTGGAGATATTTATAGAGCTTGAAGCCTATCTGGATAGCGCAGAGTATGTGCAAAACATAGAGGCCTACATGCAGGCCGAAGCCCAAGGAACACCGCTTGACAGAATGCTTGCATTTAATGCGCTAGACGGATTTTTAGACAGTAGCGAAAGGGCAAGCGCCCTTGCCGCCGAGGTATACGACGAAGCGGTAGCTTTGTATAACAGCCAAAGCTTCGAGCAGGCACTGCCGATGTTTGAAAATATTACATTCTATAGCGATGCAACAGCGTATCTGCAGATATGTAACATCTGGCAGGCGGGCCAAGCCTCAGAGCAAGACGGCCGCGCACGCATGGCCGAGGTGGAAGCTCTGTCGGAGACAATTGATATCGTACCCCTTATCTCTAGCAACCCATTCAACAAGCTTTACCTAGAAGGCAACTGGAGCGACCCAAACAGCAACAGCACTTTTATGTTTGACTGGGATGAGCGCCTTTATGAGTTCGATGGCGAGCTTGGCGAGGTGATAAGCGGAAGCTATACCATACAAGGTAACTCATGGCTTGCAGACGAAGACAACCCAAACCCCAGTGTTACCTTTAACTATATTAGCTACAACACAGTGGGCCTTGCGCTGTCTAACGGCGATGCCTATGTGCTTACACGCGACTAACCCATAGCATAAAATACCCCCTGCAAAAAAAATAAGGCCAGCGCCTTGTTGCAGAGGGGTATTTTTTTATGTATTTATTTAGCATTTAATCACGAATTTAATTTATAAAAAATATCTGGTAAAAACTCAATAGCCTAAAAGGGTATCTGCAAAAATTTTTAAGGCGCACAGGCAAAAAAATGATAGACTACTTCGCCCACACGCCGTAAACCACAGACGCAAAAAATTAGGCGATGGCCGCACCACCAAGTGCAAACACACCTATAAAAACACTGATTTTTGCAAAGCAAAAATAGAGCAGTGCGCCCCAGCAAGGCTTCGCCGTTATGTAAATATGGGCGCAAAACATGTGAAAACAGGGTGGCAAAAGCGGAAAAAAGCGGCGCAAGATATAGATTTGCTAGGAAAATCTACGCGCAAAGCGGATTTTGGCTCATTTTTAGCAGACAGCGGCCTAGAACAGCCCGGCAGACAGCAAAAAGAAAAATACACCCGCACCCAAAGCAGGGGGGCAAGCCCCTCTGCCAAAAAATGCGGCAGGTGCGCCGGCGCAAAAAGCAGAATCGCCACCGCAAAACTCGGGCGAGGCGGTGTAAAAATACCTGCCGGCCGCTACAAAAACAGCGCTAAAAATAATACGTATAAAAATAGCTAAAAAATAAAAGAAAAATACCGCGTTTAATGCGGCGGCCTTGAGCAATACGCTTGACAAAGCCCCTGCCACAGCGCAAAATAAAATAGTGCAAACCGTGCTTTAAAAACCCACGCGCAAAACAAACCCGCCAGAGGTAATATGAAGAAAATATCCCTGCACAGCGTAGCCTTCTTTTTTGTGGGCGCTATATTTTTAATTCTGCTCATTACAGTACTGCCGAGCTTTTCTTTAAAAGCGTATGCCTTGGCGGTGCTTATGTTGCTGTGCGGTTTTGTTTTTGTAAAGCATATAGATATATTTTTAAATAGGTATATACCTGTTATATTAATTGTAGTGTATTTTTGCCTGCTTATGGCGGCGGCATTTGCATTAAAGGTTGAGCCCGCGTGGGATTTTGGCAGGGTGTATGCAGGCGCACAAGATATTACCACCAATGGCAGGCTAACCTATGCGCTGCAATACTTTTTAGAGAGCAACAACAACTTTTTCTTGGCAGGTATTTTAGCGGTGTATTTTTTGGCGGCAAGCGCCGTGCTGGGCTTGCCTGCCCTTTCGGCAGGGCTGATACTGAATGTTGTGGCTATTACCACAGGTGTGGTGCTAATTTATTTTACAACCAAAACCGTCCGCTCGGCCAAAGCGGGTCTGCTTTTTTTGGTGCTGGCTATATTGTTTGTTCCGCTATACGGCTACAGCGCTATTTTTTATACAGACACATTATCTATTCCGTTTGTGGCGGCGGCAATATTTTTAATAAGTAAAATAATAAAAAGGCCAAGTACGGGTATGTACATAGCGCTTGCGGCGGTGGCGTTTGTTGGTTATAAAATAAAACCAACGGTGATACTGCTTGTTATAGCGCTGTTTGCAAGTATTTTGCTGTTTAAAAAAATAAAAGAACACTATAAAGGCATGCTAGTGTTTTGTGCGGTGTTTTTGGGGTTTAGCTTAACATATAATTTTTGGCTACATAATAATGATATTATCGACATGACAGATATAGAAAGCCACCGCCTGCCATTTTCGCACTACGTTTTGATGGGCCTGCAAGGAAACGGCGGCTATAATGAAGAGCTACATATAAATGCCGCAGGCCTTAGCTCGGCCGACGAGATAGACCAATATTCATTTGAAGAGATAGCAAATACCTTTAGAACCCGAAGCTTTTTGGAAATAATAGGCCAATATGCAAACAAAATTAGATACACCTGGGCAGACGGTAACTACTTTGCCAGCCAAAAGCTGGCGATAGACCCGATAAACGAGGGCTTTTTGCATACCATTGTGTTGAATGGCGCAAGCCTTTACCCTATATACGATACAATAACCGCAGCTGCGCAAATTTTAATTGTATTATCAATAGCCGCGCACGGGGTGCTGATATCCAGAAAAAACATGTTTGAATCGGTTTTGGGCATCAGCGTTGCGCTATTGTTTTTGTTTTTGCTGGTGTGGGAAACACGCTCAAGATACCTAATAAACTACACGCTGGTGTTTTTATGTATGCAGAGCAGCGTGTACATAAATTTATTTGAAAAAATAAGCGAAAAAATAGAGAATAAATTCCCTAAAAAACAAAAGACCAAAAGCGAGAATACCGAATGATTAAAAACAAAAGCACCATGGTGGCAGTTATAAGCATAATATATGCCTGCATTGCGCTGTTTGCGGTTAACGCAATTGGCGCTTTTAGTGTTGTGCAGCTGCTGGAATATAACTATCAACCGGCAGAATCTCTTGGTGCAACAGGTACATTTTCGCACAAGCTTAACCTACCAAGCGATGAATACAGCCTAACGATACAATACTCGAACACCAGCGGTGAAGAGATAGAGTTTCACTTAATAGATGTTTCGTCTTATAACGAGCAAACAAACTATATGAACATACCCTATGCCGCAGCCCTGCCACCCGGCGAGGGTACTTTAAGCGCAACCATAAACCTGGAAAACGGATTAACATACGGCCACTTAGTGCTTTTAGAGCCGGCACAAACCCCACAACAAGAAGCCGAGCTTTTAATAAGCAATGTTACACTGCGCTCAACAAAAAGCTATGTAACAAAAGAATTTGTTAGGTTTTTGTTTATAATGGCGAGTATAATAGGGTTTTATGCGGCGTCGCTGGTGGTTATAAAAAAAGAAAAAGAAACAGGAAAAATATCAAAAAAATTATTTGTGTGCCTTGTGCTATTCTCGCTAACATTTATTTCAAACTATCTTTTTTTAAGCAACATTTATGTTACCGGGCACGATGTGTTTTTTCATACCGCTCGGGTAGGCGGGCTTGCTCAAAGCTTTGAGCTGGGCCAGTTCCCAAGCCATGTAAATTCATACGCAAATTTTGGATATGGCTATAAAAATGCGGTTTTTTATCCCGAGCTGTTTTTAATACCGTTTTCTTTGCTGGGCGTTTTGGGGCTAGACAGTCTGGCCATAATAACCCTTATGAGCATTGCTATAAATACAGTAGCGCCGATAATTGCATACTATTCGTTTAGCACCATATCTCAAAAGAACGAGATGGTAGGGCTGGCCGCCACGGTGGTATATATCTTGTCTGTCTACCGTTTGCAAAATATATACCTAAGGGGCGCTATAGGCGAAAGTTTATTTATGCTGTTTTTGCCGCTTGCGGTTTTGGGGCTGTATAATGTTATGTACCAAAAAGGTAGCCGCTGGTACATCTTGGTTATTGCAATTAGCTGTATAGTACAAGCGCATGTTTTGGGAACGCTACTAACCATAATAACCTTGCTAATATGCTTTATATGTTTTGCGGTGGATTTAGTGCTGGTTAAAAAGCAAGGGATACTAAAACAGCTAAAGCAGCTGGTAGTTTTAGCAATTGCAAGCGTTTGCATAAACATAGGCTTTATAATACCGTTTATAATAAACTATCGGTACGACTACTATATGTTTGATGCGCAGTTTAATTACCAGCGGTTTATGGACATGCTGCTTAGCTTTAACAAGCTTTTGTCTTTTGATATATCATTAACCGTAGCAGACGGAATAGTATGGGGCATAGGATTTTCAATAATCTTTGCAATAGGCATCTCTTTGGTAGGGTGCGTAGGTTTAATTAAGAAAAAAGCAAAAGACAGGGTGGCGGCCCTACTTATAATAATACCTATTGCTTTGATGGTGCTGTTTATAAACCCGATAAGCTGGGAGCTGCTGGGCGAGGTAAGCGTGTTAAGAAGCTTTGCAACCACCGTGCAGTTTCCGTTTAGAATATACTCAATAATAATTTTGTTAACAAGCCTTTTAATGGCGCTAATATTCAGAAACTATAGTAAAAAAGTAAATGTTTTACTATTTGCGGCAGTTTTTGCGGCCTCGCTGTTTACGTCGGCCGAATACCTGACCAATATAGAACCAAGACTGAGCAATGACGATAATTATTACCACAGCGTATTCTCAGATATGCCTCAGGAGTATCTGCTAATTGGCCATCAAGATATAGCGCTGGAGATGGCAAAAGAGCAAAAGGTAGAGTTTTCGCAGGGGGTAATAATTAACAGCTACCACAAAGAGGGCAGCAGAATAACCCTGAACTTTGAAAACACTTCGTCCGAAGACGGCTTTGTGTTGCTACCTGTATATTATTACCACGATTATGTGGCGAGCTCTGAAAACGTTGCATACCAAACATTTATGGCTACAAACGGCAAGCTGGGGGTTGTAGTGCCGCCAAACACAGCAGACAATATAACGGTTGAGCCGGTAATAAGAAAAGTATTTGTTGCGGGCTACATGGTGTCGGCTGTGTCGGTTTTGGTGGTAGCGTATGAAATATTTTCAAAAGGCAGGCTTAGCAAGGCGTTAAAGCGCAGGCTAAAGCCGACTAAAAATAGATAATTGCCGGCACAGCGGCCGACAATTATCTGGAAGATTATTTAATTTACCCAAAGTATATAATGGGGCAAAAATTATCAAACAGCAGGTTTGATTACGGGTTTTACGTTTATATAGGGTGGCTTGTGTGCCTGCGGCTTATAGCGAGGATAGTTTTATTTTACATTACTGCCGCTCAGAACATAGGCGGCTTAGCCTTGCACTCTACCACCCCGGCGTGGCTTTTAGCCCTCCAGCTTTTGCAATGCCTCAAACCCGCAAAGCTTGCCCATGCGGTATGCACCCACAAGTTTGTCGTAGTTAAGCGCAAAGCGGCTTATCTCCAGCGGGGTGGGCGGCGCAATAAGTAGCACACGGCCTGTGTCTTGTAGCCGTTGCAACTTTTGTAGTTGGTGGTTGTACACAAGATGGCGCAGGGCCATGGTGCGCACAAAATTTGGGTAGTCTTTGTAGGTGTTTTGATACGCCGCACGCATACCCTGCGGCTTTTTTCGGTAGCCGTGGTGCTGGGTGAGTATAACAATAATGCGCTCATATCCGTCAGCTATAGCCTGCTCAAAAGGAATAGGGCACGATGTGCCGCCGTCTAGGTAGGCTTTTCCCTCAAAAGTTACCATGGGCGACAGCATGGGTAGTGCGCACGACGCACGCACTGTTGTAAGATTTTTGTCCAGCTTTTCTTTGCCAAAAAATTCGACTTTGCCGGTTTCCACATTGGTTGCGCCCACATAATATTCGCAGGGCGAGGCATAAAAGGCGTCAAAATCAAAAGGGTCCAGCGTTTGGGCAATCTCGCTAAATATAAAATCCATGCCAAAAAGCGAGCCTGTTTTTATAAGGCTTTTTAGGCCAAAATAGCGGGAATCGTTTACATAATCTACGTTGGTGCGATATCCGCGCCCGCGCTGGCCCGAGATATAGTTGGCGCCGTTGCTTGCCCCTGCCGACACACCGTACAGTGCGTCTGCCTGAAAGCCAGCCTCCATAAATGTTTGCAGTACGCCGCTTGTAAATATGCCGCGCATTCCGCCGCCTTCGCACACAATTGCTGTTTTCAAAAAAATACCTCCAGCAGATAAAATTTAAAATCACGCTTTAAAATATACTTTACTGTAGTATACGAAAAATATGCGCACAGCGCAAGCCAACAAGAAAGGGCAGCCAACATGAAAGCAACACTTGGACGCACAGAAATCACGGTGGATAAAGATGGCTTTGGTTGCCTGCCATTACAGCGTATTGAAAAGCAGCAGGCGATAAGCCTACTTAGGCAGGGGTATGAGGCAGGCATAACTTTTTTCGATACAGCACGCGCCTATACCGACAGCGAAGAAAAGCTGGGGCAGGCGCTTGCACCCATGCGCAAAAATGTGATAATTGCTACAAAAACTTTGGCAAAAACCGCAGAAGAATTTCGGCAAGATTTGCAAACAAGCCTCGATTATTTACAGACAGATTATGTAGATATATATCAATTTCATATGCCATCATTCTGCCCTATGCCGGGCGATGGAACAGGCCTTTACGAGGAGATGGAAAAGGCAAAAAGCCAGGGCAAAATACGCTTTATAGGCATCACAAACCACAAGCGTAATGTAGCGCTACAGGCAGTGCAAAGCGGCCTTTACGATACGCTTCAGTTTCAGTTTAACTACCTAGTTAGCCGTCAAGATATAGAGCTTGTAGAGCTTTGCCATAAAAACGGCATGGGATTTATAGCCATGAAAGCGCTGGCAGGCGGGCTTATTACCGACGTTAGCGCATCTCGCAGCTGGCTTGCGCAGTATAGCTATGCTGTGCCCATATGGGGCATGCAGCGCCAAAGTGAGCTGGACGCCTTGCTAAAAGCACGCGATACAGCGCCGATATTAACCCCGAAGCAGCAGGCCCAAATTGAAACTGATCGTACCCAGCTTGCCGCAAATTTTTGTCGTGGGTGTGGATACTGCATGCCCTGCCCGGTAGGTATTCAGATAAACAACTGCGCAAGAATGAGCCTACTTTTACGTAGGGCGCCTGCGGCAGGCTTTTTTTCGCCGCAATGGCAGCAGGAGATGGCTAAAATAAGCGACTGCATAGATTGTGGGCAGTGCAAGGCGCAGTGCCCGTACGAGCTAAACACCCCCGAGCTACTGCAAAAAAACCATAAAGACTATCTGCAACTACTTGCAGAAAATATTTAATAATAACAATAAAGGTATAATAAAAAATTCAAATAATTCATATTACTGCTGTAAAGCTAAAATAGTTAGCATATCATAGCATAATACAAAACCCCCTGCGCCGCCAGCGCAGGGGGTTTTTAAATGCCTATGTGAGATGGTTTTTTGCATACCACTCTGCGCCATCTGCGACGAGGAGTTATGCCAAAAAATCAGGCGGCAGGGAGATGCTATGGCGGCAGAGTTTGCTCCAGCAAAAATGGGGCAGCAGTTGCTCTGCGCATATTGGCTCTGCTGTGGGCACAAGCCCTATAAGGTGGGCAAGCTGGCCAATTATCTGCTGTGGGGTGTAGCCTTTGGTAAGTAGGGCGGCAAGGCTTAGGTCTTGGTCGCGCTTGGCAAGCCGCCGCCCATCTGGCGCTAAAAGTAGCGGTGTGTGGGCGAATTTTGGGGCACGGTAGCCAAGCTGTTGCATTAGCCACGCCTGGCGCGGTGCGCTTTGCAAAAGGTCGCACCCGCGCACCACAAGGCTAACGCCTTGCTCGCCGTCGTCGGCGGGCGTGGCAAGCTGGTAGGCAAACACGCCGTCGCTACGCCGCAGAATATAGTCGCCACTGTGCGTTGCAAGGTTTTCGGCATAGCGCCCTTGGCACAAATCGTCAATAAAAAGTGAGGTATTTGGCGTATGTATGCGCAAAGCAGGACTGCGCAAAGAAGATTTTTCGGCAATCTGCTCTGCCGTAAGGCTGCGGCAGCGGCCACTGTAAATATAGCTACCGTCGCTTGCGTGTGGCGCTGTGGCCACATGTAGCTCGGCACGGCTGCAAAAGCAAGGGTACACAAGCCCTGCGGCCTGCAACTGCGCAAGGCAGCTTTGGTAAAAGCTGTTGCGGGTGCTTTGGGCAGCTACCTCTTCGTCCCAGCAGATGCCAAATGCGGCAAGGTCTTGGCGCACAAGCTGCGCTTTTTGTGGGTCTGTGCGCTGAGGGTCTAGGTCTTCTATGCGCAGTAGCAGGCGCCCGCCCTCGCTACGCACCGCAAGCCAGCAAAGTAGTGCCGAAAGCAGGTTGCCCAGATGCATACGCCCGCTTGGCGTGGGGGCCAGCCTACCGATAAGCATGAGCTAAACCTCCTAACAGGGTATGCTTAGTGCAATGGGTATAAGTGCTGATTTTGCAAATATATAAATTTAAAGAAGATAAAATACAACATAGTTGCATTATATACTGTATCATATACTGCAAAAGTGTGGTGCAAACCCACACCTATTGCGTACAAGTTTAGCGGTGTGTTTTACTGCAGTCGCTTGCAGTATTAGCCCGCAGATTTTACAGCACAAAAGCCTTGCAAAAGATGTATGCAAAAAATTAGATTTCAAGGCACCGCTCAAATACAGCCTGAACACCGGCCTTGTCTATGCGGCCCTCGGCTATCTTCTCGTTTTCGATAAAGTAGCAGGGCACATAGTAGTAGTCAAAGCTGGCGGCCAGCTGTTTTTGCTGGCGCTCCTCTATCATATTAACAGGTATTTCGGCATATTTTGGGTTTTCGGCAGTTAGCTCTTTCATGTAAGCCAGCGCGCGCCTGCAGTAGGGGCAGCTTTCAAGATAAAACAGTGTAAGTGTTTTCATATAGGTGCTCCTTTTCACAATTTTAAAACAGTGAGCATTTAAAATAAACTTACTATCATTATACAGCCGAAAAGCACTGCTGTGCAAGGGCACTACCGTGTGGCTTTTTTAAAGAGTAAAAATGTGCTACACTTATAGCAATGTGTAGCGGCGAAAAGGAGAAAATATGATAAGCACCCGAACCCCGGCAAAGGTATGTGCACGTTTGGCAATGGGATTTTTTGTTATGTTGCTCGTGTGGATAAGCATTGTGTCTGTAATACAAATAGCTATAACGTATTTTGCGCCACAGCTTGTGAGCAACACATGGGTTATATGGCTTATGAACCATGCCCCGTTGTACGGCATTGCAGTGCCGGTGTTTTTGCTTATTATTAAAGGTATTCCCAATGGCCCGAAAGATCTAAGGCCTGCCACCAAAATAACGCCGCTGCAAATAGCGCTGTTTATTGTGTTTTGTTTTGGCGTAACCTACCTTTTTAATTTTATTGCACTGTTTATTCAATTAATGCTGCGCATGCTGGTGGTGGGCACAATAAGTATGCCCAGCGGCCCGCTAGACCAGTTTGTTGCAAACAGTAGCTGGATTGCAACCCTTATTTTTGGGGTATTTGTGCCGGCGTTTGGCGAGGAATTTATATTTCGTTATGTTGTGCGTAAAAAGATGCGCGGCTGCGCTGACAGCACATATATATTCTTTAGTGGTTTGGTATTTGCGCTGTTCCACGGCAACTTAGCGCAGAGCATGTATGCGTTTGTGCTGGGCGCGGCATTTGCGTGGATATATATATACACAAAAAGCATATGGGTGCCCATAGGCCTGCATTTTGTGGTGAACCTTGTAGGCATTGTACTAATACCGGCAATGGCCACAAATCTAACGCTATCGCTCATCAGCACGGTTTTTGTATATGCGGTTATCCCTGCGGCAATATTTATATATGTAAAAAACCGCAGATGGATAAAGCTAACGTTGCACCAGCCAAGCGAGCAAGGCTGGCCAAAATCTGTGCGTAGGCACAAGCTGCAAGAGCCATACTACGGCAAACAGCAGTACACGCCGCCCCACGGCGGCCTAAATACACCGCCATATGCCCAAGCGGCGGTACAACCACATCAAAGCTATACCGAAGCACCGCCCCAGCCGCAGGCATCGCCAATATACGAGCCACAGCAAACGTCGCCACCTGAAGCGCCGATGTACGAGCCACAGCAACCGCCGCCCCCCCAGCCGCAGTATGCGCCTCCACCTTATATTGCACAACCGGAATACATAACCCGTCCAAACGGCAACGGCCCTATTGATATATGTATTAAAAATGCGGGTATGGTGCTGTATATAACGCTGGCAGGCATGATGATAATAACGTCGTTGGTGGCGTCGGTACTGCTTGTAGCGTAGCGTAAAAGCGAGATGTGCAAAGATGGTTTCGGCAAGATAAAAACAAAAAGAAAAGAGGCGAGTAAACATGAACCAAGACGCATGTAGCAATAAGCACTCGTGTAGTTGCCCTCATACGTCCTGCCAAAGGCACGGCAGATGTTGTGACTGTGTGGCGTACCATGGCGCGCAGGGCAATGCCCCTACCTGCCTGCGCAGTGCCGAGCCTAAAAAATAATCAAAACATAAAAAATTCTGCGCCTTAGCATTAGGCGCAGAATTTTTATTATAGAAAAATAGTTATATTGTTATAACAGCTGAAAATTAGCCTTGCTCTAAAGCAGTCTTTGCATGCAAAAGAAGTGCGTGAGGACTGCACGCCATAGGCGTAAATTGTACGCCTGCTTTACTGCGGGGCTCGCCATGTAGCACAAAGCCAAGAGCACCAAAGATATCAACAACATGCGGCGGCACATGCACCGTAACAGGCAGGCGGGTGCCGTCGGCCATAAGCCAGCGTGCGGCTTCGGCCAGCAGAGCGGTTGCAACGCCTTTGTTTTGGTAGGCCTTTTGCACATAAAGCATGCCTATATGCCGCGGCGGCTGTACTGCCACCACCCCAATGGGCTGCCCGCTTTGATAAGCCGCCCACATAACCAATCGGTTTTGTTGCATCTGAGCATGCATGGAAGCAAAGCTTAAATATTGCTCAAATGCCAGTATGGCCTCGTCTTGATATCCGGGCGCATCAAAATCCCAAAACACACTGCGCACAAGCGAAAGCGCGTCTTTTAGGGCGGCAGTATTGCGGTGGTTCACAGCGGCAATATGCATACAAAGCCTCCGCTAGGATGTATAACCTGCCTCAAATGCGGCAAGGTTTGCCTCTAGTACCTTGGCAGGCACGTTTTCGGTAATGGCGTCTAACCATATCTGCTTATCGAACGGCAGGCGTGCGGCCAGCGTACCCAAAAGCAGGGTGTTCACAGCGCGTTCGTTGCCTGCGCTACGGGCCATGGGCAGTGCGTCTAGGGCAACAACTTCGGCTTTTTGGGTAAGTTTTTCTATAATGCTCTCGGGGTATTTTGCCGCACCCACAATAACAGGCAGTGGCGGAATTTGCTGGGTGTTTACAATAATAGTGCCTTGCGGTTTAAGGTACGGCAGTGCACGCAGTGCTTCCAGCTCTTCAAACGCCATCAGGTAGTCGGCGCCGGCCTGCTCTATAAGCGGCGAGTAAACTTTTTTGCCCATGCGCACATAAGATATTACAGCGCCTCCGCGCTGGCTCATGCCATGCACTTCGCTTAGTTTAACGTCTAGGCCTTGCTGTACGGCAATGTAGCCAAGCACACGGCTGGCCAAAAGCGTACCTTGCCCGCCCACACCTACAATAACAATGTTTAAATTATCCATTAGTTATAGCCTCCTTTGGGCAGACTTTAGAGCACAAGAAACAGCCTTTGCACTGGCTTTGGTCTATCTGCATACCTTGCGGTGTTTTGCTAATAGCAGGACAGCCTATTTTTAGGCACATGCCGCAATCTATACATTTTTCTTTGTCTATTTTGCAGGTGCCGCTCTGTTGCTTTACAATCAAAGCGCAGGGGCGGCGAGTGATAACAACCGAGGCGCAGTCTTTAGCGGTTTCTTCTTTAAGTATCTGCTCAAGCTCGGTAAGGTTGTATGGGTCTACCACACGGATGCTGGGCACGCCAATGGCCTCGCACAGCTTTTCAAGGCTTAGCTGGGTGGCCACTTCGCCTTTTATGTTAAATCCGGTGGTGGGGTTTTGCTGGTGGCCGGTCATGCCTGTGGTGCTGTTGTCGGCAATAATAACGGTGGCGTAGCTATTGTTGTACACCACATTTATAAGGCCGGTTATGCCGGAGTGAACAAACGTAGAATCGCCAATAACTGCAACAGTGTTTTTGGCAAATTCACGCCCTCGCGCCTTTTCCATTCCCATTGCCATGCCAATAGATGCGCCCATGCACACCGTGCTGTCCAGCGCATTAAGCGGAGGCAATGCGCCCAGCGTGTAGCAGCCAATGTCGCCTGTGGCGGTAAGCTTTAGCTTGTTAATTATATAGTATAGCCCACGGTGGGGGCAGGCAGGGCACAAAACAGGGGGACGTCCGGGAATGTCGGGTGTTTCTGCTGGGCCGGGGTTTGGCTCGCCTGCAAACAGGTGGCCAACCTTGCGGGCAAACAACTCGCCCTGAAGGCCTGTTTTGTCTTTGCCGGCATCCACGCGGATACCCATGGCGCGCAGAGCGTCTTCAAAAAACGGCTCAAGCTCTTCTATTACAACCAGCTTTTCCACCTTGGCAGCAAACTCACGTACAGCCACCTCGTCTATTGGGTAAGAGAGGCCAAGCTTTAGCACGCTGGCGTTTGGTAGCGCTTCTTTAACGTAGTTATAAGCCGCGCCCGAACACACAACACCAACAGAAAGGTCGTTATATTCGGTACTGGTAAGGCCAAGGTTTGCAATTTCTGCAAGGAGTTTGGTTTCGCGCTTTTCCACAGCAATGTGGCGCTGGCGGGCAACGCCGGGCATTACCACATACTTGGAAGCGTCTTTTGCATACGGTTTTAGCGGTACATTTTCGCGGCTACCTGTTTGCACCAGCCCGCGCGAGTGCGATATGCGGGTAACCAGCCGCACAAACACAGGGGTGTCGTACTGCTCGCTTATCTCAAACGCACGCTTTGTGTACTCAAGGCACTCGGCACTGCTGGAGGGCTCAAGCATAGGAATGTGCGCACTGCGTGCATAGTAGCGGCTGTCTTGTTCGTTTTGCGAAGAGTGAATGCCGGGGTCGTCTGCCACAACAATAACAAGCCCGCCGTTCACGCCGGTGTACGCAACAGAAAAAAGTGGGTCGGCCGCAACGTTTAGCCCCACATGCTTCATACAGCACAAAGCGCGTGCGCCACCCATGGCGGCGCCAATGGCCACCTCGAGCGAAACCTTCTCGTTTGGGCTCCATTCGCAATATACCTCATTATATTGGGATATTGCCTCGGTAATTTCGGTAGACGGTGTGCCTGGGTAAGCTGCCGCAACTGTAACGCCCGCCTCAAAAGCGCCGGCTGCAACCGCCTCATTGCCTAACATTAATTGCATAGACATGTTTCTTCCTCCTTTTGCCGTGCAAGGTGCATTCGTTTTGCGCACAGCATAAAGATAAGTATACTAAAAAAACAAACTAAATAAAAGAGCAAGCTAAAGTGCTAAAGGGTTGATTTTAGCGATTTGTAGAGATAAAAAGGGGGTTTTGTGCTTCACAGAAAGGCAATGCCGACATATTTGCTAAATTTAAGGGAACATGTTGCAGAAAGTTATGGTATAATGTATAGCGTGTTTATTATAGCAGAGCTGTAAGAGGATGAAGGGGATGGGTATTTAGGTGGTAAAGATGGTTTTAAGGGTGGGCATTTATGCGCTAGGCCTACTATTTGCTGCATTTGGTGCGTCGTTTGCTATAAATTCTGAGCTTGGGGTGTCTCCGGTTACGTCGTTTGCATATTCCATAAGCCGTGTTGTGGGCGGGGGAGATCCCATTCCATACCTTGGTGCAATGGTAACTGTTACTTCCATATTCTTTATGTGTGTGCAGATAGTGCTGGCCAAACGCCATTTTATGTTAAAAGGGTTTTTACAGCTGCCATTCTCGATAATATTTGGATATTTTGTAGACTTTGCGCAGGCTACACTAGGCGATTTTAAGCTACCGGGGTATATTGGCAGCCTTGGCATGTTGGCAATAGCAATAATTCTTATAGGCATAGGGCTTTCGCTTTACATCACAACCGACCTTGTGTCGATGCCAAACGAGGGTGTGGGGCAGGTAATTGCTAAAATGCTTAAAAAGCCATACCATAAAATAAAAATATTTACAGATTGTGCGTATGTTGCAATGTCTATGACAATTTCGCTGATAGCGTTTGGCAACATTAACGGCCTGCGTGAAGGCACGGTTATTACAGCGCTTTTGGCCGGCCGTTGCATGGGGCTTATAGCGCCGCGCGTAGGCCCTAAAATAAGGGCTTTGTGTGTAAATAATCATGATGTGGCCGACGAAGACAAAGAGGGCCTGCACCTAAATATCACGCTGGAGCAGGCATATAAGCTGTGGCAGGCGCGTAAAATTAAAAAGAATACTGCAAAGTAAAACGCAGGGCGCAAAGCCAACAGCAATTTTTAAAATGAATAACATAAAAAGTACCCAGAGCGTTTGCTAAA
>CAYJEW010000027.1:19190-25577 GCA_964369525.1 uncultured Oscillospiraceae bacterium | reverse complement strand
TTGAAACAGCTCTTTTGCCTACGATAAACTCAATGCTTGGAATGGGTATAGTATCACTCCCCGGTATGATGACAGGACAAATTTTATCCGGCGAGCTTCCTACCACTGCAATTTTATATCAAATTTCTATAAATATCTGTTTGGCAGCTGTTGTTTCACTTGCTGTATATCTATCGCTTAACTTAGGTTACAAAACACTTTATAACAAAGAAAATCAATTTACAATATAGGAGAATTATTATGGAAAACAAAGATTTTTGCCCATGTACTAAAAAGGATTGTGCTTTGCACGGAAATTGTAAGGCTTGTATAATGAAACATAAAAAAGCAAATCAAATACCACATTGCTTGTTTCCAAACAACAATGGTAATCGCAGTGTAGAGAATTTTTATCTTAGCCTAAAAGAGATTTATGGTGATAAATAGTTTCACTATCCTAATGCGAGTATTATCTGGGACATCGTGGGCATATAACAAGGAACAGTGAAAAAGGTTGGAGCACTGCTCCAACCTTTTTATATTAATCCTTTTACAAATATTCACCTGTTACACTGCTATTGCTTAACGCAATCTCAAAAGGTGTGCCTGTGGCTACAATCTCTCCACCTTTATCGCCGCCCTGTGGTCCAAGTTCAATAATATAATGGCTCTTTGCTAAAATTTCGGTGTTATGTTCAATTACAAATACCGAGTTACCCTGCGATACTAATTTTTGAAGTAGCGTTAAAAGTTTTTCACTGTCTGATGGATGAAGTCCTGTGGTTGGCTCATCAAGTAAATATAGCGTGTGACCAAGGCTTCCTTTAGCTAGCTCTTTTGATAGCTTAAGCCTTTGACACTCGCCACCTGAAAGAGTGGTGGTGGATTGTCCGAGTTTTAGGTAGGCAAGTCCAACTTCATTTATGACACTAAGCTTTTTGCAGATGTCTTTGCTGCCCTCAAAAAACTCTAAATCTTCAAGAACGGTCATATTTAAAATATCAGAAATGCTTTTACCCTTGTATGTCACAGATAGCACTTTCTTTTTAAACCTATGCCCCTTACAAACAGGACAGATAACCTCAACATCATCTAAAAACTGCATATCCAGAGCGATTACTCCAAGACCTTCACATTTTTCACAACGCCCGCCTTTAACATTAAAAGAAAAATCAGAAGGCTTAAGTTTTAGTAATTTAGCTTGCGGTTGAGAGGAAAATAGCTCTCTTACCAGAGTAAAAACCTCGGTATATGTTGCGATATTGCTTCGGCTTTGCCTACCAATAGGGCTTTGGTCTATTTTAATGACTTCGGAGATATATTCAAACCCTTTAATGCTTTCGGCATTTTTTCTCTGTTCTATAACATCAAAAACAAGACTGCTTTTACCACTGCCAGAAACCCCGGCAAATGCCACAAGCTGCCCAAGTGGGATGTTCACCGAAACATTTTTAAGATTATGCGCTGTGGCATTTTTAACTTCGATAAATCTGCTGCTATTTATCTTTTTATCATTCGGTTTAGACTTTTTCTCACGCAGATATTTTGCAGTTTTAGATACTGCATTTTGTGAAACCTCCGAAACTGTACCGCTTGCAACCACTTCGCCACCAAGAGAACCGGCCCCGACACCAAAATCAATGATATAATCGCACTGTTTTACAAAGTCCATATCATGCTCAATTACAATAACTGTATTGCCTAAATCACGTAGCTTTTTTATTGCTGTGAGAAGTAGGGCAGTATCTCGCGCGTGAAGTCCTGTGGTTGGCTCGTCTAAAATATATAGTACACCGGTAAGTCCACTTTCCAAAATACTTGCAAGGCGAATTCGCTGACTTTCGCCGCCGGAAAGCGTGCTAACAGGACGGTCAATTGAAAGATATTCAAGCCCAATTTTTACAATACCCTGTGTTCTTTTTAAAATATCACCTATTACAAGCAAAGCAATTTCTTTGGCAGATGCCGATAAACTGCCTTGTGTGTTTTTTAGAAATTGAACAAGTTCAGACATTGTAAAAGTGCTTACTTCTACAATAGTTTTTCCCCCGAGTTTTGCATGTCTTCCGTCAAAACCAAGCCTTGTGCCGCCACATTCATCACAAGGCGTACTAACAATTGCATTTGCAATTACAGGATTCGCAACTTTTTTTGTAGCAGATTCTATCACTTTTTTATTAACAAAAGTTCGCAGTCCCTCAACATAACCGTCCATAACACGCTTGGGTTTTTTGATATTTGGAAAACGCTTTTTAAACTCCTCAGAGTCCACACCATCGAGAAGTACTAACATTTCAAGTTCGTTAAAATCTTTAACAGGCTTTTTAACATCAAAGGTAAAACCATAATGCCTGCCACAGGCCTCGTGAACAGCTGAATAATGCTCCCAAAAAGCTTCGTTGCCCCAAATTTTGATAGCGCCTGCTTTTATAGTAAGGCTTGAGTCAATAAGTTTAGAAAAATCTATATCTTTAACAACCCCAACACCATTGCATTTAGGGCAAGCACCTTCAGTTTTGTTAAAAGAAAAACTTGCCATGCTAAGGTGGTGTAGCTCGGTTTTACAATGAGGACAAACAGTATCGGCAAAGTCGATTTCCTCATCTGCATCAAAACTTGGTGGAATTTCGCCATGACAATTTGGGCAGATTCTCACGCTTAGCTTTGCGTACAGTATGCGAAGATAGGTGAGTATTTCGGTGTAGGTCCCAACTGTTGAGCGGGGATTTTTAGAAAGTACCCTTTGCCCAACCGATATAGACGGCGAAAGCCCTATAATGCTATCAACCTGTGGCTTGTTTAGTCCGTCTGTCACCATTCCCATCGACTCTAAATACTGGCGCTGGCATTCTTTTTGCAAAATATCCATAGCAAAACTACTCTTGCCAGAACCAGAAACACCTGTTAAAGCCACAAGTTTGTATTTTGGTATTTCAACAGATATATTTTTAAGGTTATTTTCCTTAGCTCCGGTGATTTTTATCAATTCGTTTCTCATTAGTCCTCCAACAAATAATCGGCCATAAAGTTTAGTATTTCTGTAAACACAGCTTTTTTAGCATCTGAAAAACTTTCATCAACTGCATCCATGAGTGAGGCAGCCTTTGCATCATTGCTGTTTTGGATTAGGCTCTCAGGTAATGATAGATGTGTGACCCTCTTATCCTCAGTCGACTGCGTTTTTATAACCAAACTTTTATTTGCAAGTTCATTTACCTTTTGTGTTGTTGCAGGGCGAGAAAGATTAAGTCTATCAGCAAGTTCACTAACGGTCATGTTTTGCTTGTGGTTTATAATAAATAATTGTAATACATCAGAATATGGCAGAGTGCTACCAATTTCACTCTCACGAATACTTTTATAACAGTCAATATCAACTGCGCTCATGAATTTAAAATATGCTTCTCTCATAGGAGGCCTCGCTTAATATAGTTTCAATATTGAAATTATATCAACAAAAGAAATGATAGTCAACATGGTTGTGATTTTGAAAGTATATTCATGGCCCTAATGCAAGTATCTTTTAGGATATAGTGGGCATATAGCAAAAGCAAGGCTTCTCTTTAGAGAAGCCTTGCTTTTAATTGTTTGAAGGAATATTTTTAAGAGTTGCGATGCTAAAACAAATAACTCTTAAAAATCATTAGAAGAATATTTGTGCTGTACTAATTCGTGACAAAGCGTAGCAAAACCCGAGTGCCTGCGCCCGGCGCACTTTCAATATCCACCTGCCCGCCGTGCAGCTGCGCGCCATGCTTTACAATCGACATGCCAAGCCCCGAGCCGGGTATCTCGCCCGAGCGGCTCTCGTTCACCCTGAAAAACCGTTCAAACACCCGCTCATGGTTGGCAGGTGCAATACCCATGCCGGTATCGCTTACAGTCACAAGCACTTCATCTTCAAGTTTTTTAACCTCCACAGCCACTCTGCCGCCATCGTGGTTGTATTTTATGGCATTGTCGCATAGGTTGTACAGCACTTCGTATAAAATAGGCCCATACCCATAAATAATTGCACTTTCAGCATTACATTCAAGCGTAATACTGCGTTTTTGTGCAAGCGGTAAAAGCGCTTGCAATGCGTCGTTTGCAAGCTGCGCAAGGTCCACCGCCTGTTTTTCGGGAAGCGCCTGTTTTTCGTCAATCTCTGATAGCTTAATAATATCCCGCACCAGCAAAATAAGGCGCTGCGCTTCGTTGTAGATGTTGGTAGCAAATTTCGGCACGTCATCGCTTTGCACCATGCCGTTTTTTATTATCTCGGCAAACCCCGAAATGGAGGTAAGCGGGGTTTTTAGCTCGTGCGATACGTTAGCGGTAAACTCCCGCCGCAGCGCTTCCCGCCGCTCGCGCTCGGTAACATCGAATAGCACAATAATGATGCCCATTACAGAAGCGTTTTGCATAACAGGGTTTGCAAATATTTGGCACACACGGTTTTTTAGCTTTATGGTTTGCTCCATATGCTCGCCGGCAAGTGCTGTGGCAACGCAGGTGCGTAACTGCTCAGAACGGTTAATCTCGTAAATGCTCTGATGCTCTTTTGGCGGCGAAACATTCATTAGCTGCAAAGCAGCTTTATTGTACGACATTACATGGGCGTCTTTGTCTAAAACAAGCAGCCCCTCTTGCATGTTGGAGGTAATGGCGTCAAACTCTTGTTTGCGCAGGTTAATCTGCGCAACCCGCTCTTCCAGCTGTTTGTTTTGGGTTACAATTCTGTGCAGTAGGGGAGACAGCTCCTCATATATAACAGCCTTTTCGGGTGTTTGCAGGTCTATTTGGTTAAGCGGCTTTGTTATCTGTTTTGCGGTGCGCCACGCTATAAATAGCGACAACCCTATCCCCAGCACTGCCACAGCCACAAGTGGCCACACCATAGCTAAAAGCAACGCAAACACACTTTCCACTACCACCGATATCCGCACAACAGTGCCGTCCTGTAATAGCTTTGCATGGTACAGCATGGTTTGTCCTGTAGAGGTGCTGGCACGCTCGGCTTCGCCGTATCCGCTCTGTAGCGCCTGTTGCACCTCTGGGCGGCTTAGGTGGTTTTCCATCAGGGTGGCGTCCAAGACACTGTCAAAAAGTACTTCGCCTTGTGCATTAATCAAGGTAATGCGGCTTTGTGCCGTATCGGCTATGCTGTATAGGTACTGCTCGCCGCCCGCCTCCATGCCGGCCGCAACATACGCAGCTTCGCTTGCTATCTCTTGCTGTCGCTCTTCTAAAATATAGCTGTGCATAACGCCAAGAATAAGCGCAGTAACAATCAATATCATAGCGCTAGCAACAACAAACGTAGAGTAAAAAATACGTTTTGTCATCTAAACTACCCCATTTTATATCCTATGCCACGCACAGTTTCTATGTGGTTACCGCACTCGCCAAGCTTTTGGCGTAGCGTGCGCACATGCACGTCCACAGTGCGGTTTTCACCGTCGAAATCGTACCCCCATATATTATTCAGCAGCTTGTCGCGCGTCATGGTAATGCCCACATTTTCCATAAGCGCACAAAGTAGTTCGAACTCTTTTAGCGTAAGCGCAATGCTTTGGCCGTTGGCGTAAACCTCGTGGCGCAAGCGGCTAACAGTGAGCTTGCCAATGGTGAGGTCGGGCAGGTTGTTTGTGGTGGCGGTACGCCGCAGTAGCGCGCGCACCCTGGCCAGTAGTTCCATCATGCCAAACGGCTTCACAAGATAGTCGTCTGCGCCGCTGTCAAGCCCAATAACCTTGTCGTACTCTGTACCCATAGCAGTTAGCAGTAGTACAGGTATCTTTTGGGTTTTAGCGTTTGCCCGCAACTTTTTCAGAATACTAATACCATCCTCTTCAGGTAGCATAATATCCAAAAGTATCAGGTCTGGCGTTTTTTTCTCAATAGCCAGCCAAAAGCTTTTTGGATGCTCAAAGCCTTGCGGCTCAAAGCCGGCCCCCTTCAGTGTATAGGCCACAAGCTCTCGTATGCTGTTGTCGTCTTCCACAAGGTATATCATAAAGTTGCCCTCTTTATATATGTGTATAGCCTAGATAATAAAATACTCGCACCAGAACCTTGCCCTGATAATGTGAAGCACAGCGTCATAAATGTGCAAACGCTGTGCTTTTGTGGGATGCTATATTATTAGTCGTTAGAATCTTCGTAAGCGTGCTTGCCGGTAATGGAGTACTCAACCCACTCGGCAATATTTGTGGCATGGTCGCCAATGCGCTCAAGATATTTTGCAATCATCAAAAGGTCAATGCAAAATTCGCCGTTTTCGGTGCGTCCGGCAATAAGTTCAATAAGCTCTAACTTTGTTTTTTCAAAAAGCGAGTCCAGCACGTCGTCGCGCTCGATAACAGCGTGCGCCATATCCAAATCGCCTTTAACAAACGAGTCTACACTTTGGGTTACCATCTGTAC
>CAYJEW010000027.1:0-19180 GCA_964369525.1 uncultured Oscillospiraceae bacterium | reverse complement strand
GCCACATCGGCCATCTCACGCAGATGCGACTTGCTGGAGGCAACACTGCTACAAACAAACTTGGCAATGCTTGCAATATCGGCGGCTTGGTCGCCAATACGCTCCATGTCTGAAATCATCTTAAGCGCCGAAGATATAAACCTAAGGTCTTTTGCCACAGGTTGCTGCTGCATAAACAGCTTCATGCAAAGCGATTCTATCTCACGCTCTTTTTTGTCTATTGCCTTTTCTTTTTCAATAGCGGTGTCGGCAGCGGCAAGGTCGCTTTCAAGCAGTGCTTTAATGGCATACTGTATGGCGTCTTCGCAAAGCCCGCCAAGTTTTATTAGTTCTACATTCAGCTGTTCCAGCTGTGCATCAAATGTGTTTCTGGGCATATTAACCAAACCTTCCTGTAATGTAGTCTTCGGTACGTTTATCTGTTGGCATAGAGAATATCTTTTCGGTTTTGTCCGATTCTATAACCTCACCCATAAGGAAAAATGAGGTGTTGTCCGATATACGCGCGGCTTGCTGCATGTTGTGCGTAACAATAACAATGGTGTAGTTATCTTTAAGCGTAACCGCAAGCTCTTCTATGCGAGAGGTGGATATAGGGTCTAGCGCGCTGGTGGGCTCGTCCATCAATAGAACGTCGGGCTCTACCGCAAGGGCTCTAGCTATGCAAAGGCGCTGCTGCTGGCCGCCGCTTATGCCAAGAGCGCTTTTTTTAAGGCGGTCTTTCACTTCATTCCAAATTGCGGCGTCTTGCAGAGCTTTCTCCACAATATCGTCAAGCACAGCCTTAGAGCGCACACCATGGGTGCGCGGGCCGTAGGCTACATTGTCGTATATGCTCATGGGGAAGGGGTTTGGCTTTTGAAACACCATGCCAACCTTTTTGCGCAGTACGTTTGGCTCTATGTCGGTGTATATGTTTACACCGTCCAGCAAAAACTCACCTGTAATTTTACAACCCACCACCAAATCGTTCATGCGGTTAAGGCTTTTAAGCAGTGTGGTTTTGCCGCAGCCCGATGGCCCTATAAAAGCGGTAATCTCCTTTTCGGGAATAGAGATATTTATATCTTTAAGTGCATGCAACTCGGTGTAAAATAAGTTTGCATCGGTAACTTTAATCTTCATAATATGCATAGCCCTTTCTGTGCTTTAAAGCGCTTAGGTATTTTTACTATACGGCTATTGCCTGCCGCGCATAAGTCTTTTTGCAAAAAGTGTAGACAAACCGTTTATCGCAACTATTACCAGCAAAAGTATAGCCGCTGTGGCATATGTTTGGTCTATATGTAGCCCCTCGCCCGAAAGCATGTACATATGCACCGAAAGCGTACGCCCGCCTGTAACAAACATGTTTGTGGCAGGCTCTGTGGTGGTACCAGATGTATATATAAGCGCGGCGGTTTCGCCCACAACCCTGCCTATGGCCAAAATTATACCTGCAATAATACCGTTTGCCGCAGCAGGAAGTACCACCAAAAATACGGTGCGCAATCTGTGCGCCCCAAGGCAAAAGCTAGCCTCGCGGTAGCTCATGGGTACGGCCTTCAGCGCCTCTTCAGTAGAACGTATAATAAGTGGAAGTATCATTATAGATACTGTTAAAATGCCAGATATAAGGCTATAGCCAAGGCCCAAAAACGTAACAAAGAATATGCTACCGAAAAGGCCATATATTATAGACGGTATACCAGACAATGTCTCGGCGGTTATGCGTATAAGCTCTACAAACTTGTTGCCGGTTTTGGCATACTCCACAAGGTATATAGCGGTAAAAATCCCGAGAATGCATGATATCAAAAGAGATGTAAGTACCATTAATATGGTGTTGAACACCGAGAATATAAGCGAAACATTATCCGAGTTATAGTCGGCATCAAACAAAGAGGGTAGCCCCTGGAAATATTTGGTTACTTCAATGGCTATCTGTGGCAGGCCCATTATAAGAATGTAAGCAATAATGCCCAGCACAACCGCAAGCGTAACCAAAGCTGCAACATGCACAAGTATTTTTAAAGGGTTAAGCTTAAGCTTTTTTAGCGAAGGCTTAGGTTTTGCACCTTTTGTTTTAGGCAAGCTTTGAGGAGCATTCATTACACACTTGCCCTCCTTTTAATTACTGAAAAGCTAATATTAATAATAAGTATAAACACAAACAATACAACCCCGGTTGCCACAAGTGCACCCTCGTGCAGCCCGTGTGCATAGCGCATCTCCATAACAACATTAGCTGTCATTGTGCGTATGCCCTCAAGGATGTTGGCGGTAAGCCTTGGCTGGTTGCCGGCTATCATAATAACCGCCATAGTTTCGCCAATAGCGCGCCCTATACCAAGCACAACCGACGCCAATATGCCCGACTTTGCCGCAGGCAGTACAACCTTAAATATGCTTTGTTCGTGCGTTGCCCCCAGCGCTCGCGAGCCCTCGTAGTAAAAGCTTGGTACAGCGCGTATGGCGGCCTCGCTAAGGTTAATAATGGTAGGCAGTATCATAAACGCCAGCAGAATGCTTGCGGTTAGAATGCTGTTTCCGTTGCCGCCAATATACTCGCGCACAAACGGCACCATAACGGTCATACCAAAAAAACCATATATAATGGAGGGAATACCTGCCATAAGGTCTATGGTTGGTTTTAAAACCTTGTAAACCTTTGAGCTGCAATAATTTGTAATGTAAACAGCGGTTAACACACCCACAGGCACGCCCAGCACAATAGCGCCTGCAGTTATGTAAATGCTGCCCACAATCATGGGGAATATGCCGTACAAATCGTTAGACGGCGCCCATCTTGTGCCAAACAAAAAGTCTATCAGGCCAATTTCTACCATAGCAGGCACGCCGCTTGTAAGCAAGAATATGCATATTACAAGTACCGAAAGCACCGAAACGGTAGCCGTTAGCAAGAATAAACCCGCAAAAAATTTCTCTTTCATACTCCACCCTGTTATCAAAGTAGAGAACGGAATATTGTAGTGCAATATTCCGTTCTCTATTATATGATAATATATCTTTTAAAATTAAGCAAGTTCGCTGAAGTCAACAATTGCTTCGGTGTAAACACCTTTTATCTGCTCCATGGTGATGTTCTCAAGGCTGTTCTCAAGGTTAACAATCATTGCAATGCCGTCTTGAGCAATAACGGTGGGCTCAAGCACTGCAAGCTCTTCTTCTTTCAGCTCGCGGCTGGCCATGCCAATGTCGAATGTGCCTTCTTGTGCGCCTGTCATGCCGCCGGTAGAACCAATGCCTTCAATGCTAATGGTTACGCCGGGGTTGATTGCTAGGTAGGCTTCTTTTAGTTTTTCCATTACAGGGTAAACCGAGGTGGAGCCACCAACCACAATGTTGCCCTCAGGCATTGCAGATTCAAAAGCGCCGGTGTCTTCTACGGGGATAAAGCCGTTTTCGCCAACAACTGCTTGGCCCTCAGCACTCATAATGAAAGCCATGAAGTCTTGAGTAGCGGCCGACAGCTCTGCGCCTTGCAGTGTAGCAATGTTGAAAGGACGTGCAAGTGCATATGTGCCGTTTTGTACGTTTTCGTTTGTGGGGGCAACGCCGTCTACGCTAAGTGCTTTAACGGTTTCGTTCAAAGAACCAAGCGAGATGTAGCCAATTGCGCCGGGGTCGTTAGCCACTGCTGTTAGCACTTTGCCTGTGCCGTCGTGTACAACTGCGTTTACGCTGGTGTTGTCTACGTCGTCTTCCATAACGCCAGTAATCTCAACAAAAGCGCCGCGTGTGCCGGAGCCATCTTCACGGGTGATAACGGTAATTACGCCAGAAGCTGCTGCTGTGTCTGCCGATGCGTCTGCGCCCGAAGCAGGTGCTGCGCTGGAAGCAGGCTCGCTGGTGCAGCCGGTAAGTGCTAGAGCAAGTACAAGTAGTGAAGAGATGGCCAAAGCTAAATTCTTTTTCAATGTAGTACCCTCCTATTTGCTAGGTAAAATATTATGGAGAAGTTTTCCCTCGTCCAGTAAGCAGTATATTGCGTTATTGTTAAATAAAAATACAGTGCTTTGTAAAATCCATGTTAAATAAAATTGCCCTCAAAACAGCATGCAAAAACTATGCGTAGATATGTAAGTAACATATGCGCCTAAAATGAAATATGTTAAAAGCAGATGTGAAAACACGGCAAAATTTGAGCCGGTACTGCGGTTTTGTTATAATATAGTAGTAAAGCATACAGCTAGCTTTACTATTAAGGTATATAGATATGGCGGCAAAATATACGTGCCAAATATCATTACCTTGTAAAAATGAAGATAAGTATGGAGAGAAAACATGAGCAAAAGAACAGAGATGGCCGGTGCGCTTCGCGCATCAAAAGAGAGGCACTACAACTGCTGTCAGGCGGTAATTATTCCGTTTTGTGATGTATGCGATATAGAGCCCGACACCGCACACAAAATAGCAGCCCAGTTTGGCGGGGGTATGCGGGTAGGCTCGGTGTGTGGCGCACTAACCGGTGGGGTGATGGTAATGGGCCTGCTAAACCGCTCGGAGGAAGAAGCGAAAAACTTCATAAATGAATTCAAAGCCACCAACGGCCACACGGAATGTATACCCCTGCTTGAAACTGCAACCGAAAGCTGCCCAAGGGAAAAACTGTGCAATGGGCTTGTATGTGGTAGCATTGAAGCAATTGAAAAGCTTATGGCCACAGGCCAGTAGTAAAGGCAATAACTAATGCCCCCAAGGCGAACATTGTATAATGCAGCGCACGCCTTGGGAGCATGGTAGTTTATGGTAATATAATAATAAAGCTAGCCATCATAATAAGGGGCCACTATGCATTTAACAGAAAAACCCATATCAAAAAAGCTCGGCAATTACAAAGAAATTGCTGAGCTTATGCAAAGCGCTTTTCCCAAAGAAGAGCTAATGCCTATGTGGCTTTTAAGCATAATTGCAAAAAAGAAGGACTACAACTTTAATGCGTATTACGACAACGATTTGTTTGTGGGTATTTTATTTACAATAGATACAAAAGACACGCTGTTTGTGGTCTATATTGCAGTAAACGATAGAATTCACTCCAAAGGGTACGGCACAAAACTATTGCAAATTTTATTTAAGCAACACCCGGAAAAATCGGTAACACTATTTATAGAAACTATGGACCCCGCAGCCAATAACTACGAGCAGCGTGTAAAAAGACTTGCTTTTTATGAAAGAAACGACTTTGTACATACAGGCATAAAAGCCGGGTTTAAAACCCCGTTTGTTGATATTTTATCAACAGACAATAGCTTTGACATGGCCAAAACAAAAAAGCTAATGAAACATATACCCATGAAAATCTTCCCGCCGGCTGGTTCATAATAGAGTAAATCTGCAAGCCAGCAGTAAAGCATCACGAGTCACACCAAAAAGCAGCACCAGCCCTTTAATATGAGGGTTGGTACTGCTTTTGTTAAAATAAATTTTAGTTTTATAGTGTGTTATCTGGTTTCGAATAAGCCGTAATATCTGTAACCGAAGTGTATAGCCGCGCTTCTCCGTGTTCATCCATAGCCACCTTGCCGCTAAGCTTATATGTGTGCACCTTGCCGCTTTTCAGCGTGAATTTTGTAGTAAACTCCATAGGCGCATTCGGGTCGGCCTGCATTTGGTGGCTATAATACGATAAAATCTCGGTTAGACTTCCAGGGTCCATAATGCTGGTACCACGATTTTCAAAAACATCGCGCACCTCTTCTCTCGTATAGCCAATCATGTCAAAATAATAGTCGTTTGCTTCAACTAATGTAAAATATTCGTCCAGCTTTGTAACAATAATACCGCTTGGCACAAAAGAGCTTGCGTATTTCATATCGTTAATGTGGTTTATAATCGGAAGGCTATCCGCTGTATCATCTTTGCGCTTGGCCAATGAGTTGTGATATTTTTCTTCAAACTGCACAATAGGCATCGGCTTAGCATAGTAATAGCCTTGCGCAGCATCGCAGTTCATAGATTTAAGCAGTTCTATCTGCTCGGCTGTTTCAATACCTTCGGCAACAACATACATTTTGAGGTTGTGCGCCATTTTTACAATGCTGTCAATAAGCATGTCGTCACGCCTTGCGTTTTTGCCACCAATAAAAAAGCTTCGGTCCATC
Organism: uncultured Oscillospiraceae bacterium; assembly: GCA_964369525.1. GTDB lineage: Bacteria > Bacillota > Clostridia > Oscillospirales > Ruminococcaceae > JAAYCI01. Next base: position 13,073 of record CAYJEW010000027.1, on the reverse strand, counting down.
TTAAGAATATCAGCATTCAGGTTTTTAAGCATACCTAGTGACGAGTACCCCGCACCAAAATCATCTATTGAAATTTTAAAGCCTTCGCTGTGCAAATCCTCAAACAACTGCTCAACTGCCTGCTCACTTTCTATGGTGGTGCTTTCGGTTAGCTCTATTTCAATGTATTGGTGAGGCACATTATACTTCTTGGCAATTGCCACAATACCGCTCACAAAATACGGGTTTTGCAGGTTGAGCCGTGAACAGTTTACAGAAATAGGAACCACGCTTAAGTTATTGTCCATCCAATGCTTAATGGTAGCGCAAGCCTGTTCAAGCATATATTTGTCCAGCTCAATAATAAATCCGTTTCGCTCAAACAGCGGAATAAACTCATTTGGGAATATTACCTTGCCGCCGTCTTCAATCCATCGCACAAGCGCCTCGGCGCCAATTAGCTCTTCTTCATTCAAACTGAATTTAGGCTGCAAAAAGGCTTTAAACTCGTTGTTTGCAAGCGCCAACTTCATTTTGTTTGTAATTTCCGCCTCTGTTTGCAGGGTCTTTTTAAACATGTCGTCATAATCACAAATAGGCTCACCCTTTGTGGCTTTGGCTCTACTGTGTGCAAGATTAACCTTACTAATTATTTCATCCACGGCAGTTTCGCCTTTTTCAATTTTGTAGCGGCCTACTTTATATGTGCCGGCATAGTCTTTTAGCTCAGGTACGGTGGTGTCATAAAAGACTACCATATCGGCTATAATAGCACCTAGGTTATCTAAAAAATCACTTTTTGCAAACATTGCAAATTTATCATCGCCAATACGAGCAGCAATAAAAGAGGGCTCACTAATCGTATCTGAAAAGCCTTTTATGGTTTTCAGCACCCTGTCGCCCATATCGTAGCCAAAAATCTCATTAATAGCTTTAAAGTTTTCTATATCAAATACAAGAATGCTATATTCTGTATCTCGGTTGCTTACCAAAGCGGATTTTATATCCATTTTCAGCTTGGCAATGTTAGGCAGCTCTGTTAAAGGGTCGTAGTAAGCTACTTTCAAAATACGTTTGTTAGACCGAGAGGTAACAATAGATATATAAATTACAAGGGCAATAATTGTCCAGTAAATGGTTGAGCCTACCACATCAAAAAAATTAGCCGCCCTTATAATCTCGCTACTAAGCGAGGCAACATGAACATTCATCGCAAGCGCAACATTGGTAAGCTCTATTGGGTAATAAACCATAACTTTAGCTGTACCAAAATAGTCGTAGTAAAACCCGCCGCTTTGTTTGTTTTGTAGGTTGTTTTGGGCTTCTATAACATTGTCTATGCCCATCTCCATAACATCTTCTTCAGGAATGGTGGTAGAGCCAACATGGTTATCGCTAGTAGAAAAAATCATATTAAGGTCATGGTCTACAAAAAATATATCTCCCTCATAATCTTTGTTTTGCAAAACAGTTTCAAAAAAATCGTTCACCGAAACCTCGCAAAACAGCACGGCTGTAGGCTCGTCATTTTCCATTAGTGGAATAGCTAAATCAAAAACAATTTCTGAGGTGACTAAAGAAATATGCGGAGCTTCTACATACAGCTCGTTTTCAAGCGCACCCAAAAAAGAGAGGTTCTCAGAAAAATCAAAATACTCAGGGCGCTCGTTTTCGGCCGAAACCCCCACACCGTCAAGCTCTATATAGTAAAGCGTATCAAACGCCTCTGCGTGCGACTGTGCAGTTATATACTCAACAATACCATCCCGACCAACCCCGCTTTCCACAACATACTCTGCAAAAATCGACAGATCGCTCACAGCTTCTTCAAGGGTATTAGCGAGGAGCACTTGATATTCTTTGCCTATCTGTTCCATCTCATCAAACGTAGAGTCAATGATGGCTTCGTCGGCCACATCACGCGCTTGGTTTACTGAAATCCCTATGCCAATAACAACAAGCACAACAACCACAGATATCATGTGCTTAGCAAAGAATTTTTTTGCACTCATGCAGCGGCCTCCAAGTTAATAATGTAGAGCAAAGTTATAGAATGTACTTTTATTAACGCATATTGTGATGCATTTTAGAGTATAATTCACCACACTGAATTATGACAAAATATGCAGGAAAAGTCAAACAAGAAGATCCTTACTTTTTTAGTGCGGTGTTATATGGCGAACCAGCTGCTTATAGTAGGTAAACCTTTGCAAAAAACGAATTACGCAGCATGGCTTTGAAATCCTGCCGGATAGTGAAATCAGTAATAAAAAATCATATCAATCGCCTTGCGCATCATGATAACAGGTAAAAATAAAACCGAGCGGTTATTACAACAATAACAGCTCGGTTTTAATGTAAATTTAAAGCACATCCAATAACAGTTAACCCATAAGCTCGTACTGCTTGCCACTCAGCAGTAACTCTCTAAATGCATCCTCGCTCATCGGCCGCTCAAAGTAGTAGCCCTGCGCATAGTCACAATCCACGCTTTTTAGCCACAGCGCCTGCTCGTATGTTTCCACACCCTCTGCCACAACCGACATATGAAGATGCTTTGCCATGCTAATAACATCTTGCACAACTACAGCGCTTTTGCCGCCTTGGCCCTGCAAACTAAAGAACACTTTATCCAGTTTCAGTATATCCGCATCTACAGTGCTTAGCCTATTCAGCGACGAAACACCTGCGCCAAAATCGTCAATGGCTATCAAACAGCCAAGGGTTTTCAGCTTTCGAATCTTAGACAAAAACTTATCCTTTTCACCCACAACAGCGCTCTCTGTTATCTCCAGCTCAATCTCGTACGGATGTATATTATATTTTTGAATAATAGCCGATATTTTTTCCACAATGGTGTCATCCAAAACGGTGTATGCCGATAGATTCACAGAGATGCAAGGGATGGCCATTTTATCTTGGTTGCTTTTAATAAATAAGCAGGTTTCTTCCAGTACATACAGGTCTAAAGCAGATATAAATCCGTTTTCTTCAAATACAGGGATAAAAGCATCGGGGAAAATTGGCCCGCCCTGCTGTGGTTGCCAGCGTACAAGCGCTTCGGCACCATTCACCTTTAAGGTGTTAAAGTTTATTTTTGGCTGATAAACAACAAAGAATTCTTTATCTTTAAGCGCCTGCTCCATGCGGAAGGTAAAGTTAACCTTGTCGTCATACAGCTTTTTCATTGCGGCGTCAAACACTATAAATGTGGTTTGATGCTTATCTTTGCCACGCAGGCGCGCGTTATCGGCCTGCGCAATCAGCGTGGAGGATTTCTCGGTGCAGTCGTCTATCACCACACTACCAAACGACATGGTAATGTTGTAGTTTTCGCCTATCACAGCGCGAATGCGGGGCAGTATATACTGTTCGTACACCAGTGCAATAGACTCGTCTTCCACAATTCTTTTAAGAATTAAAAACTGGTCGGCTGTGCGGCGCGATATATATACATGATTGTCTGTAAAAGCATCTTTAAGCGCTGTGGCAATGGCAGTTATTATCTCGGTGCCTTTGTCGTTGCTGTAGTGTGTGTTTATGGTTTTAAACATATCCACATCTAGCGACACAATCTTGTACTCGCCCGGCTGCGCAATCAAAAGCGTGGCTTCAAGCGCTTCGTTAAATTTACGCATGGTCATAAAGCCGGTTAGCTCATCGGTGTTGTAAGCCGCGGTGATAACCTCGCGCTGCTTCTTTTGCTGGCGATATGCATAGGCGAAAAATGCAAAAAGCGCAAATACAATTATTAGTAGCAGGTATGGCCAGTATTCTGTGGCGTAGTCCCAAAATGAGTTGGCAGGCAGGAATGAAATGGAATTATTACTAAGAATGCTTTGGTACTCGCCATTTGTCACGGTGTCTTGTAGCACATTAAATACGGGCAGATACTCATCAGAGATGGTTTTTGAAATAAGCAACCGCATGGGGATTTCCAGGGCGGTGCTTACAGAAATTTTTTCGGTGTTAGATAGATATAGCGAGGCGTAGGTAGAGGATGCCTCTGTAGAGATTATTGTATCCAGCCGCCCTGCGTCAAAATCGTCCAGCATCTGGTGCCAGTCGTTGTACAGCACGATATCATAGCTTGGGAAAAGTTCTGCAAAAAGCTCGTAGTCTACCCCTTGATATGGCAACATGCCAATTAAAAGCGGCTCGGTTGAAACCTCAGCACCGGTACTGCCTTGGCGATATATGTCCAGCTGTACCTGTGCAAACATTGGTAGCTGGTAAAATGTTTCGGTCGTGTCATAATATTCGGCAATATGTTGGTCGTCACCGTATATTGTGAGCAATATATCAAAGTTTTCGTGCTGTGAACGGTCGTCGGTAAGGCTGTATGGGTGGTAGTTAACCTCAAAGCTATACAATTCAGAAAACAGGTTCATTATATCAATCATTGTGCCGCTGGGCTCGCCATTGTCATCAATGAATGATATTGGTGGATAGTCGGCAATGTAGCCAACTTCAAGCGGGCGTTGCTGCAACAGCGCAACTTCTTGAGGGTTAAGCGAGCGGTGATTAAGGTCAACATCGCCGGCAAGGTACCGCTCTTCCAGCTCTAAAAAGAAGTTGCCTTCCGATGATATAATCTGTAAAAACACAGCCTCTATACGCGCCATGATATCGCTGTTTTCAAAGCTGGTCATTAAATATAGGTTAAACACGCCAAGGTTTAGCGCGTTGGTTTTGCCTGCAAGCCCATCGTGCTGGGCATAGGCAATGTAGTAGTCGGCTTCAAGGTCCATATAATTGTCTTCAGAGCCGTATATGTAGTTCACAGAGATACCGTTCTGCTCGCAGTAAAGGTCTAGATTTGCCTGGGCAATGTTGTCAAGATAGGTAGCTACCGTTTTTCCGTCTATGCTTTGTGGGTCGTTATATATGGCGTTTGGGTCGTTTGTCATAAGCGCAACATATGTTTTGCTAAACTGGATATTTGAAAACAAAACCTCCTCGGCCCTTTCATCGGTGCGGTAGTCAAAGCCTGCCACGTCCACATCGCCACGCTCAACCGCAAGTTGCAAATCGCCTTCTATTGGTACAAACTCAAACTGTAAATCACTAATCTCTTCAAGCTTTTTAAATACTTCATATCCGTAGCCCTTATTGTTTAGGCTGTCTATATCATCAATAAAATTGTTCGTAATTTCAGAATATCCTACTGTAATAACGGTACTGTTTTCGGCAGAGATCAGCTCGACATCGTTAGTAACATCAAAAGCAGCAGCTGTAATAGGAAACACAGCTGTAAGCACAAATGCTATCAACAAAATGCTTAGAACCTTCCGAAATTTCATAGCAATAGTTCTCCCACCACGGACAAAATAAATTATTTAAAGCATGTTATACATAGTAACCCTGAAAAAACATAGGCTCCAAAATATATAGTACACCAAAATACACTGTAGCACTTTTGTTTAAAAAAGTAAAGACAACACGTTATAAATAAAAGGCCTAAAATCAACGCCTTTTTGCTGTTTTAAGTTAATAATCACAAGCTAAAAAAATGTCGATTATTATGGCGATACCAAAACTGACCTTGCATAATAGCTATGGGACTTTATATATCATAACCGTTTCGGAGGAAAATACATTTTCAAAATCTGCAAACTGTTCGGTACCCCCTTCAAACTGGGTGGAGAACACAAGGTAATCAATACCACGCTCGTGGCACTCAAGTAGCATCTCCTCATGGGTGAGCGAGCCGCTAAAAAGCGCGGCATTAAAGTTGTAGCGCTCCATAGCTACTTCATTGCTAAGGCCCATATTCGATACGGTATACTTAAAGCCCTCCATGTAGCCCTGCATTCCCGAAAACGCACTGTACACGTTAGACAATCCCTCGCCAACTCCGGTATGAACACGGTTGGTGGCAAAGGTGTCGCCCTTTTGCATCACACTGCGCAGATATGCGCCTGCCTGCTCGTCGTCGGCTTTCACTATAAAGCTGTAGGGGTACTTGGGCAGTATATCGTAGTTAAACATTAGCTGCCTAGCTCCGCTACCCAGCAGGTTGATGTATAAAAACACACTTGTAATAACGCTAAGCACAAGGCAGGCGTAAAATGCCGCGGTCTTAATGCTGAGCTTAGCAAAGCTAAAATGCTCCACCGCAATAAATGTTATGCAAAATATAGCTATGTACGCAAAATACACCTGCGAAAAAGCGGCATGATAACTTAAAAAGAATGCTGCAAACCCGCCAAACCCACACGCAAAGCATACCAGTTGCCACGAAGATAGCTGCCTAAACCTGCCCAGCCCCGAAAAAGCCGCCAGCACAAAAACAGGCAGCGTAAAAGGCGCCATGCAAAAACTTTGAAGCACCATAAAGCCCACTGCGGCGATAGGGTAGAGCATGGGAAGCTCAATGGAAATACGGTTTAGCATGTTTGAAAAATATCCAAGGCTTAGCGTGTAGTCCAAATCAAATCCGGTAGACGCCTGCGCCCCTGCCGAAAAATACATAATATATATAAGCAAAAACCCGCCTGAAAGCAGTAAAAAAAGCGTTATCTCTTGCCAGAGCACCCGCCGCTGAAACACCACCATTGCAACAAGTGTACACGCCAGCGCAATTGCAACTATTGCCGCAATGGGCGATTTTGAAAAACATAGCAGTAAAAACGCAAGCACTGTTGCCACATAGTAGCCTATGTTTGCCCTATAGTTTATGCGCTGCAGCCTCGCAAGTAGCACTGCAAAAACCGAAAGAAATATTAGCGCAATGGCCATGCTATTCACATTGGTTATAATAGAGGTTATAAAGCTGTTAGAAAATCGGCTGTGTCCGTTAGGCAGTATTTTGTGCAAGCTTAGGCAGGACAGCCCAAATATCATTAAGGTAAACACATTGGCCTTAAATACACTATTGTAAAAGTAACGCCCCAAAAGAAAAAGCGATACCACCAGTGTGGGCAAAAATACAATCTGCGAGTAAAAAGCAATTATGTTATATGCCGCAATACCGCTCACAGCCGAAATGGCGGCGCACAGCAACTCGCCAAAAAAGTGATACCTAAGCTCAACGCCCGCAAAGCGGATATCGCTAGGCGGCAGGCCAAGGCTAAAGCTTTGCGCGTTGCCCACATTCCACAAAAAATCTTGGTTTAGCATAATCTCGCCCACAAGCGCAGGGTGGGCATATTTTACAACACCGGCAAATCCATAAACCAATAAAAGCCCGGTACAAACAAGCGTAATAAACGAAAGCTGTGGTGTGATTTCAAGTCTTTTAGCAAGCGCACTTTTGCTAAGCAGGCTGCGCTTTTTCAAGTAAATAAACACACCGCACGCGCACCCAGCCGTAAAAACATACAGCAAAAACTCAGCGCCCAAAGCGAGGCAAAGCATGTACCATCCGGCAAAAACTGCGCTACCCAGTGTAAACACAATAGGGTAGGCAAAGCCCTCAACGTACTGCTCAATGCGCAGCAGCTTATACAGCAGATAGCCAGGACACAGCACACAAACCGCAACCACCAGCAAAAATAAAAATAGCTGTACTACACTGCCGCCACTTAGCACAATTAGCGTAGCGTATGCACAAAAAAGCAAAGCCGCAATTATCAGCTTTGTCTTGTTAAATTTATTGTATAATGCCTGCATAGGTTAATATCCTTTTAAATAAACCATCCTGCGCCAGATAGCTCATAAATAATTAGTATTATATATTAAAACAAGTATATCACAGCAAACATAAGCGTTAGGGAGTAAAACGAACCACGCCTACCACGGCCAATTTTTGCGGTATATTGCGTTATCCTCACTCGCAATACACCAAGTATTACTAGCTCGTCTGCCTTATCTACCGCAAAAATTTGCAGGTGGTAGGTTTTGCAAATTTTTTATACCGCCAAAAGTTCTAAAATAAGAAAGTGCGGCGCTGTAAGGCTTGCGCCTTGCTGAGGCGCACTGACGCAGTTTAGGGCTTTTGGCGGTATAAAAAACGGGTTCGTTTTATTCCCTAACGCTTAGGCTATGCTTGCGCTACTGCGGGCCATGCACTGTGGTGTGCAGATTTTGCGCAAATACACATTGCTACTGGTATTATAAATCACTGTATAGGTTTGTCAATTATATATGTCTTATAGCACCTCGCAGCTGTATAATTGCGATATCGCAAACAGCAAAGCTGAAATATGTGCGCAAAATATAATATAAAGAAATTGTTGTGTGTGGTATAATTGTTTGCGATGGCGTTAACCGGTAAAAACTACGGCTGCATGTTTTGCGGTATGCTATCGAAAATGCGCTTCAGGCATGCTTGCCTAAAGCGCAGCTAAACCACACAATTTTAAGGAGAGAACCATGCCGTTTATATGGATACTCGCTTTGTTTATGCCGCTGTGTGCAGCGGTAGCACTGCTTAGCAATCGCAGGCTTACGCAGGCCGCACCAATGGTGTTTTTATCGGTGGCACTGGGGCTGAATATTCTTGGGATGTTGTCGCTACTACACATAGGCATATGGATTTTTTATGCAGCCATTGTAGCTGCGGCTGTGTACGTGCTGCACAATCTTTGGCAGTGCATACGCCACCGCCGCCTGCCGGTGTGGCTAACTATAGATACAGTACTGCTAATATGCGGCATAGCGGTACTGTGGTGGGCATGCAGGGGCCACCGTTACGCCAACTGGGACGAGTTTACCCACTGGGGCCGTGCAGTAAAGGTGGCGTTTGAGCAAAATGTACTGCCATCGCTTGGGCAGATGCGTTCCGACTTTAAAGAATATCCACCGGGGCTAGCGCCATTGCAGGCTTTGGTGCTGCAGGCAGCCCGTATGCCATTTAGAGAAGATGTTGTTATATTCACTCAGGGCGTGTTTTCGTTGTCGCTGCTGTACTACCCACTGCACCGTTTCAACAAAAAAAGCACAGCGGCCGCTTCGCTAACAGCTGTGGTAATGCTGCTTGCACCGCTAACAGTATACTGGTACTACTTTGCCGAAACCACGGTAGACGGCCTACTGGGTGTACTGTTTGGCTTTGTGGTGCTGGTGCAGCTGCTTGGCCCGTGCGGTAGGTTTGAGCGAATACTGCAAACGCTTGCCTGCGCCATGTTACCGCTAACAAAAGCGTCGGGTATGCTGCTGGCGGTGTTGGCATGTGTGGTAATAGTAGTAAGCGAGTTTGCCGCAGGCAGCTTTGCAAAAAAACAAAACAAAACCGAAAATGCGCAAACCAATACGCACAAAACCATAAAACAAAAGCTCGCCGTTTTTTTGCCACTTGGTAGCGCGCTTGCAGCCTACGGCGCATGGAACGCAATTATCGCCATATACCAAATTCCTCGCCGCTGGCAGCCACAAGGTTTCAGCCTGGAAGATATACTGGCGCTGATAACAGGCAGCGCCCCCGCCTGGAAGCTCGAAACAATTCGCCTATACTTTGCAAATATTTTTGCCGATTTTAATTATGGTTGGCCCGGCGGGTTTTTTCCATTCATGGCGTTTTTTGCAATATTCGCAGTGCTGTTTTTTGTGCTATACCGTATGGTGGCAGACCCACAGCATAAAAAACGATTCAAGATAGTTTTTTTGGGCATGTTTGCAGCAGGCATACTGTACACGGGTTTGGTGCTGTGCAACTATCTGTTTTTCTTTAGTGAATACGAGGCTGTGCGTCTGGCATCGCTTTCGAGGTATCTCAACACATATCTGGTGGGTATGTTTGTAATGCTGTTTGGCTGGCTCGCAGTGGCATTGCAGGGTAAAAGCCTGCGGGTGCAGTGTGGGGGAGGCCTTGCCGCCATAGCGCTTTGGGTGTTTATGTCCAACCCCGAAGTTATTCTGCCGCAGTTTGTAAATGCGTCTGCATACGCTGTGCAAACAACCGCTGTACAAAATCAGTATACGCAAGCTGCGAACGACATACGTGCTGTTAGCACCGCTGAGGTACCGCCGGTGTACGTTATTGCGCAAAACGATATTGGCGCCACTGCCCCAAGGCTAGACTACGAGCTTGCCCCTCAAAGTTACCTTGCGCCGCAAACCACCAGCATAGGGGTGGACGTTTCGCCCGATGACATACTTAGCCAAAGGCTAAGTGTGCAAGAGTGGGCGCAGCTTTTGCTGGACGATGGCTTTGAGTATGTATATTTGTTTGCGGTAGACAACACATTCGCAGCCGATTACGGAGAACTTTTCCCGGGTGACGAGTGGATTGTGAACGGCAACATGTTCAGCGTAGTGCCAACGCAAGATGGTGTAGGCGTTGAGCTGCAGCCAATAGAAAATAGCATATAAACAAGAATGCTGCATTAGCAAGTTAAAAATAAAAAGAAGCATGGCAATTGCCATGCTTCTTTTTATTTTATGTAAATGACAACACTAAAAGTCTGCTGTGCCACTGTCAGTAATGTAGGCTTGTGGCGGCTGGTTTGGCGGCTGCGGTTGTGTGCTGGTATTTGCAGTTAGTGTAAACTGTGAAACAATCTCTTTTAGCATGTGCGACTGCCCGGTAAGCTCTTCGCTGGCGGCAGCGCTTTCTTCGGCTGTGGCGGTGTTAGACTGCACAACGGTGGATATCTGCTCTATGCCCACATTAATCTGTTGTGCGGCCTGCGCCTGCTCGCTGGAAGCGGTGGCAATGTTGTCAACCAGTTCGCCCAGTTCTTTGGCCACTTCAAACACTGTGTTAACCGATTCTGCTGTGTCTTTTGCAATATTGTTACCAATCTCTACAACATCGATAGTTTCTTGAATTAGTGTTGCGGTGTCCTTGGCCGATTGAGCCGAGCGGGTAGCCAGGCTGCGTACCTCATCGGCAACAACAGCAAACCCTTTGCCCGATTCTCCGGCCCTTGCAGCCTCAACAGCTGCATTGAGCGATAGAATATTTGTTTGAAAAGCTATGTCGTCTATGGCTTTTATAATCTTTACAACCTCTTGAGACTTGGCGCTTATCTGGGTCATAGCGTTAACCATGTCCTGCACCTGCTCGCGGCTTTTTGCAAGTGTTTGTTGCGATTTTTCGTTAGCAATCTTTGCATTTTGCGAGTCTTGGGCAGTTGCCTGCACCTGCTTTGTTATATCATCAATTGTGTTGGCAAGCCCTTCAATAGAAGACGCTTGCTCGGTTGCACCTTGTGCAAGAGCTGTTGCGCCCGACGATACCTGCTCGGCGCCGGAGAAAACCTGGTCCGACGAGCGGCTTACAACAGTGAGCGTTTGGGTCATTTTTTCAGAGAAGCTGTCCAGCGCTATTAAAAGCGGCTCAAAGCCACCCACAAAATATTCCCTTGAGGGGTTTTGGTAGGTAAAGTTGCCGTTTGCCATTTCTGATAGCTGAGTGCTCATCGAAACTATCATGGTAGAAATATTATCTGTAATAGCTCTGGTAGAGTCGGCAAGCATGCCGGTTTCGTCTTTTGATTGAACATCGGGCGCGGGGGAGGCTAAATCGCCTTGAGTAAGCATGCTAAGCCTTTCAGCACAAAGCGCAACCGGTTGCGAAATTTTTCTGGCAGTAACGCTTGCAATTATGCCCGACACAATCAATATCACAACCGCAGCAATAAGGCAAAACACCATGGATATTATCATCTGCTGCAAAAATACATCCTGCCTTGCACCTACATATACAGCCCAGCCGTTGCTGCCGGCTATAGTATCGTAAGACATAAACATATCAGTGTCGTTAAATGTGTAGTTTTCAAAGCCGGAGTTGCCGTTTATGGCATCTTGTAAGTTGGCCGCCATGGCTTGCAGGGATGGGTCGGTGGAGGCTTGCTCTATGTAGTTTACCTCGCTATACACATTTTGAACATCGGTATGCGCCACAACTGTGCCAGCACTGTTTATCACTCCGGCCACGCTACCCTCGCCCACATTTATTTCAGCAATTAGTGCCGAAAATACCGAGGGGTCTATAGCTATAACAACACAGCCATTAAAGCTACTGCCGTTAAGTATAGGCGCAACAACAAACATCTCAAGCTCGCCTGTATCAAGGCTTTGTATAGGGTCGGTAACAAAAGGCAGGCCGGTTTGCTGCACAGTAGCAAAATATTCCCTGCTAGAAATATCTATGTTAGCATAGGGAATGTAGCCGTTAGCGTCTGCCACATACACTCCGTCAAACCCTTGACGCTCTGCAATTTCAGCAGCATGCGCCTCAACCTCCCGCAAAAGCTCGTCGTACCCTTCGCTCTCGGTATCGGTCATATCCTGCGTTAGCACAGCGTCAGCGGCAAGCTCTTTGGCCATAGAGGTATATTGGTCTAGCTGTGCGCTAACAACAATAGAAGCTGTATCGGCTATAGCAGGTATAGCCGCCCTTAATGCAAGCATTGTGCTTAAATAGGGGCTAAAAACTGCAAGACCTCCAAGGATAAGAATAATTACGGAGGTAAGCGCTAAGATAGGAATTAAGATTCTGAACTTGATAGATTTCATAATATTTGCCCTTTCTATGGCTTTGGCTAAACAACGCTTCTTATAAGCATAATACACTGTAATTTAACGTTTTTCAATGTGTTAAAGCTGTGTTTTTAATGCAATATATATATATACCAATAAAACTGCAATGGTTTTACGCCAATAGCTATACCCTATATTAAAAGAGTAGCCCTGTATACTACCGGGCTACTCTTTTAACTTCAACTCAGAAAACACTTATTGCTGCGCAACATTTACAGCAATATGCTCACCTACCAACACACCCTCTGCAGCGTGAGCAAGAGAATATTCGCCCATACCCGATATACCAAAAATCAGATGGTCGCTGCCCTCCATGGTGATACCGTAAAACTCAAATACCATACCGCTGGACATCTCTACATGTATGTCATACTCACCAATATAAGGCGGGATATAAAAGTATGAGTTGCCATAGGGTATGGTGTGGCTCTGTAAAATATCCTCACCCCAGGTGGACTCGGTGCTGGGACTAAAGTGTAGAGCGTATATTGTATCATCCGAAATGTTATTGGTGAACGCAACTTCGTGGAAAGCAATTCCATCACTACCTGTGTCTCCGCCGCCTGTAGTGCCGCCACCGCCGCCAGTAGTGCCACCGCCGCCAGTAGTGCCACCGCCGCCATTAGAGCCACCGCCGCCAGAAGAGCCACCGCCGCCACTACTGC
>CAYJEW010000026.1:16556-25774 GCA_964369525.1 uncultured Oscillospiraceae bacterium | reverse complement strand
ACTGCGTCTCCACAGCGCAGCTGCGCCAGCTGCGCGCGCTCAAACGGCGCTTTTATGTGCTGTTCCATAGCCCTGCCCCCCTCGCTAAAGCACTGCGCTGGCGCGCCTTGTGGCATGGCAAGATATATTCACCGCCACAGGTAGCCCCGCAATGTGTGTTGGCGCTGTTTGTATAGCCAGCCCCAGCGCCGTTGTTTTTCCGCCGTATCCCGCAGGGCCTATGCCCAGCTCGTTTATACTCTGCAAAAGCTCGCTCTCCAGCTCTGCATAGTATGGGTCAGCATTTGCTTGCCCAACTGGCCTTAACAACGCTTTTTTTGCCAATAACGGCGCTTTATCAAAACTGCCGCCTATCCCAACGCCCACTATTATCGGCGGGCATGGGTTGCTTTGGGCCTGCGCTACGGTATCCACCACAAACTCTGCCACGCCCTGCCTTCCCGCCGCCGGAGGCAGCATAGCAATGCGGCTCATGTTTTCACTGCCAAACCCTTTTGGCATTACCGTTATTTTCACCTGCTCGCCCGGCACAATGTCGTAGCTTATCTGCGCGGGGGTGTTACTGCCGGTGTTGGTACGGCGCAGAGGGTCTGCCACAATGCTTTTGCGCAGATATCCATCGGCATAGCCTTGGCGCACCCCTTCGTTTACCGCCTCGGCCCACTCGCCGTCGCACAGATGCACCCCACTGCCAATCTCTAAAAAAACGCAGGCCATGCCCGTGTCTTGGCATATCGGTAGCTGTGTACAGCTTGCCACCTCTAAATTTTGCTGCAACTGTTGCAGCACCCGTGCGGCAGGCGGCCAAGGCTCGGCCTGCTGTGCCTGCTTTAGCGCCTGCTCTACATCTTTTGGCAATGCAAGGTTTGCCTCTATGCACAGGCGGGCTATCTCGTTTTGCAACTGCTGTGCCTGTATGCTACGCATATGCACTTCCCCCATATATCATCTTTATGCTTATTATATCGCAATTTTTACGCCACGTCACCCATCAGCGACGCCGCTACCATGCTAAAAATGTGTTTTTTTTGTAGGCCGCTGTACGCTTGCATAAGAATGTTGTATAATAATACCTTGTTATAGTGGCTAACGTCATATAAATTCCAGCTTGTTTTTTATTTTGCCAAAATCTGCACTCTTTTTTCTTATTTTAAACCCTTTGGCGATATAAAAATTTCTGCAAACCTATTGCCCACAGATTAAGCGATAGGCAGAGCCGTGTGTTGCAGGCAAGGATAACAAAGCCTATTGCTAAATTTACAATCAATAGGCGGGCTTGAATAATATAGCTTTAGCTAGTAAAAAACAGCAACTAACCTATGCTTGGAGGAATAACATGTCTAGACCTGCAAAAATTATATCTTTACTGCTGGTGGTGGCCGTACTTGCGGCGGCTGTTTACGGCGTTGCTTGGCTTACTGCTCAGTACGACCCCAGCAACCCCGAGCCCGGCCTATATGTTGACGGCCGAATGGTAGACACGCCAGACACCATGCTTACCATTGGCGAACACGAGGTACCTTTTAGCGAGTACCGGCACTACTACCTACTGCTTAAATCCTACTTCGAGTCAATGTACGGCGGCTCTTCCATCTGGGCCGACGACCCCGACGGCGAGCTTGCATACACGCTACGCAACGCTGTTGAGGTAGAGCTTGTAAACCTTTACGCCTGGCTTGATATTGCAGAGCAAAACGGCATTGAGCTAACCGAGCAAGAGCTTGCCGACATAGAGGCCGACATGCTTGCCCAGCAAGAAGCATACGGCGAGGCATATCCGCAGCAGCTGGAAGAGCTGTTTTTCACAGACGAGGCTACCTACCTAAGCGTAACCCAAAAGCAGGCGCTTTCCAGCAAGGTACAAACCGAATACCCCATGCTGGTAGGCGATGAGATTGGCGAAGAGATTAGCGCCGAGGCCGACGAAGAATTTCTTGCCAACATGATTACCGCAAAGCATATCCTTGTTATGTTCGACACTTCTTTAGACGCCCCTGCCGATACCAGCGATTCCTCCGCCAATAGCTCTGCCGACGCCTCGGCAGAAACCCCTGCCGAGGCCGCTCCCACCGCCTCTTACTCGCAGGCGCTACTGGAGGCAACCACCATCTACAACCAAATTCTTGCCGAGGTTGCAGCGGGCGGCAATTTAGAAGAGGTTTTTGACACATACATGTGGGAATACACCGAAGACATGGACGGCCTTGAGGCCAACCCCAACGGCTACACCTTCCAAGAGGGCGATATGGTAGACGAGTTTTACGCCGCCGCCATAGCGCTGCCGGAGTACGGCATGTCTACCCCTGTAGAAACCGCCTACGGCTTCCACATTCTGCTTCGCCTTCCGCTTAGCGAAGACGCAATGCAACAAAACAGCGCAGGCGCTATTTCCACCGCTGTAAGCCAGCTTATTGCCGAAGAGCAGGCCGAAGTAGTAGAGTCTTTAACCGTTGTAGGTAACGAGTACTACGAAGGGCTAAACCCATATAGCATTCAGTAATAACCACTGCTCATAAAGGGGCCGCACGCCCACTATAAGCTATAGCTAAGAGCGGGCAACGTATAGTTGCCCGCTCTTTTGTTTTGGCAGGCGCCGGCCGCCGGCTTTGTAGCAAGAAATTTTAATGTCTGCGCACATACTGCGCCCACCCTTTATTTGCAATCGATATACGCGTTAGGTTAGAATATTTAAGCTCCTGCAAAAAAATTGAAAGGATTTGTTCCTCCCGCTCGTGTTATAAGTGAAAGGGCAAAAAGCCTTTACAAAAACTTATTACTCGGAGGAATCTATCATGAAAAAAATTATCACTTTAGGGCTAACATCAGCTGTTGTATTATCAATTGGCACAACCGCCTTTGCCGCAACACCTGTGCAGGCCGCAAACTTTACCAGCCCTAACGAAAAAGCCATTTACAAAAACATTGGCACATACCCAAATTTTATTGATGAAGACGGCGATGGCATTTGCGACAATACAGGGCTATATATAGGTAGCGGCAGAGGCAAAGGCATAAACGGCGGCCGCTTTGTGGATAATAACGGCGATGGCCTAAATGATAATATTGGCAGTGGAGCAGGTGGTTATTTTACCGATGCCAACGGCGATGGCGAGTGCGATAACGCCGGCACAGCTCAAGGCACAAACCGTGGCCAGGGCCAAAGAATGGGCCAAGCAAGAAATAGAAGCTAAGGAGAGCTTTATGCGAGAAGAGCAGGATTTAAAGCTTGCCATAAACAATTATGCAGATACCGTAAAAAGAATTTGCGTAGTCTATCTTAAAAACATGGCAGACACTGAAGACATTTTCCAAAATGTCTTCATGAAATATTATAAAAGTTCTGCTCAATTTGAAAGCGAAGAGCATAAAAAAGCTTGGTTCATTCGTGTAACAATTAACGAATGTAAGGACCTGCTAAAAAGCTTTTTTCGCAAAAACTCTGTGTCTATGGATGAACTTTCTGAAATTAAGGCAGAAGAAACTTTAAATGAAAACGAGCATGTAAGAGAGGCTGTGTTAAAACTTTCAGAAAAGTATAAAATTGCAATATATTTGCACTATTTCGAGGGTTACTCAGCAGTGGAAATCGGAAAAATTTTAAACAAAAATACAAACACCATCTACACCTTGCTTGCTCGTGGCAGAGAACAGCTTAAAAAATTTTTAGGAGGTAGTGAGTATGAGTGGTAAAATCAAAAATGCTTTTTCAGAAATTCATGCTGATGAAAACCTAAAAATGCAAACATTTGAAAACATAACCGCAAAAAAACCAACTAAGCGCATTCCACTCGCGGCTAAACTCGCACCTGCTATGGCGGTGTTTGCCCTCTTTATCTTTGGTAATATCTACTTCACCCCGGTTTCTTTTATTAGCATCGACATAAACCCCTCTATAGAGCTATCGGTTAATGCTTTTGATAGGGTCATCAATGTTACCGCAAGCAACGAAGATGGCGAAAACATTATAAATGCTGTAAATCTTACCAACTTAAACTATATAGAAGCATTAGAAACGCTTAATTCCACCGAAAGTTTTAGAGATTTTACCGATAGCTATACTGAAATTACCGTCATTTCAGATAATAGCAACGAGATTATTAATAGTATTGAAAACTGCACTTTTAATAATCAAAACATGTCCTTCCACTCTACAAACCCCGAGCTAAAAGAACAAGCTTTAGAGAATAATATCTCTTTCGGAAAGTATCGCGCATATTTAGAGCTTTTAGAGGTGAACCCAAGCGTGGAGATTGAAGATGTTGCTAATTTACCAATGGGAACTATTCGCGATATGATTGAAAACGATGGTGCTTTAAGCAGCGATGCCCCCTCTCAAGGTAGCGGCGCACAAAGCAATCACGGAAATAACAGTAATGGTTCAAATGACGGCAATCAAAATCACGAAAACGGCAACGGCCACCAATACGGCAAAGACAACTGAACAATTAAAAGCCTATAGAGATATCTCTATAGGCTTTTATCCTGCCACATATCTTACTTAAATATTACATTTTAAATTAGTATTTGACAGCCACCCCGCGTATTGCTATAATATACAAGCATTGTTTCGCAATGCTACAAGATGTGACCCGTTAGCTCAGCAGGCAGAGCATCTGCCTTTTAAGCAGAGGGTCCGGCGTTCGAGCCGCCGACGGGTCACCATGCCGCCGTGAGTTTTCTCTCACGGCGGCCTTTTTTATGCCAACCAAAAACCGCCACGCAGTGCGCTTACTGCATGGCGGTTTTTATTTGCTTATCTATGCAGAGCTTGCGGGCGCTTGCGCAGAAGACTCAGGCGCAGCTACCGAAGACGATGCCGGCGGCTCTACCGAAGACGAGGCCGGTGGCGCAGACGATGCCGCTTCCGAAGATGACGCAGGCGGTGCTACCGAAGACGACACAGGCGGTGCCGAAGATGATGCTGGTTGCGATGAGCCGCTTGCAGACAAACTACCGCTTTGGCTCTGCGACAAAGACGACGAGCTTTGCACCGCGCGGAAGTTTGCCACCACCGATATGCTCATATCTGCCACAACTTCCTGTGGCACGGTAAATGTTAGTGTGTTGCCGCTTGCGCTCTGCCCTGCCGCAACAGAGTAGCTCCACCCTGCAAACTCATAGCCGGCCGCAGGCGTTGCCACAACTGTTACGCTGCCACCCGCCTGCATCTGCAGTGTAAACGCAGTGCCTGCCTGCCCGCCTCCCGATATACTGCCTCCTCCGGCTGTATCCAGCGTTTCGTCATAGCTAGAAAAACTCACCGACACCTGCTGCGCTGCTTCGCTCTGCGAGGCAGAGGTACTCTCGCTCCAGTCTATCGGGCCGGGTATCTTGTATGGGTCTGCCGTAACAAGCGTTGGTTGCACCCCTGCTATCTGCGGGATAGTCCCCAGTGGGGTGGGGCGGTCGTCTTCGGTAATGTAGCTGTGGGTTCTGAAATAATCAAACAAAACCTCCATGGCGGCGCGCGTTAGGTGTACCCCGTCTTGAATGGTGTACTCAAACTGGCTGTATCCGGTCTGCTCGTCCAGCAGCGCCTCGCCCCAGTTTAAAAACTTCACGTCCTCCTGCCTTGCAAGCTCGGCCAGCGCTACATTCATTGCGTTTATGCGCTCCATGGTAATGGCGGTGTTTTGCCTATACATATCTACGGGGAATATAGAGCCTATAATAATATCGGCGTACTCATACTCCTCTTTTATAGCGTCCAGCGCATCTTTATAATAATCTATAAATGTATCTATATTCATGCCCACATTGTTACTGCCAAACGTTATAACCACCCTTTGCGGCTTCAGCATGCCCACCGCCTGTGGCATGGTGTATGTATTGTTGTCGCCCCTAAAGCTAACACATTCAAGCCCTGTAACCGACTGTATGCCCATACCCACAACACCAATGCCGTTCTGCACCGTAACGCCGGTGATGTCGTAATAAGCAAGCATGCGCTGGGTGTTAGAGTCGCCTAAAAACAGTGTTTCCTCTGCATACTCTATGCCGGCGTCCTCGGTTTGTGGCAGAACTGTGCCCACAAACTCTTCCTCCCTAAAAACAGCGCTTACAGCACTATAGGCGCCCTGATATGGCGCACTGCTTTGAGCCGTAGCCCCCCCGCCACATGCCGAAAGGCTAAGCATTAAAACAGTAACAAGTAGCACAACCACCAGCGCCAGCGCCACCAAAATAGGCCACCTGCGCTGTAGCTTTTGCGGTGCCGTGCTATGCTTTACCACTCTATGCGTCACAGGCGGTGTATTCACATTTTTTGTGCCTTCTTCCGGCGGGCTGGCCGTTCTCGCCTGCCTTTTATAAACCGGGCGCTCTGGTTTGTTGTTCATTCTGCACCTCCTGTGCTGCCTTAGATTATACCCACTGGCCGCAAAAATTGCAAACAATGCTGCTTTGTATTGCGGCTCTGCTGTGATATAATCTTAGCAGATACGCTTTTTGCCGAGGGCACAAAGCTTTGCCATACCACCGCCAAAAATTTATGCACTGCTATTTTATTTCTATTTTTAAGGTATTTTTGCTTGCTATTATTAGCCCTATTTATTAAAGGAGGAAGATGTATGCCCGAAATAAACGACGCCGTTTTTTTATACACCCTCTATGCCGACCGTATGCAGCAAAGCGGGTTTTGCCCTAACCAAGCGCAGGTATACCGCGAGATGGCAGAGCTTATAAAAAGCTGCGCCACGGTAGAAGAATCGATGGAAAAGATAAAAAACTCAAAATACTATCTCGCACCGTCGGTAGCGCTTATGCAAGACAAGCTCTCGGCGCAGGCGCGCGCCGCCACCGAAAACCACATGCCAAAGCTAGCCGCGGTTTATGAAAAAAAGCTGGAGGAAATTTCAAACAACCCCAGCGCCATGCACACACCCGGCTATACGGTAGACGCGCAAAACATTAAAACAAAATATTTCGAGATTTTAGACGCATTTTTTGGCATTTACGAAAGCTACTTTCTAATGCACACCTGCGAGCCCACCAATACAGAGCTAATGGCGCGCGAGCGTGCAAACCTGCAAAACCATTTTGCCACGCTTGCAAAAGAAGGCGTAAACTTTCAAGAGTTTGCGCAGGTACCTGAATTTAGGGCGCTTATTCTTTCAAACAACAGCGCCTATCCTCATTTTACCGCAAACGCCGAGGCAATAGCCCAAAACGGTATAAACTACAGCGCCGCCGCCTCGCAAATACAGGCCGAATTTGCGCAAGAGATGGAAAAGGTAAATGCGCAGCAGGCCGAAATTACCGCCATAGGCGCGCAAAACCTTGCGCATGCCGCCACCGCAAGGGCCATTGCCGTGCCGCCCGAAAACGAGCACGGCAGCTACACCTTTATAGAAGAGGAGGTGGTGCTCAATGCTTAAAAACTTTCTTAATAACCTAAGCGGCGGCGATACCGCACAGCCCTCAGCCGCCCCCGCACAGCCCACCGCAAGCGGCGGCACGCAAGACCCAATTATTGCCCAGATGATATCCCCATACATAGACGGCTTTAGTAGCTACTCCATCTCCGACGCCGCTTTGCAGGCAGAGATAGATGCCTTTAAAGCTAAGGTACAGCTTTTTGCACAGCAGAATACCAACCTTGCCACCTTCCACTCAAACTTTGCCGAAAGCGGCCTGCAAGCCGAATATATGAACCTTATCACCCGTGCGGCCACCTCAGGCTATTCACAACAAGCCTCTGCCCCCGCCGCCGAAAGCACAGCTGCTGCGCCCGCCACCGAAAGCGCATCTGCTGCGCCGCAACTGCCCACCGTAAAGGAATTTGTAGAACAGTACCGCACCGCCTACAACGAGGTGAAAAAAGCCGAATGGCGCACGCGCGGCGCCGCCGCTTACGAGCAGATATTTGACGTGGCAAACCAAACAGACGACATGCTTAAAGCGCAGATAATTCTTGAAAAAGAGCGCCTGCTTTGGAAAATCGTGTCAGAAGACTCGCTCGATATTTTCGAAAATATATACAAAGCGGCCGACCCTCTCTACCGCTTTGTAAGCGCCCCGCTAAAAATACAGGCCGATATTTACGCCAAAGCCACCTGCGACGAACAGCTAAGCTATCTTATCGAAAAAGCTGAGTATTCTCGCCTACAGGTTGCAAAACATGCCCACATGGAAATCACACTAATAGCAAGCCTTGCAAAAATGCTGCTTATCTACTGCAAAAGTAAGGCCGACGTGTGGCGCTGGCAGAGCGAAACCTTGGTGCAGGGCGGCGTGCAGGGCATGATAATTGCAAGGGCAACACTGCGTAATATACTTGACTTTATGCAGGCGCACTACGACCTCACCTTCAGCGATGTGCTAGCCGATGAACACCTTAAAATATGGCTGCTAAACCCCGAGGCAAAAGACGGCCTCGGCCGCATTAAAACAACACTGCACCCCCACAACCTAGACGTTTTCAAAGATATTATGGAAAACGAAATCCTCACTAGCCAGCCGGTGAGCGAGCTGCTAAAACGCAAAACAAACCTTATTGCCCGCCTAGACCTTAGCGATACCGCAAAGCCCGCCTACGAGGCTGCCGCCGCCGCTAAAGCGAGCGAACTAAATGCAAGTCTTACCTACTTCAAATACCTGCAAAGCTTCGAGGCTATGCCGGCCGTTGCAGATATTAAACCTACTATCGAGCGGTAAGCTTTATCAACAATAAAACCACCAAGGGCAATCAGCCCCTGGTGGTTTATTTTATATTTTCCGCCTATTTTTTGGCTATTTTTTTAATTATTTTTTCACCTTAGCGCCATTATACTGAATGCGTCCAATAAAATCAGCATATTCACCATAGCCAGGCCAAAAAGTAACACCCCGTCAATACTTCTCTTTATCCGTATGTTGTCCCCTATTAATAAGAAAAACACCAGCGGTAATATAGGTATAAAATACCTGCCTTGTATGCCGAATATGGTTTCGTAGTTAGACGGCGTCCAGGTTATACACGCCAGCACTATCATACCCACCACCGCCAAAATAATCGCTGCAACAAACAGCTTATTAAAGCCTTTAAACTGTAGCTCAAACCCGCTTTTTTGTATGGTAGAGGCCAGCAAAATACCAATAACCGCCATAACATAAACCCAGCTAACACTAAGCGGTGTTACAATAACCTCGCCAAGCTTGCCCCCAAATATCTCGTATATATAAAGCTCGGCCTTTTCGCTTATGGTATTTGCCACCAGCTTTATGGTAGCGGGTATGTT
>CAYJEW010000026.1:0-16456 GCA_964369525.1 uncultured Oscillospiraceae bacterium | reverse complement strand
TACCGACGTTGTTATCAGCGCCGAGTTAAACCCAAGCCACAGCACCAGCCCCACCAAAAACACAGCGCCTTTTACCAAAATATTCTGCCTTATATCTTTAAAAACGCCCTTTGGTATAAGCAGTGCCAGCCCCAGTACCACCACATACACAGCCTTGCTGGGCGCTATAAGCCCCGCTAAAATAAGCAGCGCCGCTATATCCTTTTTGCCTATGCGTTCGGTTTTATATATCAGCTTAAAGCACACCGCTATAAACAAAAAGCATGCGCCAATAACCAGCGTGTCGTACGAAAAGCTTGCCGCCGTTTGTAGCGGTACCGGCGTTATTCCAATAAGCGCAAGCGTGCTTTTATAAAACGGCATAATTCTAACCGCAAAAAACACAAGTGCCGCATAAAGCAAAAGGTTTAATATTCTTGAAAAAATAATCATCGGCACAAAGCCCATGTTCAGCAGCCTTGCAAGCGTAACCCCAAGCGTTTGCATAAAATACAGCGGCCCAAACACATCCGCCATCCTCGCCGGCACCGCCACAAACTCTTCACTGCCGCTACCGCTTTCAAACAGCCCCTCATGTATAAACTGCATGTCAAACACATCGTAGTTTTGCGGCACCGAAAGGTTGTACTCGTCCGACGCTCTCACCAGCAAATTCCCGTCTTGGTCAAGCGCTTGTGTGCCCAGTATCTCACTGGAGTTTCGGTAGCTACTGCTTATGTGAACATACTCGTCGGCCCCGCCCCCAACTGGCGTAAAAAACGCAAAAATCACCCCAATATACACGCACAAAACCAAAAATACATATTCTATCTTTAATTTTTTTATAAAAATCAAAACATACGCAAGCATTATCAGCACAAATATCGCCGCCGCAAACACTATGTAGTATGTATACACAAAATCGCCCGAATAGCTCGAGATAAACTGCAGCGCCAGTGTCCCGTCTACCTCTTGCGCGCCTTGGTAAAAGCTAAAATCCTCTTTGGTCTCTTCGCTCTTCCACAGCGCAATTACATCTTCACTTGTTTGCGGCTGTGTGTATAGGTGTAGCGTGTAGGGCGTATCTTGCTCGTTTACAACATACCCCCCGAATATAAGGCCCATAAATGTATTGTCTTTAATGTTGTGCATGTTGTCGCTAGCAGTAAAGATAACATTCCCGTTTTCATCTTCCAGCTCTAAAAAAACATCTCCGCTTACCACCCTGTTGTAGGTGTGAAAGTTTAAATTCACGCCGTAAAGCCGCGTGCCCGCAGGCAGTAATATGTCCTGCCTTATACCCTCTTCACCTATAATTTCATCTGTCAGCTCGGAGTATTCGTCGTGGGTAAGCTCTCGCCTTGCTATGTCCGACGCTTCGGGTAGCACGCTGTAACCCACCCAGCTTAGCACCATAATAGCCACAAGCGCAATAACGCTTATGTTTATTATATGCCTATACTTTTTATAATCGAATTTTTTCATGGCCGCCCTGTCTTTTTTTATTTATTGGGTATTTTTATCATTATTTTTTTATAATTATATCGTTATTAAAAATTTTGTGCAAATATATTCATAGCGCAGCTGCATTTGCACTTTTGTATAGGCTGTTTTTTTAGCCTTGAGTGTGGTATAATACATGCACCAATGCACATACTCGTTTTTTATTTGAACTTGTACTGGAGGAACTATTTTGAAAAAGCGCACCATTGCTTGTTTGTTGTTCGGCTTATTTTTTTTGTTTGCCACCTATGGCTGTTCGTCTTCTGCGGCGTCTGCTGCAAGTAGCGATAATACAGCCGCGGCAAGCAGCACAAATTTATCTGAAGAGGAGCGATATGTTATGGTAGTAATCGAGATGGAACAAGGCGGTACCATTACGCTGGAATTAGACCGTGAGGCAGCACCTATTTCTGTAGAAAACTTTGTTTCGCTTATAGAAGACGAGTTTTACGACGGGCTTGTTTTCCACCGTGTTATCGAAGGCTTTATGATTCAAGGTGGCGACCCCAACGGCGACGGCACAGGCGGCCCCGGCCACAATATCACAGGCGAGTTTGCCGCAAACGGATGGGACAACCCCATTAGCCACACCCGTGGTGTTATCAGCATGGCTCGCCGCGGTGACAGCTACGACTCGGCCGGTAGCCAGTTCTTCATTATGCATGCCGACTACACCGGCCTCGACGGCGACTATGCTGCGTTTGGCCGCGTTACCGAAGGCATGGACGTGGTAGACCGTATTGCCACCTCTCAGGTACAAGGCGACAGCCCCGTTGCACCCGAAGTAATAAAAACCATTCGCGTGGTGGAGTGAGATTAATTGAATTTATTTCGCAAGCTTTTTAGTTTTTTTTGGGATCGTAGCCTTGGCATATTTTTAATTATTGGCGGGCTAAACACCATAATTTCATACATACTTAGCTTTACGCTAAACATATATGCAGGCTGGGGGCTTTTTGCCGCTACGGCAACCGCATATGCTTTGTGTAGCGTGCCCAGCTTTTACTTTAACCGCCGCTTTAGCTTTAAAAGCTCGGCGCCGCTGGGCCAAAGCATACTGCGCTTTTCGGTTATAATAACGGTGTGTTTTCTGCTTTCCTACACGCTAAACAACCTGTTTATGCCCTGGGCGCACGCCAGCTGGTTTCCATCTATGGGTAATATTCCCTACACGTTAATACGCCTGCTGGGTATTCAGGTGGTGTTTACCATGCTTAACTATATAGGCCAGCGGCTTTGGGCGTTTAAGTCCCCCTCGGCGCAAACCCCGCCCGAAAAAAGCGAATAATCTGTTTAACTAAAACAGTCGGTGTGAATTGTTTTCACCCCGACTGTTTTTTTTGCATATTTTCAGCGTATTTATTTAGCATTTATTTTATATTTTTTTGCATTTACTCGTCGTCACCTTCCAGCTCTTTAGCCATGGCCTGCTGCTTTTTGCTGTTTACCCAAAATAGTGCCTCCAGCAAGATAAAAGAGCATCCCCCGGCGCTAATAAACCCTACCAGCACCGTCCCTGCCACATGCATAATCGCATTATCCTGCACAATATCTCTATACTGTATATAGTTTTGCACCGCATTTATTACCGCAATGCTTATACCTATAACCAAACTTTGAATAACTATAAGCTTGTGCCCCTGTATTTTAGATGGATACAAATCGTTCCCCTTTAAAATATTTGCAATAATAATATAAAACGACATCGCGGTAAATAGCACTATCTCCACCATATACTGCGAAAGCGGCGCGCCATACACCTGCTGCTGAATAAGTACCGAAACTAAAAGCAGCAACCATATAACCCCAAATGCATCGCTTTGTATCTTGCGCTTTACCGCCACCACACGCTCGTCTGTAACCTTATTTTTCTTCATTGCTCATCCTCCCAAAATAAATCGTTTAATGTTTTGTCCAGCGCCTTACATATTGCAATACACAGGTTAAGCGTGGGGTTATATCCTCCGGCCTCTATAAGGCCTATTGTCTGCCTTGTCACCCCCACTGCGTCTGCCAGGTCTTGCTGGTTCATATCACTTTCTATGCGGGCTATCTTCAGCTTTTTATTCTTCACACATGCCCTCCTTTAAATATTTTCTTTGCTGTGCTCTCCACCCCGTGCAGGCACTCTTTTACTAAAAATTATATTTTTTTATACGCTAAACATTTTAACTCAGTGCAGTAAGCCACCACGGTGCAAAACCACTACCGCAGGCTTAGTACTTTGTGCTAAACAATAACCGACCAAAATCTATACCCTACCGTATCACAGCCCCTGCCCACAGCTTGCTCCGCTCAAATTTCAGCCTTTTCCATATTGCAAATTATACTGTATATATTGCTTTATGTCAATTATATATTGCATTGTTTTGCAAAAACAACGACAGGCCGTCTTTCGCCTGCCGTTGCTGTGTGCGATTTTATTCGTCTACCCCGTCCAAATCGTCTGGGTCGCCCTGGCGGAAGCTCATCTTGCCGGGGCGGCCATTGCGCGGAGACTGGCTAAAAGAGCGCATAGCTATCGAGTTTGGGTTGTCTGGGTTTGGCCCTATGGTTGCCCTGGCCGCTTCTGTCGCGGCAGGGGCGGCGGCTGTATTGGCCGCTGTGCCCTGCGGTGGGCTTATCTCTTCGCCTAGGGGCGCTGGCCTTGCAAACGAGCCTGCCGCAGGCGCAAACGGCTCCGGCTGTTGCAGGTATGCCTCGGCATTCATGTCACCGTCTGCATTTTGTGGCTCTTGCATAGGCTCTTCTTCTATCTCTTCGCTAAGCTCTTGCACAGGCGGCTGGGGTTTTTCCTTTTCTTTTTTTGTGCCCAGCCACACCGGCCTAAACCGCTTTGGCTCTTCGCTCTGCTGTGCCGCCTCTTGCTCATCGTCTTGCAACTCTGCTTTTTTTGCATCGGCTTGCGTCTGTGCGCTCGCTACGCCTTTTTCACTTTCTTTTTGCTCTTGCTGTGGCTTTTGCGCAAGCTCGCCCAGCACATTGGCCGACCTATAGTTCTCTCCAAATAGCTCCTGCGCGCGCGCCTCCTCTACGCTCTGCGGCGCCTTGCCCGCCTGGCGTAGCGCTATAATAAACCGTATAAACAGCACCGCCGCTATACCCACCAGCACAATAAGCCCCAGCGTGCCAAGCGCCCTGCCGCTGCCATTTTGCTCGTCTGTTGGCAGGGGCACTGCCGTAGCCTCACTGCTTGCAGCAGTTTGGCTTGCGGCGCTTTGGCTTTCGGCCATACTGCTTGCAGCTGTACTGTCGCTCTGGCTGTCTGCCATGCTGCTTGCACCTTGGCTTGCGGCCTCGCTCTCGCCGGAGGTCGCCGCCTCTGCGCTTTCTGCGCCCTGCTGGCTACTTACAGCAGCCTCCGCCAAAGAGCTATCGCTCGGCTCGTCCTCTTGCGCCGCGCTGCTCTCAGGCTGTGCTGCCCCAGGCGTTTGCGGCTCTTGCGTAAACAGCAGGTCTACCTCGCCTACATTTCTTCCCTGTATATCATAAAGCACGGTAAAATACGCACGCAAATCGTCCTGCTGCTCTTGGGTAAACTCTGCCCTCTGCTGGTCTGTGCACTGCAAATAATCGTCCAGCATCTGTTGCACCAGCGCCTCGTTTGCCTCTATATCGGGCGGCCATGCAGGGTTGATATCCACCTGCTGCATGCGCTCCAGCTGAGCTATTACCTCTTCCACCTCTTGGCTGGCCGCCAGCGCAGGCATGGATAAAAGCACTGTCATCACAAGTGCCATCAAGCCTATTTGCACAGCCTTCATTCCACTTTTGCGTTTCATGCCTTTACCCCTTCTTTTGCTCTTTGTATATGCGTGTTACCACCTGGCGTAGGCCGTCCAGTAACAATGTTTCTTTAATTTCCACCTTATGCAAACAGTGCGGCACCACCACAGGTGCGCCGCCGCCCGTGGCAATTATGGTGGCAGCCTTACCCATCTCTTCCTCAAATCGGTCAATCATTCCGTCCAGCATAGCTGCCGTTCCCAGCACAACACCGCTCTTCATGCTGTGTGGTGTATTGCGCCCAATAGCCGTAGGCGGCGCCTCCAGCGGTATGTCCCGTAGTGCGCTTGCCCGCTGCACCAATGCGTTAAGCGAAACAAACAGCCCCGGCGATATAGCCACCCCCAAAAGACGGCCGTTAGCGTCCAGTGCCGTAATTTTTGTGGCAGTTCCCATGTCTATAATAATAGCCGGCAGCGGCCAGCCGTGCCTAACAGCAATAGCGCTTGCCAAAATATCTGTCCCAAGCTCTGCGGGGTTGTCTATTACCACCTCAACCTCGTCGGCATCTGCCAGCGTAAGCAGATGCGGCTCGCCGTCAAAAAAATGCTTCAGCGCACGCATAACCACAGGCGTTAGCGCCGGTACCACACTTGCCACCACCACATTACGAATATTCTCTTTAGTCACATTATAAAGCTTTAGCATTCCATGAAACTGCACCGCATATTGGTCGGCTTCCATGCTTTTATCGGTCACTACCCGTGCCAAAAACTGCATCTTCCCCTGAAAGTAACCCCCAAGCACAATGTTGGTATTTCCAATATCTATTGCCAAAATCATATCCATGCCTCCGCCAATTATATCGGTCGTTCATGCGCTCTGCGCACACGCCGTCTTAACACTACTATTATAACGCTTTCGCCACCACTTCGCAATTATTCCCACAAAAAAGCAGATGGCGCCCCTGCGGCCACCATCTGCTTTTTTTATTGGTTTTGTGGTATGGGCGGCATCTCGAACCAGAAGGTAGAGCCCTTGCCGGTCTCGGTTATAACGCCATACTCAATATTCTGTGCTTCAAATATAGCTTTTGTTATCGACAACCCAAGCCCTGTTCCGGGCTTGCCGGTGTCGGCTCTGCTGCGGTAGTATTTGTCGAATATATGCGGCAGGTCTTCGGCGCTTATTCCAAGGCCATGGTCGCTAACCTCGGCACGAATTGTGCCAAGGCTTGTTCTGTAAACCTTAAGGCCCACAAACCCATCTTCGCCCACATGCTTTATTGCGTTACCAAGTAAATTATGCAGTGCTCGCTCTACCAGGCCGGGGTCTGCATATACCACACAGCCCTCGTCCCCCGAGAATAAAAATGTTCCCCCCTGCTGGCGGCATATCTCTTCATACCTATACGCAAGCTCGTCGCCCAAATCATACAAATCAAACAGCACGGGCTCCGCCCGCTCGCTACCCGAAGACATCCTCGACAGCTCCAAAACACTGCCCACAAGCGCGCTCAGGCGGTCGCTCTCGTCCACAATTACGTTTAGCTGCTCGGTGCGTTTGTCTGGGTTATCGCCCGTCAAATCTCGCACCGTTTCGGCATAGCCTTTTATCAGTGTTAGCGGCGTGCGTAAATCATGGCTTACGTTAGCCAGTATGTCCCGCTGTAGCTCGGCACTGCGCCCAACCTCCTGCGCCATACGGTTAAAGTCTCTCGAAAGTTCACCAATTTCGTCGTCGGCGCTTGCGTCTACCCGTACGTTGTAGTTACCTTTTGCCATCTCTCGTGCCGCCTCTGAAAGCCGGGTTATCGGCCGTGTAAACCAGTGTATAAATAGTCCTGCAGCAAGGCAAGAAAACAGCACAATTACCATCGACAAAGGAATAAACATGCTGTTCAAAACACTCTGCGCTTGCACAATACGCTCGCTATTCGACGCCATTATTACCGAAATCTCGCCGTTCATTGCCGTTGCACCCACCACAATAGTGTTATTCTCCACAATATCGCAGTAGCCCTGCTCCATCACAATTGTGCGCACCCACTGCACATACTCGCCGTTTAGGTCCACCTCTTGCTCTGCGCCCTCCGGTACCACATCGCCGTTCTCGCCAAAATACATCGGCCCAAAGTTAGAGCCACTGCCCACAAACAATAAATTTTGCTTGTTTTGGTTTCCAATGTCCAAATACCAGTTTTCCAAATCCATTACGCCGCTTTGCACCATGGTGCTAAGGCTTTCCACCACCTCGTCCGAAAGCCCCATCGAAATGCTGCCGTCGGCGGCGCGGCCCACAGAATATATCGGTATGCCCTGACGCTCCATATTGTTTATGTTTGCAACCACGGCATTAACCGCCGCCTGTGCGTCTTGGCGGATAATGTTTTCATAAGCAGGCTTTAAAAATCGCACCGACGATGTCCAAAAAAGCCCTGCTACAAACAGCATAACCACCACTATAAAAAGCGTTAGCTTGCGGCGAATATTGCCACTAAACCACTGCAGGCATTTATGCTTTTTGCTATTTTTTTTCTGCTGCGATGCCAATGCTTATTTGCCCTCCGCGTCAAACTTATATCCTATGCCCCACACGGTTGCAATGTAATCACGGTATACACCCAGATGGCTGCGTAGCATCTTTACGTGTGTGTCCACAGTGCGGTCTTCGCCTATGTAGTCGTAGTTCCACACCTTTTGCAAAATCTTTTCACGGCTAAGCGCAATACCTTTGTTAGATGCCAAAAATACCAAAAGGTCAAACTCCTTCGGCGTAAGGTCTATAATATCTCCGTCCACCCGCACGGTGTGCGAGGCTGTGTCTACAACAAGCCCCCCAAACACAAAGCTCTCACCCTCGCTTTTTTCTTTGGGTAGCGTACGCGCCAGCACCGCCTTCACCCTCGCCACAAGCTCTCGCGGCGAAAACGGCTTTACCACATAGTCGTCGGCGCCGCCCTCCAGGCCCATAACCCTGTCGTACTCTTCGCCACGCGCTGTTAACATAATTACAGGCACATCCATCTTACGCGCCCGCATCTCACGCAGTGCGCTCATGCCGTCTACAAACGGCATCATGATATCCAGTATCACAAGGTCTATGCCGCCTTTTTCCAGCGCTACCAGCGCGGCCGAGCCGTCAGAGGCCTCGCCACACTCATAGCCGGAATGCTCCAAATGCTGGCGTATCAGCTCGCGAATTCTGGGCTCATCGTCCACAATTAAAATTTTAACCATATTAAAAACTCCCATAAAAAATACTTGCTTTTTTGCGGTTTTATAATTTTCACATTTTAATTGTAGCCGCCTTGTATGATAGGTTTGTGAACTTTTAGCGGCATAAAATTTTTATGCACCAATAGCCAATCCAATATAATCCAAACCCGCCACACCCTTGTATAATCCACCCATTCCCAGTACAATATATATCTGTAACATAAATAATTTTATATTACCTATTATCTTTATTTATATGCCTTGCGCTCGCCACGCCTGCGCTGGCCCACGCAAATTTGCAGTTTACATTATTCGTCAGCTGCTTATGGCGGCTTTTGTGCAAACGGCAAGCCATAATGCTCTCAAAAACTTTTATACTATAAAACCAATACAAAAAGGCGGTGTCTGTATATGCTAATACCTATTTTTGCTGCACTGTGTGCGGTGGTTGTGCTGGTTGTTTTTTTGCTGCTCCCCGGCGAAAGCAACGCCGAACAACGCGCACCTTTTTGGGGGGCAAACATAGCCCACCGAGGCCTGCATAACCAAGACAAAAGCATACCCGAAAACAGCATTGCCGCCTTTACTGCCGCCATAGACGCAGGCTACGGCATAGAGCTGGATGTGCGCCTATCTAAAGACGGCGATGTGGTTGTGTTTCACGACGACGACCTAAACCGTGCGTGCGGCTCGCCCCTTTTGGTAGACGAGTGCACAACCGAGCAGCTAAAAGAGTTTTCGCTGTTTGGTACCTCGCAGCGCATACCTCTACTCAGCGAAGTGCTAGAGCTTACAAGCGGCGAGGTTCCACTGCTTATAGAGCTAAAAAAAGGCCCGCAAAACGAGCGCCTGTGCCGCAACACCTGGCGTATTTTGCGCCAGTACGACGGCGATGTGTGCATCGAAAGTTTCGACCCCCGCATTGTCCGCTGGTACAAAAAAAATGTACCCGGCCTACTGCGCGGCCAGCTGGCCGCCCTCCCTAAAGACCTTAACAGCGGCTTTGCCGGCACGCTGGTGGGCCTAGGCCTTACAAACGTTTTGTCCCGCCCACACTTTATTGCCTACCAAAAAGGCTACCTGCCGCTCACCATCCGCTTTGCCCGCCTTTTTGCAATGCGCGTGCTGTGGACAGCCCGCCCCACCGACCCCATAGAGCTCTACCAGGCCGAAAACGACGCCATCATCTTCGAGTGGTACCAGCCGGATTTATACTATCTAGAGCTTCCCGACGAGCCGGCAAACAACCCCGCCGAAGAAGAATATCGCTTTTAGCCACTCTATTTTATCGGTATTTTCCACCCATTTAATTTTTATTTTTTTCAGCGCATGGCCTCGGCACCGCCACTGCTATACACACCCTGCCAAAACTTTATTTTGCGGCTATTTTTTCTCCATTTTTTGAACGCACAAAAAATTCGATTTATCATATAATATCCCTGCATTTATATACCCCCATATTTTCGCACCTCCCCTGCGCCCCTAAGCGTTAGGGAATAAAACGAACCCGTTTTTTATACCGCCAAAATTGGCCGTGGTAGGCGTGGTTCGTTTTACTCCCTAACGCTTACCCTAATAAACAACAAAGAAAAGGTTTTTAACATGAAACAAACTAACCTAAAGCTACTCACTTTATGCGCATTTTTTGCAGCACTTATTGCCATTTTATCGCAGATACAAATTCCCCTGCACCCCATTGTTTTCAACCTCGCTGTGCTTGGCGTTTTTATGGCAGGCATTATGCTGCCGCCGCTGTATGCACTTGCAAGCATTGCCAGCTACATACTGCTTGGCGTTATAGGCGTACCTGTTTTTGCAGGCTTTATGGCAGGGCCCTCCGCCCTGCTTGGCGCAACAGGCGGCTATATTTGGGGCTATCTACTGCTGGCGCTGTTAACGTCGCTTGGCGCGCGGTACGGCAAAAACATAACCGCCAAAGCCTTCTTTATGTGCATCGGCCTTGCGCTGTGCTACACGCTTGGCACCGTATGGTTTATGCACCTATCCGGCATGTCGCTCTCTGCAGCGCTCGCCGCCTGCGTAATACCTTTTATTGTCCCCGATATCTTAAAAGGCGCTTTGGCCTACTCTCTTTGCGCAATGCTTTCAAAGCGCCTTGCCAAAGCCCAAACCCCGTAGCCACTGCCCAAACCTAGCTTCTGCAGTATCAAAACTTTTTATACGCCAAATCCATACTCAAGTTTAACCATAAAAAAGAGATGTGAACACTCACATCTCTTTTTTATGCTCTATATTCTGCCTGCGCCTACGGCAGCTGGCTCACCGCCACAGCACACGCCACGGTAGCGCCCACCATTGGGTTGTTGCCCATGCCTATAAGTCCCATCATCTCAACATGTGCAGGTACGCTGGAGCTGCCGGCAAACTGTGCGTCGCCGTGCATACGGCCCATGCTGTCGGTTAGGCCATAGCTGGCAGGGCCTGCGCCCATGTTGTCTGGGTGCAGTGTGCGGCCTGTGCCACCGCCCGAAGCCACGCTAAAATACTTTGCCCCGGTTTCGTTGGCCCATTTTTTGTATGTGCCTGCCACCAGATGCTGAAACCTCGATGGGTTTGTGCTGTTGCCTGTAATCGACACCTGCACCCCCTCGTGCTTCATAATTGCCACACCCTCCAGCACATCATTTGCGCCATAGCAGTGCACCTCGGCCCTAGCCCCTTGCGAAAACGCCTTCTGCTCGGTTATCGCAAGCTCGCCCGTTGTAAAGTTGTAGTCGGTTTTCATGTAGGTAAAGCCATTCACACGGCTTATAATATACGCTGCGTCCTTGCCAAGGCCGTTTAGTATAACCCTCAGCGGCTTTGTGCGTGCCTTGTTTGCCGTTTTTGCAATACCTATAGCGCCCTCGGCCGCGGCAAAGCTCTCGTGCCCTGCCAAAAACGCAAAACACTCGGTCTCGTCACGCAACAGCATAGCCCCCAAATTGCCGTGCCCAAGGCCCACACTGCGCTGCTCGGCCACACTACCTGGTATGGTAAACGCCTCCAGCCCTTCACCTATGGCCTTTGCGCACTCGTCGGCCTTTTTTATGCCCCTGTGTACCGCAATAGCCGTACCCAGTATGTAGGCCCACACTGCGTTGTCAAAACATATAGGTTGCACGCCTTTTACAATCTCTTCTACATTAATACCCTTTTGTAGCAACATCTCACAGCAGTCGTCCAGCGTTGCAATGCCGTTGTCTTTAAGGCATGCCTGTATCTTTGGCATGCGGCGGTCTTGGTTTTCAAACTGTGCCATATTGCTCACTCCTCCCTTGGGTCTATGTATTTCACGGCGCCGTCCTCTTCCGAAAACCTGCCATATGTGCCTTTATTGGCCTGCAAAGCTTCGTTAGCGTCCTTGCCGCAGCGAATGTCTTCCAGCATCTTACCAAGGCGTATAAACTCGTAGCCTATTACTTCGTTGTCCTTATCCAGCGCCATACGGGTAATATACCCCTCTGTAAGCTCTAAATACCGCACACCCTTTGCGGCGGTAGAGTATATGGTGCCTGTCATGCTACGCTGGCCTTTTCCCAGGTCTTCTTGCCCTGCGCCCACCGGCAGCCCGTTTTCCGAAAAAGCTGTTTGGCTGCGGCCATACACAATCTGCAAAAACAGCTCGCGCATAGCCGTGTTTATAGCATCGCACACAAGGTCGGTATTAAGCGCTTCCATTATGGTTTTGCCCGGCAAAATCTCGCCGGCCATCGCGGCCGAATGGGTCATCCCCGAGCACCCAATAACCTCAATAAGCGCCTCTTGAATAATACCCTCTTTCACGTTAAGCGTTAGCTTGCATGCACCCTGCTGTGGCGCACACCAGCCTACGCCGTGCGTAAGTCCGCTAATGTCTTGTACGTTGTACGCTTTCACCCAGCGCCCCTCTTCGGGAATAGGTGCCGGCCCGTGGTTTGTCCCTTGGGCCACAGGGCACATCTGCTCTACTTCATGGGTATAGGTCATATGCCATACTCCTTTGGTGTAAATTTACGCCACTTGTGCGTTGCACATCTTTATTATATCAAGTTTTGTGTAAAATAAAAGCATATTGCCCCCCTTTTAGGGCTAAATGCCACCCCTTTTCGCCAATTTTTGTTAAATTTCTACAAATATCACATTTTATCATTGTGCTTTTCACCAATTTTTCTATTGCATTTTGCCTGCCCTGTTGCTACAATGGTGGCAAAGGCGAAATCCCCCCGCCACACACCGCACAGCGCCGCTTTTTTTCAGCGCTTTTTGCCTTACTTTTTCTGTAGAAGGAGCAAAATTTTATGGATAACACAATGAACATGCACGAGTTCGACCTACAGGCGTTTATGGAGGTGCTCGACAGCTGCGAGGGCGAGGTGTACCTTGTAACCGACGAAGGCGACCGCCTAAACCTAAAAAGCAAACTAGCCCAGCTAATTGGCTTTACGCGGCTAATCGAGGGCGGCATTGTCTCCCACGCCAAAATAGAATGTACCAACAAAACCGACGAAAGCAAGTTGTTCCGCTTTAACCTCTTTGGCGAGGTAACCCCCCGCTAAACCCCGCCCAAGACCACTAAAAAAACAAGGCACCCCGTCATGTGGGCGCCTTGTTTTTTATTCTATCAATACTCCTGCTCACAATAGCTACACCTATACACCTCGCCGCCCTCTTTTCGCAAAAATACCTGCGGCAAATCGCGCTCGGTAGAGGTAATACAGCGTGGGTTTTTGCACTGCACCACATTCACCACCTGGTTTGGCGGCGAGGTACGGCGCTTTTCCACAATTCTGCTACCGGTAATAATGTTCACGGTAATGTTTGGGTCTATAAACCCCAGCACATCAAGGTCAAGGTCTATCTCATCCTCTATTTTAATAATATCTTTTCTGCCTATCTTTCCGCTGCGCGCGTTACGAATAACCGCCACAGGGCAGGTAAGCTCTTCCAGGCGTAGCAGGCGAACAATCTCCATGCCTTTGCCCGCCCCAATATGGTCAATCACTACACCGCGCTCAATGCTGTCTACATTCATGGTTAGCCCTCCATTCCCAGCAATGTAAGTATCAAGGCCATCCTTGCAAACTTTCCGTACCGCACCTGCTCAAAGTATGCGGCCCTAGGGTCGCTGTCTACCTCTGTAGCAATCTCGTTCACCCTCGGCAGCGGGTGCAACACCATCATCTCTTCCTTCGCCAGGCGCATCTTTGCCGCATTTAAAATATAGCTGTCGCGCAGGCGCACATAGTCTTCCTCGTTAAAAAACCTCTCTCGCTGAACCCGTGTCATGTACAGCACGTCCAAATCGCCTATCACATCTTCCAGCCGCTCCACCTCTACATACGGCACGCCTCTGCTCTGCAATTCTTCAAGCTGGTAGGCAGGCAGGCGTAGCTCTTTTGGGCTTATTAGCACAAATTTTATGCCACTGCGCGTTTCCAGCGCACGCACAAGACTATGCACCGTGCGCCCAAACATCAAATCGCCACACAGCCCCACCGTTATCCCCGAAAGGCTACCCCCTTTACGTAGCGAGCGTATGGTAAGCAGGTCGGTAAGCGTTTGGGTTGGGTGCAGATGCCCTCCGTCGCCCGCGTTTATTATCGGCACCCGCGAGTTTGCCGCCGCCACCGCGGCCGAGCCCTCTTTTGGGTGCCTTATTGCAATAATATCGGCAAAGCTCTGCACGGTGCGAATAGTATCTGCCACCGTTTCGCCCTTTGCGGCCGACGACGAATCGGCCGAAGAAAATCCCAGCACCCCTCCACCCAGCTCCAGCATAGCAGCTTCAAAACTAAGGCGCGTACGGGTACTGGGTTCGTAAAACAAGGTGGCAATTTTTTTGCCGGCACAGCGAGCGGCATACTGCTGTGGCTGGGCTATAATACGGGCGGCCAAATCCAGCAGGCGGTCGGTCTCCTGCCCTGTAAAATCGTCCGGAGATATCAAATGGCGTATATTTTGCACACTGTGCCTCCCATTTCAGGCCTCCCGCCACATCATGCGGTTAATGCCTTTTTTTCTATTTAATTATGCCCCAAACCGCCCTTAAATTCAAGGGTTTATTCTTAGTTACGCTACTTTACTTGCTTTTTTTTGCTGTCCGCCCTATGATGGAATAAACGGCATAAATAATATACTAATATATAGGAGGCCTACCATGCGACAATCCGGTATTTTAATGCCACTGTCTTCTTTGCCCTCGCCTTACGGCATAGGCACGCTGGGGCGCAGTGCGTATGATTTTGTAAACTTTTTGGCACAGGCCGGCCAAGCGCTTTGGCAAATTTTACCTATCAACCCCACCGGATATGGCGACAGCCCCTACCAAAGCTTTTCCGCCTTTGCAGGCAACCCTTATTTTATAGACCTCGACATGCTGTGCGAAGGCGGCCTGCTTACTGCAGACGAGATAGGCACAAACTGGGGCGAAAACCCGGCCCATGTAGAGTACGAGCTTTTATTTAACCGCCGCTTTGCAGTGCTTGCAAAAGCCGCCGCGCGGCAGGATAAATCCGCCCCTGCCTACCGCACATTTTGCCAACAAAACGCCTACTGGCTAGACAACTACGCCATGTACATGGCTATTAAAGAAGCGCACGGCCAAGCAGGCTTTGCCCACTGGCCCACCCCCCTGCGCCTGCGCACCCCCGCGGCGCTAAAAGCCGCCAAAGCCCAGTACGCCCCACGCATAGAGTTTTGGCGCTGTGTGCAGTACTTTTTCTTTCAGCAGTGGGCCGCCTTAAAACAGTATGCCAACTCACACGGCGTGGGCATTGTGGGCTATATCCCCATATATGTCAGCGACGACTCCAGCGACCTTTGGGCAAATCCCCAACTGTTTTTGCTAAACGAAGAACATGCGCTTGCGCAGGTGGCCGGCGTGCCGCCCGACGCTTTCACCGAAGACGGCCAGCTCTGGGGCAACCCCTTATACAACTGGCCGGCCCACAAGCGCACCCGCTATGCCTGGTGGCAAAGGCGCCTAAAACAGGCCGAAGAGCTGTTTGATGTTACCCGCATAGACCACTTCCGAGGCTTTTCCACCTACTATGCCGTGCCGGCAGGCTCTGCCACAGCACGAAACGGTAGCTGGGAGGACGGCCCCGGCATCGGCTTTATCTCCATGCTACACCGCCACCTGCCGAACATGAAGATAATTGCCGAGGACCTCGGCTTTTTAACGGCCGACGTATACGCCCTGCTAAAAGCGTCGGGCTACCCCGGCATGAAGATACTGCAGTTTGCGTTCGACAGCCGTGAAGAAAGCGACTATCTGCCCCACAACTACCAAAACAACACGGTTGTGTACACCGGCACGCACGACAACACCACAAGCGCCGCCTGGCTTACCGAGGCAAGCCCGGAAGACGTGCAGTTTGCCTTCCGTTACCTCGGTATCCAAAATAGCGAAGAGTTTGTGCCTGCGCTTATTCGTGCGGCGCTTGCCAGCGTGGCAAACACCGCCATCATCCCCCTGCCCGACTGGCTGGGCCTTGGCGCCGAAGCCCGCATAAACACCCCCTCCACCCTCGGTGCTCCAAACTGGTGCTGGCGCCTTACACAAGACCAACTGTGCCCCGCCCTTGCCGGCACAATCCGCGCCGCCACCCACACGTTCGGCCGCATAGCTAAACTAATATAATGCGAACCCGTTTTATAACAAATGGGTCAGCCTTCTATCGGCGTCAAAGCCTTTTATAAGGCAAAAAGTATTACTACAAGGCTTTTACTTGCTATAAAGCCCACCCATTTGCTATAAAATCTATAGACCTAAAAACAGATAAATTGTGCTTATAACAAGACAGACGACGACGGCAAGCTTGTGTTTGTCTAAGAGGATAACGCAGTTAGATGTGCAATTTACCTATTTTTAGGCGGGCTTGGATTATATTAGCTTGGCTAGCCACCCATACAGAGTAACGCTGCGCAATCCTCCTGCCCATTTTAAATCTAGCACCCCCTGCCCTGCGCCTGCAAACCCTGCAAGGCACAAAAATTTGGGGGGGGGGGGGGGGGGGGGGGGGGGGGGGGGGGGGGGGGGGGGGGGG
>CAYJEW010000025.1:16951-26526 GCA_964369525.1 uncultured Oscillospiraceae bacterium | reverse complement strand
CCTGTGCGGCACATCTCCATAATTTCGTACTGGCTAATAACCGCCAAAAACCCATCTATCTTACTGGGTTTTCCTGTTAGCTCTACCACCATGCTGTCTACCGAAAGGTCCACCACGCTGGCCTTGTAAATATCTGCCGCCTCGCGCACCACACTGCGCATGCCTTCGTCGGCTTTTAGCTTTACAAGCAGTAGCTCTCGCTGAATGCTTGTGTCCGGGTTTAACGGCACAACCTGCCTTACCACAAACAGCTTTGCCGTCTGGCTTAAAATTTGGCTAAGCACCTGCGGCTCGCCCTCGGTGGTTATGGTAATTCGCGATATTTTTTCGTCGTCTGTGGCGCTAACCGTAAGTGAGTCTATGTTATACCCTTTTCGGGCAAACAAGCTGGATACCCGCGCCAATACACCTGCGCTGTTATTTACCAGCATTGATACTACCTGCTTTTTGTTGTCCACGGCTATCCTCCTTAGTTGTTATATATAAGAATGTCATCTACGCTTCCGCCAGAGGGAATCATAGGGCTTACCATCTCGTCGCGGTCTATCACGCACTCTATCCACGCAGGGCCGCCGTCTTGTAGCGCTGCGCTCATAGCCGCCTCGAACTCTGCGGGGGTATTTGCCCTGTAGCCTTTAGCACCAAATGCTTCGGCCATCTTCACATAGTCTGTTTTGCGCTCGAGCGTTGTTTGCGAGAAACGGTCTTCAAAGAAGGTATGTTGCCACTGCCGCACCATTCCAAGCACGCCATTATTTAAAATAACGGTGATAACCGGCAGGTTGTAGCTAACCGCCGTACAGGCTTCGTTTAGGTTCATATGAAACGAGCCATCGCCTGTAATGTGTACCACATTGCGGTTTGGCATAGCCACCTGCGCACCTATTGCTGCGCCGTAGCCATACCCCATTGTACCAAGCCCGCCGCTTGTTAAAAAGCTCCGCGGCATAGTACGGCGGCAGTACTGCGCCGCCCACATCTGGTGCTGGCCTACGTCGGTTACCAAAACCGCCTCTTCGCCCGCAAGCTGTGCAATTGTGCCTATAATCTGATGCGGGCGCAAAAACGAGGTTTCATCTTTTGGCCTATAGTCTTCTTTTTTCCATGCGGCAATCTCGTCCAGCCATGCGCTATGCTCTGTCTTCTCCAGCATAGGCAGTAGCCGCCGCAAAACATCGCCTATATCTCCTACCACCGAATGCGCTACACGAATGTTTTTGTTTATCTCGCTTGGGTCTATATCTATCTGCACAATCTTGGCGTTTGGCGCAAACCGCCCTGTGTTCAGCGCTACCCTATCAGAAAATCTAAACCCTATTGCCAGCACTAAGTCGGCCCCGTCTATGGCCTTGTTTCCACTGGTAAAGCCATGCATACCAACCAGCCCAAGGTTAAGCTCGTCCTCATAGCTCAGCACCCCTGTTGCCATAAGTGTGTGCACAGCAGGTATCTGCATTTTGTGCACCAGCTCATACAAAACATCGGTAGCACCACTGCTCACCACACCTCCGCCAAAACATATCAGCGGGCGGCGGCTACGGCCTATATATCTCAAAATCTCCCACACGGCATCGTCGTCGGCAATGGGTGGTTTTTCTTTTGCCTGTGGCTCTTGCGGCAGATAGTCACACTCTTCCACCGTAGCATCCTTTGTGATATCAATAAGCACAGGGCCTTTACGCCCACTTTCTGCAATGCGAAACGCCTCACGCATTACATCGGCAATGTCCTCTGCACGCTGCACGGTGTAGTTGTGCTTGGTAATAGGCATGGTTATACCCATGGTGTACACTTCTTGAAAGCTGTCTTTACCCAGTAGCGGGCTTGCCACATTGCCTGTAATAGCCACCATAGGCACGCTGTCCATATACGCTGTGGCAATACCTGTAACAAGGTTTGTAGCCCCCGGGCCCGACGTTGCTATTACAACACCTGTTTTGCCGCTTGCGCGTGCGTAGCCATCGGCCGCATGTGCTGCACCCTGCTCGTGCGCTGTAATATAGTGGGTAATCTCGTCTTTATGCTGATACAGTGCATCGTAAATATTTATCACAGCACCGCCCGGATAGCCAAACACTGTGTCTACACCTTGTTCCTTTAAAACGCGTGTTATTACTTCTGCTCCTGTTATTCTCATAGCTTTCTCTCCTTTGCCGTTATACAAAAAACCCCTGTCTCATTAAAGAGACAGAGGTAAAACTCTGCGGTACCACTCTTTTTGCCACACCTTTAACAGCATGGCCACCTTACCGGCGCTTTTACAGCGCCGAAAGCCGTAACGGGGCTTTAAAACCGTCTGCGCCTACGCAGGCCTAAGCCTTTCGGGCAGATGCTCCGGGAAGAGACTTCACATTGTGTTTTGGCCTGCCTTGCACCACCCGGCAGCTCTCTTGCGAAAAACCTACGGTTTTTCTACCATAAAGCACAAGCTACTAACTCCCATCATCACATATATCTATATAAGGAAATTAAACATTATTATACCTACCAAGCCTATTTATGTCAACCATTTGCGCAATATCCCACAAAAATTTGCCGTGGTAAGCAAGGCCTGGATTGTATGGCTTTAACAAAACAAACAACGCATCCATATTGTAGTCCGCTTAGCATATATGCTATTTGCTATAACACCTCATATATAACTACACTGCTGTTTTCAAATATCACCCTGTAGTATTCTTCTCCCTCAGGTAGCGTTATGCTGTCAATATCGCTTTGATGCAAAAACACAACTATGTAGCCTATATTTTTCATCACCTGAAAATCATACTTTTCTCTTGGTGTCCAGTCGTCCGAAAACATGCTTGTCAGCTCTGTTATTCTGGCTGTAGTGTCCTCAAAGCCTAGGTTGCGCTCGGCATATAAATAACCCTCAAAGTAGCACTTTTTCTCCGCAAATGCCGATATTTCGTGGAAAACTTCGTCTGTTATATTGTCGGGCGAAAGCTTGTTTGTAAGTATCAGCCTATCATCTTCAATGTATTCGTTCAAAAACTCATATGCGGCATGTTGCTCCATCTTTTGGGCAGAGTATCTACTCTCGTTTTGACTGTAAAAATTCACCATTGCCGATAAAGAAAAATCGGATAGCTGCGTGATTATACTGTTGTTAAACATAACACATATCAGCACAACCAGCACAAGCGATATGCCTTTTTTGTATTTGTCGTGCTTTTGAAAAAACAAGTTTATCTCGTCTGCCGCTATATACCCCACAAACGGCAGCGCCGCAAACAAAAAATACACATGGCTAATTCCCTCTATGAAAAAGGTATAATATGCAGCTGTGCCAACCAAAAATATCCATACCGCAAGTACCTTTTCATCTTTCATATGGTGCTTTTTAAAAATAAGCTTTAGCAACTTTATAACTGCACATAAAAGTGGAATAACCGCAAATGTAAATGTGAATATTAGCGATGGAATTAATAAAACTACCCTTGCAAATAAATCCTCACCAAGATAGCTATATGCTCCAAAAAAGCTCGGTGTTCTCACTGCAGATTTTAAAAAGGTATCAAAAAACGAGCCTGTGAAGTAACTTTGAGTTCCATTTACAAATAAAAATGAATACATGCCTGCAAATACAACTGCAGCCATTGCAAAAAATATTAAAACATCCTTGCCGCACCTTTTATTGCAGATAAATTTTGTTGCAATATAACATACTAGCGCTGTTAAAAACACAATTGTGTACGGCCCTTTAGTGCCCGTTAACAACACAATTAAACATACACTATATAAAATATTAACAAAAGCGTTTTTTTTTGTTTTGTGTTTGCTTTCAAATAATGTGCACACCATAAAAAATAAGGCAATAACTATAACACATGCAAAACCTGCGGCATTTGCGTTTGTAGACGCTTGAAAAATAAAGCTACTGTACTGATGCGAAAACGAAAACCCCAAATACGTTGCTACCGATATAATCAGCAGCAGTGCTTCACTTTTAATCGCCCTTTTTATCAGCGTATAAATGCTAACGCACAGCAACAGCGGAATATAAAACACCTGATACTGTATCAAATATACCCACCCGGGCATACCGCCTACAATTTTAGCTATAGCAAGATACAGCGTGTTAAAAAAATGATACGTAAACTGTACGCCCGTAACCCTGATATCATCAAAAGGTACGCTGGAAGCCAGCTGGTTTATATTGCCTATCTGCCAGGTGTAGTCGGCATAAAAAATATCCATAGCGCTTGGCATAGTGAAGTTCAGGTTAAACAAGGTTATGTACACGCTAAAGGTGAAAAAAACAGCAAACGCTACGTTACCCTGCAAAAAACTCCCTAAAGCCTGTATGCTGGGCTTTAGGCTTTTACGTCTTAACAGTAAAAAAAGTACGCTTATTATAGGATTTATGTAGGTTATCAGTTGCATCTGTCCTATAAAATACAAAAAGAAGTACTCTAAAAACAGCACCGACACACCGCACAAAAACGCCAGCAAAAACCTAACCGAGCTTGATATGCCCACAGGTTTAAACAGCGTTGTCACTGCATACCCAGGTATAAGCGTAAAAAAAATCAGATAGGCCAAAAAGCTTAGCCCATTGTAATTTACAGCGGTAAACATCATCGGCACCGCTACTAATACCGCACATATTAGCACCACAATATTCTTTTGTGAGTTTTTAACCGCCATACCCACCTCATTTAAAAAGCTAAGCTAACGCCACAGCCTATATGATATCTGCCTGTACTACAAAGCTATGCCTCGGTGCTCAGCTTGCTATTCTCACGGCTTTTATTTCGGAAGAAAAGCCCAATATCCACGCTAACCATAAGCAAATTTAAAATATACAGCCACATTACATAATCGTAATTAAACAATGCCTTGTTTGCAATACCAAGTAAATAACCTGCCCATATCATAAATAAAAACAAAACACTTTTGCCTTTTGTAGTACCCGATTTTATGGATTTATAAATGTTTACGGGCCATGCAAACCCAAAGCAAATTAACATGCCGGCCTCTAGTATTTCGCTCATTACCTACCATCCCCATTAAAAGCCTGCATCGCTTTTTGCTGCTCTACAAACTGGCGTGCCGCCCTTGGGCTACGCCCACCGCACCTTATTGCATACGCCTCGGCCCGCTCACAAAGTACTTTTTCATCAGTATCCACGCCTATCTCTTTGGCAATGCTAAGCACCACCTGCGCATACTCCTCTCGGCTTGGGCGCTGGAATGTAACAGTTAGCCCAAACCTAGCAGATAAACTTGCCTCTTCCTCCAGCGTGTCGCTTAGGTGTACCTCGTCGCCTGTGCGGCTACCAAAACTTTGCCGCATAAGATGACGGCGATTACTTGTGGCATATACAGCTATATTAGACGGGCGTGCACTAACATTGCCCTCCAAAATAGCTTTCAGTGCAGTAAAGTCTTTATCGTCAGCAGGAAAGCTAAGGTCGTCTATAAACAAAATAAATTTAAGTGGATTTTCCGCCAGCTTGTCCATCAATAGGGGAATTTGATACAGCTGGTTTTTGCGCACCTCCACAAGCCTTAACCCGTCTTTGCAAAACTCGTTGGCAATAGCCTTTACCGTACTGCTTTTGCCTGTGCCTGCGTCGCCGTAAAGCAGTATATTGCTGGCGGCAAGCCCTGCCAGCAATGC
Organism: uncultured Oscillospiraceae bacterium; assembly: GCA_964369525.1. Taxonomy (GTDB): domain Bacteria; phylum Bacillota; class Clostridia; order Oscillospirales; family Ruminococcaceae; genus JAAYCI01. The sequence continues at coordinate 20,900 of CAYJEW010000025.1, read as the reverse complement.
GCGGGTGTTTAGCACCACCTGCTCGCGCTCGCGCTCGTAGCCCTCCAGCTGGCTAATACGCTGTGGGTCTGGGTTTTTCACAGGCAACAGCTCTGCGTTTTCCGCAATGGTAAACATATGCCACTTTGCAAAAATTCCATACCCACATGTTGCCGCCTGTGCCAGCCGCTGTGAATATATGCTCCCAAAGTCGTGCGCCGTGCTAGCATATGCCGGCAGGGCCTCTTGCCCTGCAATCTCTGCCAGTTGCTCGCATGGCAAAGCGGCAATCTCGCTTAATATTACAAGCTCGTTTTTTAAACTGTCGGCCATCTGCCGCGGCACAGCTGTGCCTGCGGCATGCATTCGCACCACAGGGTTTTCACTGTTTAGCACCTGTTGCAACAAATGCTCACCCAAATCGCCCCCTGCACGGTACACCGCCGCCACAAACTCGCAGTAATATCGGCCCCGCTCGTCATCCGCCTGCAAAACCCTTAGCAATGCACGCACCACATGGTCTTGTAGCAGGCTGTCCAGCACCGTTAGCGTATATATTCTTTTTGCAAGGCTTTCACCTTTGTTTGCCTCCATGCATGCCTCCTTTGCGTAAAACGCAAACTGTTTTAGCCACCTTAAATCCCCACTGCCGCCAATTGGCTATGCACGGTGTATCCCGTTTGCCGACGGCGTATTAACAATCTCAAACCCTGCTTGCTGTAGTGCCTGCTCAATTTCCACCAGTTGCTCTCGGTTGCGGGTTTCCAGCCCCAGCGTGAGGTAGCAGCTGTTGATGGCCATTTTAGGGTCTGAGCGGTCGTACTGCACGCTTACCACATTGCCACCATGGTTTGACACAATGTGCGATACCCCTTCAAGCTGGCCCGGTTTGTCCACCAGCGCAATTGTAAGGTTTGCATTGCGGCCGCTGGTAACAAGCCCTCGTGTAATAACCCTAGACAGAATATTTACGTCTATGTTGCCACCCGACACAAGGCATACCGCCTTTTTACCATTTAGCTTAATTTTATCAAACATTGCCGCCGCCACAGCCACAGCGCCTGCGCCCTCGGCTATCATTTTTTGCCGCTCTATCAGCGCCAAAATAGCGCTGGCCACCTCGTCTTCGCTCACATCAACCACGCCGTCCACATACCTGCGCACCATATCAAACGTAATGCCCCCTGGCCGCTTAACAGCAATGCCGTCGGCAAATGTTGTTACGGCGTCCAGTGTAATAGCTTTACCTTTTTGAATGCTCTTCAGCATAGACGCCGCCCCCGCTGCCTGCACGCCATACACCTTGCACTCGGGGCGCAAGCTCTTAATTGCATATGCCACCCCCGCAATAAGGCCGCCGCCGCCAATAGGCACTATTACAGCCTCCACATCCGGCATCTGGTCTAAAATTTCAAGGCCTATTGTGCCCTGCCCGGCAATTACATCTTCATCATCAAACGGATGGATAAACGTGCGCCCCTGCTGTGCTTGCAGCTCTACCGCACGTGCATACGCATCGTCATAGCTGCCGCGCACCAGCTCCACCTCGGCGCCATAACTGCGTGTGGCCTCTATTTTAGATATTGGCGCCGAGTCGGGAATGCATATCACTGCCGATATCCCGTTTTTTGCCGCAGCCAGCGCTACGCCTTGCGCATGGTTGCCTGCAGAACAGGCAATTACGCCTTTAGCTTTTTCCTCATCACTAAGCTGGCTCATCTTATAATATGCACCACGCAGCTTAAAAGAGCCGGTAACCTGCAGGTTCTCGGTTTTCAGCCATACCTCATCTTTACACAAATCGGTAGACGCAATAAGGTCGGTTTTGCGGGCCGCCTCTTTTAAAATATAGGACGCATGATAAATTTTATCCAGTGTCATTGCCGTTGCCACCATTTCCTTCCCTTTGGGAAAATATAAAAACAGCCCCGTCTCCATAAGAGACGAGGACAAACCCCGTGGTACCACTCCACTTGCCGCAAACTAATATGCGGCCACTTTAAGCACGTCTATCAACGCACCTGCCCAATAACGGTGGCTACCGGCCGGGCTTACTTGCATTCGCGTTCAGCCAGCTGCTCCAAGGTGATAAGGCCTACGCCACATCCGCTGTTTTGCACCTACCAACAGCTCTCTAAAGAATGCCTGTGCGCCGCCCGTCCTCTTCATTGCATCAACAGTATTACTGAAAACCTACCACAGTAGGCTTTGTTTGTCAAGTTTGCTATGCTATAATTGCTTTATATTTATGTATGCCCCTTAAAAAGGAGACGCCTATGACCCGCCAACAGCTTGCCGCCAAAATAGACCATACCCTGCTAAAACCCGAGGCAACCCTGCAACAGGTTAAAGAGGTGGTGGCATTTACCCTAAAAGAAAAAACTGCAAGCGTTTGCCTAAACTCTTGCTGGGTGCCTTTTGCTGCAAAACAGCTTTCGGGTAGCGGTGTTGCCGTGTGCACTGTAATAGGCTTTCCGCTTGGGGCAGCTAATACTGCCACAAAAACAGCCGAGGCTAAAGCCGCCTATGCGCAGGGCGCAACCGAACTTGACATGGTGCTAAATATTGGAGCACTACGCAGCGGCCTTCACGAGGCTGTGCAAGAAGATATTTCCGCAGTTGCCGCCGCTAGCCCCGCCCTATTGAAGGTAATTATAGAAACCTGTTTTCTCACCGATGCCGAAATAATAGCCGCCTGCAAGCTCTGCGCAAAGGCGGGCGCCGCATTTGTAAAAACCTCCACAGGTTTTGGCCCTGCAGGCGCTACCGCAGAGCATGTACAGCTGATGCGCAGTAGCATACCCCCACATATGCAGGTAAAAGCCTCTGGCGGCATTGCCACACTAAGCGATGCCCTTACCATGCTAAACGCAGGCGCTGCACGCCTTGGCACCTCACGCACAGCAGATATACTAAACGCTCTTTAATAAAGCCATGCTACGCTCTAAATACCACTAAAACGGAGGCACTTTATTTTGATAAGATTTTCAAGCGACTACATAATGGGCGCACATCCTGAAATTTTGCAAGCTCTTACTCAAAGCAACACACAGCAGTTTGCTGGTTACGGTGAAGACGCTCTATGCGAGCAAGCATCACAACTTATCCGCCAAAAATGCAACTCCCCAAACGCCGCCGTGCACCTTGTGCCGGGTGGCACACAGGCAAACCTGCTAATAATTTCCGCCGCGCTACGCCCGCACCAAGCCGCCATAGCGGCAGACAGCGGCCACATAAGCGTACACGAAACAGGCGCAATAGAGGCCACCGGCCACAAGGTGATACAGCTACCCTCTACCGACGGCAAGCTTACCGCCACACAGGTTAGCGCCGCCGTACTATCGCATAAAAACGACCCAACACATGAGCATATGCCACAGCCTAAGCTGTGCTACATCTCCCAGCCCACCGAAAGCGGCACGCTGTACAGCATAGAGGAGCTAACCGCACTTAGCGCCACCTGCCGCGAAAACGGCCTGCTACTTTATGTGGACGGCGCACGCCTTGGCTATGGGCTTTGCGCACCCTCCAACACGGTAAACATGCCCCAGCTGGCTCAGCTATGTGATGCCTTCACCATTGGCGGCACAAAGGTTGGTGCACTGTTTGGCGAGGCAATAATTATAAATAACCTCGCTTTGGCAAGCGACTTTAGGTACATTATGAAACAGCGTGGAGCGCTGCTGGCCAAAGGCTGGCTGCTGGGGCTTCAGTTTTGCACGCTAATGCAAAACAACCTATACGAGCGTGGCGCACAGCACGCAATAAACCTTGCCCAGCAGCTGGCGGCAGGCCTAAAAAAGCATAACCTGCCTATGTTTGCGCCGGCGGCCACCAACCAAATTTTCCCTATTCTGCCAAACCATGCCATAGACGCGCTGCTAAAAAGCTACGTATTCGAGCGCTGGGGGGCTATAGACGAACACCACACTGCCGTGCGTTTTTGCACAGCGTGGAGCACCACACAAGA
>CAYJEW010000025.1:0-16851 GCA_964369525.1 uncultured Oscillospiraceae bacterium | reverse complement strand
AGCGCTCGCATGTCGCTCCATGCTCTATCCATGTGCGCGTTCAGGTCATCAGACAGTACCGAGAATGTTTCGGTGTTTGCAAGCACCTCTGCCGAGGGGTAAGCAATTGGGTTGTTGCGCACCTCTTCGGGTAGTGCGGCCTCGGCCTCTACCTGAGGTGTGGAATAACCAATGGCCAGGCAGTTTTCTACCGCCACAGCAGTTTCGCACAAGAAGTTAATGTACATCTCGGCGGCCTCTTGGTTTTGGCTTGTAGCAGGAATACACATTGCATCTACAAAGTAGTTTGTGCCTTCTTGCGGTACAGCAAATGCAAGGTCTGGGTTAGACTCTATCATGGTAATGGCGTCGCCTGCATAGTACGGTGCCAGCGCGGCTTCGCCGCCTTCCATCTTGTCAAAAATTTGGTCCATAACATACGCCTGCACAACATCGCGCTGGTTTGCCAGCTCTACTGCCGCATGGTCAATCATGTCGGTGGTGGATGGGTTTAGCGACTCGCCCATGCGGCGAAGCGCAATAGCAAAAGCGTCACGGCTGTTGTCAAACATTAGAATGTTGCCGGCATACTGCTCGTCCCACAATGCATCCCAGCTGTTTATTTCGCCCTCTACCATGGTTGTGTTATAAATAATACCCACATAGCCCCATGTGTAAGGTACGCTGTACATGTTATCGGGGTCATACGCTTGGTTGCGATACTCTTCGCCAATCATTGCATAGTTTGGAATGTTCGAAAAATCAAGCTCTGCCAGCATGCCCTCGTTGGCCATTCTGCCTATCATGTAGTCCGACGGAATAATAATATCATAGTCGGCGCCACCGCTTTTCAGCTTTGCGTACATTGCCTCGTTTGTGTCGAATGTTGTGTAGTTTATCTCAATGCCGGTAAGCGCTTCAAACTCCGCATTTACGTCCATGCTCTCGCCGTCTGTGCCGGTGGAGATATACTCGCCCCAGTTGTAAACGTTAAGTGTAATTCCCTCGTCCATAAAGCGGGTGTAGTCATACCCTTCTGCCACAGCCACGCCTTGTGTTTCTTCCCCTGCGCAACCTGCCAGCGGCAGTGCGAGCAGCACGAGCGCTGCTAATAGTGCAATTGTTTTTTTCATTGTTACTCCTCCTTAAATGTTGCTTGCCATTGCTTGTTTGTAGCGTTTACGCTGCCGTTTTTCGGCAGTGCTCTCGCGGTAGTTTGCAAAAATAATAATAGCCAATATTACCACAAACATAATTGCGCTAAGCGCATTTATTTCGGGGCTTATACGCCGCCTTGTCATGGAATAAATGGCAATTGGCAATGTTTGCTGGGTGCCTGCGGTAAAATAACTTATCGTAAAATCGTCTATCGAATAGGTAAGGCATATAAGAAAACTTGAGAATATTGCCGGCATAATCTCCGGTAGTACTACCTTAAAAAATGCCTGCCGCTCGTTGCAGCCAAGGTCCAGCGCCGCCTCGTACATACGAATATCCATCTGCCGCAGCTTCGGGCTCACATTAAAAAGAACATACGGCAAACTAAACGTAATATGGGCAATAATTAAGCTCGGTATGCCTATAATGCTGTTGGCCACGCTCTCTGCGCCCACCGCCGAAATGCCTGTTTTTATAACAACAAACAATAGCATCATTGAAACACCGGTTATTATTTCGGGGTTTACCACAGGTATGTAGCTAATGTTCATCGCCAGCATACGCGAGCGCTTGCCCATACGGTTAATGCCCACCGACGCCATAGTTCCCAGCACTGTTGCGCAAAGCGCCGCCACAAACGCCAGCATTATGCTAAGTGCCAGCGCGCCCAGCACCTCTTCGTTACGAAAAAGCTGTTCATACCAGCTTAGTGTAAAGCCCGAAAACACTGTACGGCTTTTGGTTGTGTTAAACGAGAAGGCTATCATCACAGCTATAGGCACATACAAAAACGAAAACAAAAGCACCAGATAAGTGCGTTTCAATATCTTTATACCCAAGCTAAATCACCCCCTCTATATCTTCCTGATTAAAGCCCCTGGTAAGCCCCATAATAAGTAGCACAATAACCATAAGCACAAGGCTCATAGCACTACCCAAATTATAGTTATAAGCATTACCCAAAAACTGGGCTTCTATCAAATCTCCTATCAGCCAGAAGTTTCCGCCACCCAGCATTCTGGAGATAATAAAGGTGGATATACTTGGCACAAAAACCATGGTAACTCCGGTTTGTATGCCCGGCTTTGAAAGCGGTACAAGCACCCGCCAAAGCTTGCTCCAAAACCCTGCCCCCAAGTCTTCGGCCGCTTCAATAACAGAGCTGTCAATCTTTACCATAACGGTGTACAGCGGCAAAATCATATACGGCAGATAGTTATACACCATGCCAAGTACAATTGCCCCCGGGGTGTTAATCATCTCAAACGGCCCAAGACCTATAAGCCCCAAAAATCGGTTTATCAACCCGTTGTTTTCAAGCAGGCTCATCCACGCATATGTGCGCAGCAAAAAGTTCATCCACATAGGCAACATTACCAGCATTAGCATAATGCTCTGGCGCCCGCTGCGCAGACGACTAAGCATAAAGCTTACAGGGTATGCAACAATTAGGCATATCACAGTGGCAATAACCGCCAGTACTAAGCTTAGTACAAACACCGATGCATATCGCCCAAGGCTTGTTATATTTTCAAGGGTAGGCGCGCCGCTTTGGTCGGTAAACGCAAAGTATACAACCAGCAACAGCGGAAGCACAGTAAAAACAATCATCCACGCCATATACGGGGTAGCTATTGCTTTGCGTTTAGTTAGCATCGCCTGCCTCCTTTGCCTCGTCCATTAGCTGAGACAGCGCAGGCTCTTGCTCGCTACGGTGCATAATGTGAATTGCATCCGGTTCCACATTCATGCCAATAAGCTCGCCCGGTTGCGAGGCAACTGTGCTTTGAATAACCCATTCATTGCCGGCCTGCTCTACAATCATCTCGTAGTGTACGCCTTTAAAAACGGTGGTCTTTACAATACCGGTAATCATCCCCTGCATCGATGGCACTACCTGCACATCTTCAGGGCGCACAACCACCTGCACCAGCTCGTTTGTTTCAAAGCCGCTGTCCACACAGGTAAACGCCTGCCCCGCAAACTCCACCATAAAATCTTTTGGCATAGAGCCGTCAAACAGGTTGCTCTCTCCAATAAAGTTTGCCACAAAAGCATTGGTTGGCTCGTTATATATATCCTGCGGCGAGCCTATCTGCTGTATAGCGCCTTTGTTCATTACCACCACGGTATCACTCATGGTAAGCGCTTCTTCTTGGTCGTGCGTCACATATATAAATGTAATCTCAAGGCTTTGCTGAATACGCTTAAGCTCTATCTGCATCTCTTTGCGCAGCTTTAGGTCCAGCGCGCCAAGTGGCTCGTCCAAAAGCAGTACCTTTGGGCGGTTTATTAGCGCACGCGCAATTGCCACACGCTGTTGCTGGCCACCACTAAGCGTGGCGGTGTTTCGCAAATCAAAACCACGCAAGCCCACCAGCTCCAGCATCTCCAGCACACGCTCGTTCACCTGATTGTCCGGTATTTTTTTTAGCCGCAGTCCAAACGCCACATTTTCAAACACATTTAAGTGCGGAAAAAGCGCATACTTTTGAAACACGGTGTTCACCGGCCGCTTATAAGGCGGCAGTGCCGTGATGTTATTTCCATCAAAAAAAACACTGCCGCTTTTTGGCGAAAGAAAACCACCTATCACGCGTAGTGTAGTGGTTTTGCCGCACCCCGAAGGGCCCAGCAACGTTACAAACTCCTTGTCGTGGATATCCAGCGACAGGCCGTTTAGTACCGCTTCTTCGTCAAAGTCAACGACAATGTTGTCTAGACGTACAATAACAGACTTATCCAATTTTACGCATCCCCCTTTGCGGAGAGAGCACACCTGCTTTTATAGCGGTATACCTCTTTAATCCTCCTCGGAACAGCTGCATCTTGTAACCGAGGGCCCACACTCACACCACCCCGCAAAAGGTTTGTTACACCACAATTTCTTGTGGCTACAGCGGTGTTTAAGATATAGGCGAGAGGGCTTACCCCCCCTAGAGCGCCGAGCCTGCAAACATACGGTAACTAAAGCGTTTGCGGCTCACCAGATGCTGACACGCATTTTTTATAATAAATCCCTGCATTGCATTTGTCAATACTTTTTACAACATAAAAATTAGTCGACTTCCTATTTCGGAATTTGACAAGCGCAGAGCCATTCGTTATAATAATATTTGCTGTTTTACAGCTTTGTTATCCGGGTGTAGCGCAGTTGGTAGCGTACTTGACTGGGGGTCAAGGGGCCGCAGGTTCAAGTCCTGTCACTCGGACCATTTCGTCGCAAGCTTTTTTAGTTTGCGACGATTTTTTTTTGCAAAAATGCAAATACCTTTGTGCACTTACTGCTTAAGTTGTACACCTCTCATTATGCCACTTTTTTTACTTTTTATATCCATGCCACCACATCAAGTTGCTGTCGGTTAACAATTGACATGACTGCCTATTTGAATTATAGTTAATTGGCTTTGCTTATAGTTTAATAATATTTCATAAAAAAACCAGCTTATCTTTTCATGCAAATTTAAAGTAAAACTTGCGATTTTACGTTTTAAATACCATCTGGCTATCAAAAAATAATATTAACAACCGTTAATTTTTCGAGTATAAACCGCGATAAGATTAACGGCTATTTATTTTACTCAAAAGGAGGAACCTATATGATTAAAAATAATTCCAACACTAAATATCTTATTATTAATGCTGATGATTTTGGAATGTGTCACAGTGCAAATGTTGCTATTATGGAGATGCTGCGCGATGGCAAAATAACATCTACATCTATAATGCCAAACTGCGCATGGTTTGAGGAAGCTGCTGATTTTTTGCGGGCAAACACTCATATTGACGTGGGGGTTCATTTAACTTTTACCAGTGAATGGACTGCTTTAAAATGGAGCCCGCTAACCTTTGGAGCTTCTTTAAAAAACTCGCAAGGATATTTTCACGCCACCTGCAAAGATTTCCAGCTTAATGCTACCGAATCCGACGTGCAAGCTGAAATAATTGCCCAAATTGAAAAAGTAAAGGCGCTTGGTATTGAAATTTCTAATCTGGATAACCATATGGGAAGTCTAATAGGTATTGAGTCGGGCATTAGCTTCATGCCGGCAACGCTAGCCATTTGTTCGCAATATCAGCTGCCGTATCGGTTGCCTAAGATTTTTCCAAAAGAGCGCACCAAATTGCTGCCCGAGCAGCTCGTAGCCCAGTTTCAACAGCTTATAGCATTGGGCGAGTCTTTAAATGTGAATATGATTGACCATTTAATAGAATATCCTTTCCACAAGCAAGAAGATGATAGCTACGAAAATTTTGTTGCTCAGTTTATTGGCCTTCTTGCAAATTTAAAGCCGGGTGTTTCAGAGATATATATGCACCCTGCAGTCGAATCGGAAGAGTTAAAAGCTATTCATAATTCTTGGCAGCGCCGTGTATATGAGTATCGTGTAATGTATGATTCTAGGGTTGAGGAGGAGTTGAAAAAACAAGACATTCAGCTAATAGGCTGGAGAGATTTAAAATAATATTTTAAAAATTACCGGAGAATTAATATGTATAATGAAGCAATTAGTAAAAAAGAGCGGTTTGGGTACGGCTGTGGCGAAATTGGAATAACTCTTATTTTTGCGCTAGTTAATGCTATTGTGCAAAAGTACTATACCGACGTATTAGGGCTGGCCGCTAACTCAATAATGATATTGTTTATAGTTGCAAGGCTTTGGGATGCTCTAAACGACCCCTTATGGGGAAGATTCGTCGACACAAGAGCTCGCTCATCAAAAGGCAAGTATACGGTTTGGATTAGAAGAATGGCAATTCCACTGGCAATTTCCGTGGTATTGCTGTTTATAAAAATCCCCGGGTTTACTTCTACACAGTATCTTATATATGCTTATATTACATATATTTTATTTGGCATGCTGAATACAAGCGTTAACATCCCTTACGGTTCTTTAGCATCGGTTATGACTAATAATTCTAACGTGCAATCAAGCTTGTCTGTAATTCGAAGCGTTTTTGGAGTTCTTGCATCTATTCCGCCTATTATAATTGCAGCACTTGTTTTCACAACCAAAGATGGGGTTACTCAATTTAATGGTGGAACGCTAATTATAAGCCTTATTATATGTGGGGTGTTTTGCGCTGCAATGTTTTTTGTTTGTTCTTTCAGCGTTAAAGAACGAATCGAAAAAAAATCTACTATATCTGAAAAAGGCAGAACAGGTCTCATAATTAAAAAGCTCTTGTCCGACAGGGCATTCTTAAGTCTATCTATTGCGGGGCTATTATTAATTGCAAGCACAATGTTTACCCAAACATATTATCTTTACCTTTTTAATAGCTACTTCAATGCATCAGGCCTATATATCTTCGTAACTCTGAGCACATATTTGCCCATTGTGTTTATTGCTCCAATTATGGGAAGGATAGTTAAATCTATTGGAAAGGCCGAAATATGCTCAGCCGGAATGCTCGTTGCCGGTTTTTCGCAATTAGTTCTTATGTTTCTTAAAACACAAAACCCATATGTATTCATATTTTGCTGCTTAATTAGTGGTATCGGCACAACCTTTTTTGTTATGCAAATATGGGCAATGGTAAACGATATGATTGATAATTTCGAGTGCAAAACCGGAATACGAGAGGAAGCCAGTACATACTCCTTGTTCCTTTTTGCTCGCAAATTAGGCCAAACTGTAGCCGGTGTTTTAGCCACCTCTGCTTTAGTTTGGATAAACTACACAGTTGGCTCGGCAACTCAATCTACACAAACAATAACCGATATGTATAGAATTTCCACACTCGTGCCCGCTTGTATTTACCTTTTAACCGCCGTGGTTTTAGGTATTTGGTATCCAATTACTCGAAAAAAGCTTGCCGAACTACAAATAGAAAAAGAAGCCCTAAGAGGAAAAATAGGCTAGAAAAAGCAACTTGTTCGGCATATAGCTAGCGCTAAATTTTAGCTGCAACAATATAGCCTGAGTTTGAATTCCCTTAAATAGTGCAGTAAACCCTCTAATATAGTTTTGCAACCTACAACTACAAAAACCCCGATTACGGTGATACCGTTAATCGGGGTTTTTGAATACGCTGTACCTAAGGGTGATTATTGTAATCCCTGCCACGCAACCGCAACGACCAAAGCAATAGCCGAGCCGTCCTACTGCTCGGAAGCAGCAGCGCCCCCCATATTGTATTTCAACATACAGTTTATCGCAAAATAATAATTTTAAAAACATAAAACACAATATACATATCTTGATAACACAATTTATTTTTTTCTCCTTTATCATATATGTTGCATAGTACGCAATTTGCGCCTGCTTATATACTATCGAGCCATGTAGTAAGGAAAGGTAACACGCTATGAACAAGAAAATTCTTAATATGGATGAACAAACCATAAGAATAATCTTATTGGGCGGCTTTAGTATCTATATTGGCGAAAATGAAATATTTAGAGAAAACAAAATAAGAACAAATAAGGCTATACAGCTACTGGTATTTTTGCTGTGCCGGCCCGGGCGCAAAGCAAGCGCTGAAATGATTGTGAACGCTATTTTAGATGCAGATGAGCTAGATAACCCCTATGCGGTTTGCAAAAATTTAGTTTACCGCTTGCGTAAAATTTTGCGCGAAAACGGACTTGCTGAAGAAAATGAAGAAGCCATTGTATTTGAAAACGATGCTTATCACCTACGCTTAAACTGTGTTAGTGATTTAGAGGCGTTTAACGCTTGTTGGGATGTACTGGACGGTTTAGACGACGCCAACACATTTGAGTCTTGCAAGCAGGCGTTATCTTTATACCGTGGCATATTTTTGGGTGGCTTACTAAGCGAACACTGGGTGGGCGAGCAGTTATCGTTTTTAGAAAACCGATATTTTCTATTTTTAAGCACCCTGCTGCAGCTTGTTGAAGCTCAAGGCTGTTATCAAGAAGTTTTAGACGAGCTGGCACAGGCATTTGGCTTGTATCCTCACGAAGAAAGCGTGTATTTAAATTACATTAAAGCATTATATGACTGCAAACATTACAACAGAGCGTTTCAGGTATATGATACTGTATGCGAGCGGCTACTGGCTGATTTAGGATTACAACCACCTCCACAGTTGCTTGCGCTTATGAAAACTTTAACATTAGAAAATGAGAGCACAGCGCAAGATACTCACGAAGTTCACGATCATCTTTGTAAAACCGAGGTGTTTGAAAACGCACACGAATGTGGCTTGTATGAATTTTCTCATATATATCAGGCCATGCTTATGGGCATAATGGGTATAGACAACAGCATGCGGCTTGTTTTATGCACAGTATATGACGAAAACGGCGACGCTTTCCCCATAAACCCTGTTTTAGATGGTATCAGCCAGTACTTGCGTAAAAGCTTGCGAGCTTCACTGCAAGGCGGTGATGTTTTTGCGCGCTACAGCGCCAGCCAATTTGTCATACTGCTAAAGGACAGCGACGAAGAATGCTGCCGAGGCATAACCTCTCGCGTTAGAACACATTTTCATGATATCCCCAAGATGCGTTCTTTACGCCTAACATTTTCCTGCACCGATTTACAGCAGTTTCGTGACGAAAGTACTACACCCCCGCTTCAAATGTAGTTCAAAAAAAGCTGTGTCCATTTTTTGGGCATGGGTTTTTAATTATGCAAAACCCGGCGGGTGAACATGCAAATACCCCTCATAAAACCCCTTACAGCCAAAACCCACCCGTAAAATACAAATTTAGGCCGCTTTTGAGACCAAAAACATCAAAATAGCGCCATTATTTATAAAAAGCGAGACCGTTTTTGAGACCACTGAAGTATATAATACCTACACGACAGATGTGAATCAGAATGCGGCCAATTAATATGCGCTGTTAAACTTCAACAACACAACCTCAATGTTGTTATACACACCGTGCAAACAAAGCAGCAATTCAATTTTATGCCCCTCTTCTAATTCATAGTCATAATATAATACCCACCCCGAAAGGACGCATTGAAAATGAGAAACCACAGCAAAAAGTTTGAACCCACAAATGTTGCTCACAGCGCAAAGCCCAAAAGTTACAAAAAAATAATTTTAACAATTACTCTTAGCGTTGTAATGTTAAGCTCTTTATTCCAATTAAATGCTTTTGCTATTACCGACAACAGCAGCATTTCAGCGACTAGTGCATCTGCGAGCACCCCGCCCTCCACAACAAGCGCACCCTCATCTAGCGCAAGCACTCCGACTGCCTCAACCAGCGAGTCTACGGTAAGCCAGCCTGCTACAAGCCCGCCCGCCAGCACCTCTACCGAAAACGGACTATCTGCAGCGGCCGGCGTACAGCCCTCCCCTCAAAGCCAGTATGCTTTAGTTAACCCCGCTGCGGCAGGCGAACAATATAGAATTACTTACCATAGTAATTATCCTGCTGCATCCGGCTTAAGCAATGGCACGTATCTAGACCCTGTACTATATGAAAATGAAATGCTCGGCACTGCCGCAACACTTACACAAACCGGGTTTTCAGCACCTGAAAACTATTATCTTTTAGGCTGGAGCCCAGCTGCCAATGCCGGCACTGCAGACTACGCAGAAAATGAAGTACTTAGCAAAATCGACCAAAATTGGGACCTTTATGCTATTTGGATGCCCTACCGCACAATGGTATGGACCATTCAAGATAGCGAATACAGCTCGGCATACAATGCACAATCACACACAAGTTTAATTACATGGCCAACTGTAGTTTCATCTGCATGGGCAGGCGAAGTTATTAACGGGCTAACCTATCAGTACAGCGTAAACGGCGGCGCTTTTTCCACCACCAAACCCGAGTTTATTGATGCAGGCAATTACACCGTAACCATTAAAGCAAGTGCTCCTCGCTATGCCGAAACCACTGCAACAGTAACTGTTTCCATTAGCAAAGCACCTCTTACTGTATCCCCCGATGTTTTAGCTTCATATACATACGGCAGCCTCTCGAGTGTTCCATATATGCTACCTGCTGTAAATGCAGAAAACGGTCCTAAATCACAGGCCGATGAAATTGCTATAAACAATGTTCTCGCTGCCACAAACCCCTTGTTCGACGCAATTGACAGCAGTAACAATGCAGTCGCCAATTTAAGCACTGCATTGCCTGGCCCATATACTGTATCTATTAATAGTAGCGCATTAGCCAATTTACAAACCAATGTTGCACTGCGCAACTATAACCTAACTGCAGCAGGCGGTAGTTTTAACATTACCGTGTTAAGTGGCTTAACTGTTTCTGCACAAGCTTTAAATACCACATATAACGCCCAGTACCACGATGCAGTCCACACTGTTACAAGCTCTTTAACAAATGCAACGCTTGAATACAGCATTGACGGCGGAGCATTTACCACCACAATACCTACAGTAAAAGATGCAAGCAGTTATTCCATCACCATCCGCGCAAGTGCACCCGGCCACAACGATGCAACTATTACATTAACTGCAGTTGTAGCCAAACGCAACGTTACACTTGATATTGCAAATTACAGCAAGGTATTTGGTACTGACGACCCTACCTTCACTGCAAGTTTTAGCGGACTACAAGCAAGCGACACTATTGCGTACACACTAAGCCGCATACCCGGTGAGACTGTGGGCGATTACGTTATCGGCGCCAGCGTTGCAATCAACAACAACTATAATGTTACAGTAAACAACGGCCTGCTTACCATCACAGCTGCACCCGCCACACCCGTAGCACCAGTTGTGCCGGAGCCGCCCACAGATATCGGCACCACACCCGATACTGTTACAACTATTGCACCCGCCATCACTACACCGCAAAACAACAACGACACAGAAGCAGCCGAAGCAGATACTCCGCAGGTTAATATTTTTAACGAAAGGGTACCTCTTGCATCTCCAAACGGCGTATGGTCGCTATTAAACCTAATGCTAGCTATAGCAACCATTCTATTGTCTGTGGCTTTAGTAATTGGCTATTTCATAGGCAAAAACAAAGATGAAGATGGCCAAAAACTTAACCGCAAGGCTCATGCCCGTTTTGGCAGTATAATTGTAGCTCTAGTATCAGTTTTGGCATTTTTGCTAACACAAGACATCCGCTTAGATATGGTTTTCATCGACCAATGGAGCATCGCAATGCTACTTATTGCTACAGTACAAATTATTGTTAGCATAGTTGCT
This sequence comes from uncultured Oscillospiraceae bacterium, assembly GCA_964369525.1. GTDB lineage: Bacteria > Bacillota > Clostridia > Oscillospirales > Ruminococcaceae > JAAYCI01. The sequence goes on along the minus strand of CAYJEW010000025.1, from coordinate 5,592 downwards.
AGAAAAACAGTTAAAAAGCAAACTTCTTCCAAATAACCCATAGCTCAGCCTAACAATATAAACAAGCCCTGCAACTCCAAACATTGTACGAAATGTTTGGAGTTGCAGGGCTCTTTCTTCGCCACAAACATCTGCCACTTTTTATAAAATGTGCGCCTCCCAAACACGCTCGCTAACCTTTACCCTATGCTGTATAACTATTCTTAAATATACGCATGGAGTCATGCTTTCTTTTATGGTATTATATATAAATAGTCGTCTTCGTTCCACATGCATTACGAGGTCTATATGAAAATTTTCAATCGCTGCTTTAGATTATTATTTATCCTGTTCTCCATACTATGGATGGAACTTTTGCTAAGGCAATACTGTTTTAGCATAGTTTTTGATGCCCGCTTTATATATGTTGTTTTGTTCACCATCCCAATCACCTGTTTAATATACCTTTTATCATCACTTTTTACTCAAAAAATCAACATGGTAATATTTATGCTTACCATGGTTTTGCTTGGGCTTTTTTATTCGGCACAGCTATCATACTACACCGTATTCAAAGCTTTTCTCATGCCCGACAAACTCACCCTAGCCGACGATGTTTTCTCCTCTTTTCTGGGCGCCGCCATTGACGCATTCTTGGCTGTTTTACCATATACATTGCTTATTTTCTCCCCACTTATAGCCCTTGTATTTTATCTGATTATCCGCGCCATAAAAAAGAGTGCACAACCCCTAGCCATGTTTGATAGGCTAACTCCAGCGCCACTTGTTTTTTGCACCCTATTTTTGCTTACAACTCAAATACTTTCTATCGCGGCAGTTCACAGCTCAAACAACGGCATTTTAAGCCCACAGGCCATCTACACCCACGCCTTTTCTCCCGAGCTATCTATGCGAAACTTTGGTGCCCTTACCACCCTACGTTTAAATATTGCGCAGCTATTCTTTAAGGAAGACGCCCCAACATCTAATAATATTACGTCATCAAGCACAGTGCCTGCACCTGTGCCTGCGTCCTCATCTGTGCCGGACGACATTACCGCCACTAATTACAGCGCAAATATTCTTCCCATTGATTTTGAAGCTCTGGCAGCACTTGAAGACAACACCACTATAGCAAATATGCACCTGTTTTTTGCTTCACAGCAGCCCACATTGCAAAACGAATACACTGGAATGTTCGAGGGCAAAAACCTTATATTTATTACTGCCGAGGCCCTTGCTCCCTACGCCATAAATGAGCAATACACCCCCACTCTTTATGCGCTTGCAAACGAGGGGTTTGTTTTTGAAAATTTCTACACCCCGCTTTGGTGGAACAGCACAAACGACGGCGAATTTGTTTCCACAAATGGCCTATATCCACTAAGTTACACAAGAGCCTTTTATGAAACACACGATAACCTGCTTCCCTTTACCATGGGCAACGCCCTGGCTGAAGAAGGGTACGAAACCATCGCCTACCATAACCACTACTATAACTACTATGATAGAAACTTAACCCACCCCAACATGGGTTACGATTTTTATGGCCTTGGCAACGGACTGAATGTAACCGAAACTTGGCCTGAATCAGACCTTGAGATGATGGAGCTTACCATTGGGCCTGCTCTTGAAGGTGATGACCCTTTTCATCTATATTATATGACGGTAAGCGGGCACATGTATTATACACTTGAGAGCAATTACATTTCTTTCAAAAACTATGATGCGGTAGCGTCTCTTGATATGAGCGAAGAAGCGCAGGCCTACATAGCCTGTCAGATAGAACTGGACCTTGCGCTGGAATATATTTTAGAGCAACTCGAATTGGCCGGCCAATTAGAAAATACCGTTATCTGCATATCTTCCGACCATTACCCATACGGCTTAAGCGAACAAACATTAACCGAGTTTCTCTCAACCACACCGGATGAGTTTGAGCTCCACCGCAACTCGCTAATTCTCTGGAGCGGAGACATGCAACAGCCTATATATATTAACAAGGTAAGTAGCTCTGTAGATATTCTTCCCACACTTTTAAATCTGTTTGGCATTAGTTACGACTCCCGCCTGCTTAGCGGCCGTGATATTTTAAGCACTGCTCCCGGTGTTGCACTATTTTCAAACCAAAGCTTTATAACCGACGAGGGCAGATACAGCGCTGTTGCCGACACATGGTATCCAAATGATGGCAGCAATGCAGACTACAGCTATGCTTCTGAAACATTCGCCTATCTGCAGCAGCTTACAGCCTACAACGAGCAGATAATAACAACCGATTACTACCGCTATTTATTCTCAGGTTAAATCTTTAACTCAAAATTTAAAGCTTATGGTATCCCACGTGCTGTGCAAATACAATTACAAATACAACTGCAAAATACACAAATCTACAAACTTCTGCTATAATAGAAAATAAGCGCTTGCCTATTTTGCTATGCAATGTAACATGTACAAACAAGGCAAGCGCTATTGGTACTAAACTATGTGCATATGCAATATTGCCAAATGGTATGCACCCTTAAAAAACTAAGTACAACTTTGAAAGGAGAGGGTTTATTATGGGACTTATTAAAGCAATCGGAGGTGCCGCAGGCGGTGTTTTAGCCGACCAATGGAAAGAGTTTTTCTACTGTGACGCCATTCCGGTAGACGTACTTGCAACAAAAGGTCAAAAACGCACAACCGAGCGCACAAGCAACACAAAAGGTGAAGAAAACATTATCAGCGACGGCTCGGTTATTGCTGTGGCCGATGGCCAGTGCATGCTTATTGTAGAGCAAGGCAAGGTTGTAGACGTATGCGCCGAGCCTGGCGAGTATGTATATGATGTTTCCACCGAGCCTTCCATATTTTCGGGCGGCCTTGGCCAAGGCATAGTAAATTCTTTTAAAAACATTGGTAAGCGTTTCACCTTTGGCGGCCAGCCCCCTAAAGACCAGCGTGTTTACTACTTCAACACAAAAGAGCTTATTGGCAACAAATACGGCACCCCTTCTCCCATTCCTTTCCGTGTGGTAGACCAGCGCGCCGGCATAGACATTGACATCGCCATCAAATGCTTTGGCGAATACAGCTACAAAATTGTAGACCCCGTTTCACTATACACAAACGTTTGCGGAAATGTTGAGCAAGACTATAACCGCTCTGAGCTTGACAGCCAGCTAAAAAGCGAGCTGCTAACAGCGCTGCAACCTGCTTTTGCAAAAATAAGCGGGCTTGGTATCCGCTATTCGGCTCTGCCCGGCCACACCCAAGAGCTGGCCGACGCGCTAAAAGAAATTCTTTCAGAAAAATGGCGCGATGCCCGCGGCGTGGAAATTGGCACCATTGGTGTTTCCAGCGTGAAGGCAAACGAAGAAGACGAGCAGATGATAAAAGAAATGCAGCGTAACGCCGCATTTATGGACCCCACCCGCGCAGCCGCGCATATGGTTGGTGCACAGGCCGCCGCTATGCAGTCTGCCGCTGAAAATCAGGGCTCTGGCTCTGCTATGGCATTCATGGGCATGAACATGGCCGGTGCCGCAGGTGGCATGAATGCTCAAAACCTATTCCAGATGGGCCAGCAACAACAAGCGGCAGCAGCAGCGGCCGCACCTACAGCACCAGCAGCACCAGCAGCCGACGGCTGGGTGTGCGAATGTTCTCAGCAAAACACCAGCAAGTTTTGCTCCGCTTGCGGCAAGCCAAAACCTGCAGCCGAAGGCTGGGCCTGCGCTGATTGCAATGCTGTAAACAAAGGCAAGTTCTGTGCCGAGTGTGGCAAACCAAAGCCTGCAGGCGTGCCGCAGTACCAGTGCGACAAATGCGGCTGGCAGCCACCTAAAGACACCACCGCACCAAAATTCTGCCCTGAATGCGGCGACCCATTTGACAACGGCGACATTATTAACTAATCCCATCTATCAAACGCTGTTTTCACTACACATTCACTATTTAAAAACCAACCGCTTTGTGCAGAAAGGGGCCCCACCATGCCTCGTAGGCCTGAACCCGGTACGGGTATTCTGCTGGCCTTTTTCCTCAATCTCATCTTCCGCATGGGATGGCTGGCGCTAGCGCTGGTATTTTTAGCCCTTCATTTCTGGGTTGGTTTGCCTATATGGTTTTTTATTGGCACGCTGGCCATTTGGGTTATTATAGCGTTTATAGTCACATTTTTACTCAGCTTTGGCTCGTACAATCAAAGCAGCCTTACCACCCAAGGTAGCAAGCGAGCCTCCGAACGGTTACAAAACCGCCGGCAGACAAACGAGGTTTCTACCTCTGAAGAAACTGCTGCCAAGGAGCCAAACACCCAAAACAGCGATGTGCCATAACACGCATTCAAAGCACCATTTTTATGTATACCACAGCACCCGCTAAAGCGGCAGCTTTGGGGCGCAGCTTGCGCCCCAAATTTGTCTGCATGCTGTACAAATTCTGCAATTATTTATGTCCTACACGCAAATATTTAAGAGGAGGAGATATGTAATGCCCGCACAAATAACCAACTATCAATGCCCAGCTTGCACAGGGCCAATGCATTTTGATAGCCAGCTAGGCAAGCTAAAGTGCGAATATTGCGAAAGCGTTTATGAAGTAGCCGAAGTGGAAGCACTGTATGCCGAAAAAGAAGCCGCCGCAATAAAAGCGCACGAGACCGCACAGCAAAAAGAGGCCGCCGAAACGGCCGCAGCCACAAGCACTGCAGCCGAAGGTGCCGCAGTAGCAGGTGGCACAGCGCCCGAAAGCGCCCCCGCAGCCGACAACATCACCACCGCCGACGGTGCCTGGGGCACCTCTAAGCTCTCAAACGACTGGGGAAGCGAGGCAGAGCAGATGCGCGCATACAGCTGCCCATCTTGCGGTGCCGAGCTAATTTGCGATGCCACCACAGCCGCCACAAGCTGCCTATACTGCGGCAACCCCACAGTAATACCCTCTCAGTTTTCCGGCGTGCTAAAGCCAGACTATGTTATCCCCTTCAAGCTCGACAAGGCCGCCGCAAAAGAAGCGCTTAAAGCACACTATAAAAACAAGTTGCTTTTGCCGCCCGCCTTCAAAAAGGAAAACCACGTTGAAGAGATCACCGGTGTGTATGTACCGTTTTGGCTTTTTGACGGTACAGCCAATGCTGACGTGCACTACAAAGCCAAAACCTCCCCCCCCGTGCGCAGTGGCAACTATAATGTTACCACCACCCATCACTACAACGTGCGCAGGGCTGGCCTTGTTTCATTTGAAAAAATCCCGGTAGATGCCTCTAGCAAGATGCCCGACCTTCACATGGAATCTATTGAGCCATACGATTACAGCGAGCTAAAACCATTCTCCACAGCTTACATGCCCGGTTATTTGGCCGATAAATATGACGTTAGCGTGGAAGACTGCTCTTCACGCGCCGACACCCGCTCTATAAACTCGGCGCTGGAGGTTATGCGCAACAGCGTTTCTGGCTACTCCTCCTGCACAGAACATTCCCGCAATGTGGAGCTTCAAAGGGGCGAGGTGGAATACGCCATGGCGCCTGTGTGGATGCTAAACACACGCTGGAAAGACCAAAACTTCCTGTTTGCTATGAACGGCCAAACAGGCAAGCTTGTGGGCGATTTGCCAGTTTCCGAGTCA
>CAYJEW010000024.1:0-26610 GCA_964369525.1 uncultured Oscillospiraceae bacterium | reverse complement strand
TTTTTTGGTGGGGTATAGTTGGAAAGATAGCTGTCTTCCGTGTCGGTTGAATGCGCGGCCAGCCATCTTGTTTGCCTTTGTTCGGTTGTAAAGGATAAAGGATGCGCCAAAAGCAGATATTGGCAGCAGATAGCTCGCAAAAACTGCGCTGCGCCGGTGCCGTCGGTTAGCACGTGGTTCACATCTAAATTAATACGATTTGAAAAATAGCTCACCCTAAACAAAAATTGGTGGTTTTGCTGGGGGTCTATTTTTTGCACAGGATAGGTGCTTTCTAAAAACACACTTGGCTGCTCTTTGTTGGCGTCTAGATAGTACCAAAACATGCCCTGCCTAAGGCGCACCCGCATAGCGTCGAACCATGGCAAACATGTTGTTAAAGCTTTTTGCAGTAGCTCAGGCTCAATAGGCTGGGTTAGCGTGATGGATATACGAAACACATTTGGTATTTTTTTGCTGGTAATAACGGGAAATAGGTTTGCTGTGTTGTCCAGCCTATGCCACTCGCGCTTATGTTCAGCCATCGCAATCACCCCCAAACAGGCTTAGGTCTATATGCTTTGCCATAATCATTCCGCCTAAAGGTGATGGATGCAGTCCATCAGGTAGTGAGCAGCCGTCGCGCATGCCGCTCTCGCCGTCTTCGCGGCGCAGTGCCTCATCAAAGTCGATAACAGCGTCGAAGCACTCTGCGCTGCGTATCCACTCGTTCATCTCAAGGCGTAGCATCTCTCGCTGTAATGTATATTGCTTGTTTATTGCGCGCGGGCACAGCGTAGCGGCATACACAAGCACCCCTCGTTCGTGTAGCTCTTCTGCCAGCCGCTGCATGGCCTCAACGTAATGGTGTACCTCAATAAGCTCATCGTCTGAAAGCCCGTCGGAGCCGGGCAGGCCAATGTCGTTTGTGCCTATGGCTAATATGGCGTGGGTAAGGCCGGGCAGCTGAAGCATGTCTCGCTCAAAGCGCAACATGCCTGCCTCGCCGTTAAGCCCGCCAAGCCTAGGGGGCGAGTTGCCCAAAATACGGTTGCCGCTAATTCCCAGGTTGCAAAGGCTTATTTTGCCCGGAAAGTGATGGTGCAGCAACTTGCGTAAAGGGCCCGTCCAGTTGCTTTGCTGCGTAATGGAATCGCCAAAGCAGCCCAGCACGGCCTCGGGCTGCTCGCTGTGTGCAATAATCTGGTCTACAGATGTAATGGCCACCGAAAAATCCGTATTCACCATGGTGCGTGCCAGGCGGCCCGCAAGGCCCATGCCGGGCAGCTGCAGGCTGGTGGTGTAGTTGCCGCTGCGGCTACGAAAAGCCGTATTGTTAAGCCAGTTTCCGCTAACAACACGCTGGTTTGAGGGGTAGTATAAGCTAAGCGCAAAGTAATCGCCCGGCTTTACCTCTAGCGGCGCAACATCACTCAGCAGGCCGCCTTGGGCAGGCAGTTCAAATGCTAGGCGTGCGTCTACCGTAAGCGGCACAAATGTGTCGGCAAATACGTCGCCTTCTTCGCTACATAGCGCAAGGTTGGCGGCGGCAATGGGTAGCGGCTCGTCGCCGTGGTGGTTGGAAAAACGCACCTGCAAGCCCTGCGCATGTACGTTAACAGGCACCACCATCCTCAGCGTGCGCCCGTGGTTGTTAAACGGGGCAAGCCTAAGGTCGGTGTGTGCCATAGCAAATATTGCCTGCGGGTGCAGATTGTTGTTGTTAATATCCATGCATTATAGTATAGCAACAATTCTATATGTAGAAAAGGGTAAAATGTAAAAAAAGCGTGTGTATTGCGTGGCAAGCTTGCCCTATATTGGCAAAAGAACTATAATATCAGCAAGCGGCCTGCATGTTAAGGTCTGCCAAACAAAATGTAAGGGTGGTATTATGGATAAACAACTGCTTGAACTATATGCTCGCTTTGCCGTAAAGTGCGGATCTAACGTACAAAAAGGCCAAACGCTTATTATCGATAGCCCAATAGAAACTGCATTTTTTGCTCAGATGTGCGCAGCCGAAGCATTTGCTGTGGGCGCAAAAGACGTTGTGGTGCATTATGCCGACGAAAAACTTGCGCGCATTCGCATGCAGTTGGCAGACGAGGCTGTGCTGGAAGACGTAAAACCTTGGGCGCTGTCTCGCTATATGGAGTACGCAAAACCCGAAAGCGATGTGTGCCGCCTTGTAATTTTAGCGCAAGACCCTGAAATTTTTAAAGGGCTAGACACCGCTAAAGTAGACAAAGCCACAAAGGCAAGAATGCGTGCTATGATGCCATGGCGCGAGATGGTAATGGCCAACCGTATGCAGTGGAGCATCGTTTCGGTGCCGTCGGTAGCATGGGCTAAAAAGGTGTTTGCCGATAAAAACGAGCAGGATGCAGTGCAGGCGCTGTGGGATGCCATATTCAAGGTGTGCCGTGTAGACACAGGCGACCCTGAAGCCGCATGGCAGGCGCATGTAGCGCAGGCACAAAGCAGGGCGGCCAAGCTGAACGATATGGGCCTTACTGCGCTGCACCTAAGGGGCGAAAACGGCACAGACCTTATGGTTGGTCTTGCAGACGACTACCGCTTTAAAGGCCTTCAAAGCCTGCGCACCCCAGACGGCCTACCGTTTTTGCCAAACATTCCAAGCGAAGAGCTGTTCACAGCTCCACACTGCAAAAAGGTGGACGGCATTGTAAAAAGTAGTATGCCGTATGTGTTTAACGGCAACCTCATTGAGGGTATTACCGCGCGGTTTGAAAAAGGCGTGGCGGTGGAAGTTACAGCAGAAAAAGGCCAAGATTTGCTAGAGCAGATGATGGCGGCCGACGAAGGCGCACGCCGCCTTGGCGAGATTGCGCTGGTGCCTGCCTCCAGCCCCGTGCGTCAAACAGGCCTGCTTTTCTACAATACATTGTTCGACGAAAACGCCTCCTGCCATATGGCGTTTGGTGCGGCCTACCCAAACTCTATAAAAGACGGCAGTAAGCTAAGCGCTTCAAAGCAGAGCAAAAAAGGCCTAAACCAAAGCATTATTCACGAAGACGTTATGATTGGCACACCTAAAATGGACATTGATGGAATACTGCCGGACGGTAGCATGGTACCTATATTCCGCGAGGGCGAATGGGTGCTGTAAGTGGAGGGATAGACTATGATTAAAAAAGCAGCAATACTGGCTTTGTGCCTTGTGGGTATAATGCTACTTGCGGCGTGTGCGCCGCCTTGGCAGCAAACAGCGCCTGCATCAACACCCCAAAGCGAAACGTCGGGTGGCACGCCTGCGCCCCAAACCGCTACCACTTCAGCAGTGTTGCTGGAGGGCGGCGCCGACGAAATATTTATAACAGCGCAGCAGCTGGCCGATGGCGAGCGCCAAGAGATGACGGTGGAACTTGCGGTGGGCGGCCCAACAGCGCATTTTAGCATGGAGCGCGACAGCGCCAGCGGCACAAACATGATGGGAGTGGCCGGTAGCAGCGGCCAAAACTTTGCACTGGATTTTGGCGACGATTTTGTGGAAGCATTCGATGAGTATAACGAGCTTAAGTCGGGCTTTGCAATGCAGATAACCGTAATGGATATGGACGGTGACGGCATGTATGAAGTGGCGGCGTCGGTAGGCGATGGCGAAATTGTAATGCGCACGGTGATATATCGCTATGCACCAAGCGGCGACACGCCGTTTGAAAACCTAGGCCGCATTGAAGGCGGGCGCAGTATGATGTTTGGTGGCAACCAGCTACATCTTGAAGGCGAGGTAGAGCACGAGATAGCAAGCTACGAGTTGCAAGACGGCGAGCTTGTTGTGGTAGACCCTGCAGCGGCGGCCTCCTCCTCGGTCGTTGCGGCTCCCTCTTCGCAGGTGGAAGACTCATCTTCGCACTCGCTCGATAGCTCTTCTCTATCGCAAGACGAATCTGCGTCAGAGGCTTCGGGCGCGTCATCTCAGCAGAGCGAAGCCGCCGAAAGCGGCTCGTCTGCATCGGCACAATAAATGTGTTACACACACAGCTAATGGTGCGCTAAACGCCACATAAACAGCGCTACGTGCTTGCAATAAAACACTTGCAAGTGTAAAAATGTTGTGATATAATAACGCCATACGATAACACACGCAAAGGAGTGGGCAAAGCCCGCTCTTTTGCCGTGTGTAGGCATTTTAGTGCCTGCCGTTTTAGGGCGGTTGTGCATATCTAAATAATAAAGCATTTACTAACGTGGTTTATCAGTAGAAAGGTGGCGTTGGGTTGGCAAAAAGCGTAAAGCGCCAAGGCGGCGTGGCCGCAAAAGTAGAGGCGCTGGTACAGCCTGCAATAGAGCAGCTTGGAGTACAGCTGTGGGACGTATGCTTTGAAAAAGAGGGCGACACCTGGTATTTAAAGGTGCTTATAGAGCGCGACGGCTTAATGGATATGGACACCTGCGAAGCCGTAAGCCGCGCTATAGACCCGCTGCTGGACGAGGCCGACCTTATAGAACAAAGCTATTGCTTAGAGGTTGGTAGCCCGGGCCTTGGGCGGCGCCTTGCAAGGCCGGAACATTTTGAAAAGATGCTGGGCCAAAAGATAAAAGCTCGCTTTTATGCGCCCGACAGCGAGGGACGCAAAGAGATTGAGGGCACATTGCAAAGCTTTGACGAGTTGCAGGCGGTGTTGCTGGTGGGGGATACCCCTTGCGCCGTGCTGGTAAAAGATGCGTCTGTCTTTACGGCGTGCGACGACCAAGACTTGTTTTAAAAACAACCTAAAATAATAACAACTGCGGCGTATGCGCCTTGCAATGCCGCTGTAAACTACAGGCGCCGGCACACTGCCAACGCCGGGGATGAGAGGACAATCATGAACAACCAAGAACTGTTTATGGCACTGGAGATGCTGGAAAAAGAGCGTGGCATCTCGGCAGATTACCTTTTGGAAAAGGTGAAAAATGCCATTATCATTGCGGTAAAAAAAGACTACGACGTTGAAGACGAAAACGTTAGCGTTACAATGAATCCGCAGGATAATGTGTTTGAGGTAAAGCTACTTCGTGATGTTGTAAGCGAGGTGGAAAACCCAAACACCCAGCTGTCGGTGGAACAAGCAAAAGAGATTAAAAAGAAATATAAACTCGGCGATGTGGTGGAGCAAAAACTGCAAACAAAAGACTTTGGTCGTATTGCGGCACAAACAGCAAAGCATGTTATCCGCCAGGGTATTCGCGAGGCCGAGCGTAGCCAAATGTATACCGAGATGCAGTCTAAAAGCCACGAAATTGTGTCGGCTGTTGTAACAAGGGTAGACCCGATAAAAGGCGTTGTTGCACTGGAAATTGGCAAAAACGAAGCCATACTGCCCCGTAACGAGCAGGTGCCGGGTGAGGAACTGTTCGAGGGCGAGCGCATCAAGGTATACGTGGTAGACGTTGCGGTTGGAGAGCGTGGCCCACGCGTAATGATAAGCCGTACCCACCCAGGTCTTGTTAAGCGTATGTTCGAGATGGAGGTGCCTGAGGTGTACGACGGCACTGTTGAGATAAAAGCCATTGCCCGAGAGGCAGGCGCGCGCACCAAACTTGCGGTGTATAGCCGTGATGAAAATGTAGACCCTCGTGGTGCTTGTATAGGCAACCACGGCGCCCGTGTGGCAGAAATTGTGGAAGAACTTGGCGGCGAAAAGATAGACGTTGTACTGTGGAGCGAAGACCCCGCAGAGTTTATTGCCGCGGCGCTTAGCCCTGCCAGCGTTGTGAATGTGGAAATACTGGAAGGCGAGAGCAAAAGCGCTCGTGCCACCGTGCCGGACAATCAGCTTAGCCTGGCCATTGGCAACAAAGGCCAAAATGCAAGGCTGTGCGCTCGCTTAACAGGCTATAATATCGATATCCGCCCCGAAAGCGGGTACTATGGCGAAGAAGAAGCGTAACCAAATAATGCATGCTGCTGTAAGGCGTGCTTGAATTATTAGCCAAAGCGGAGGAAAAACGTGGCTCAAAAACCGCAAAAAAAAATACCCATACGTCGCTGCGTAGGTTGCGGCGAGGGAAAGCCTAAAAAAGAGCTTGTGCGTGTAGTGCGCGCGGCCGACGGCACTGTAAAGCTAGACCTTACGGGGCGCTTAGCAGGGCGTGGGGCATACCTTTGTAGCAACGCCGCCTGCCTGCAGCGTGCGGTAAAGCGCAAAAGCTTGCAGCGTGCATTCGAGGCAGAAATTCCGCCCGAAGTGTTCAGCCAGCTGGCCGAAGAGCTGGGCGAGTAAGCCTATGAAAACAAACAAACTAATGGGTGCGCTGGGGCTTTGCAGGCGTGCAGGCGCTTTAGCAGTCGGCTATGAGGCCGTGTGCGAAGCCGCCCGTGCAGGTGCTCCGCTGGTGCTGGTTACATACGACACCGCCAAAGCCACCCGCAATAAAATAGAAAGAGCCTGCGTTTGTAGCAATCGGCTGGAAACCCTGCCGCTTAGCCAACAACAGCTGGCAGATATATTACGAAAGCCCGTGGGTGTACTGGCCGTTACCAACGCAGATTTAGCTGTACTTTGCCTTGGCGCAATGCCAGAGCAAAAGCTTGAGGAGGAACAGGATTGACCATTAAATACAAACTAAGCGACTTTGCCAAAGACATGGCTGTGCAAAACAAGCAGGTGGTAGACCTGCTGGACAGCAAGTTTGGGGATGTGAAAAAACACACAACTCCGCTCACCGAGCAGGAGCTGGATTTCCTGTTCGAACATTACACACGCAGCGCAGAGGTTGCTAACTTCGAAGAGTACTTTGCCTCGGCGCCGCCGCCAGAAAAACGCAAGCCGGCTAAAGCAGAAGAGGCGAAGGCAGCTGACAAACCGGCCCCCGGTAAATCAGAGGCGCCAAGCGCCGCTGAGCCTGCCGATGCCGCAGCTGCCCGCCAACAGCCTAAAAGCCAGCCGCCCAAAAAGCGCGACGGGCTTGGCCGTGTGCGCATACGCGAAGATAAACCAGAGGCGGCCGCTGCCCAGCGCCGCGAGGTTGTTACCCGCACGATAGACACATCGGGTGCTGATGTAAACCTAGATAAATTTAACGAGCGTTATACAGAGCTTGCAGCTAATAAATCGGTAGAAAACCGCCGCAAACCAACCCCAAATCGCCAAAAATTGCGCCAAGGCAATCGTGGACGCCAAACCCCGTTTACCAAAAAACGTGAAACCGAGGCCGAGCGCCTGCAGCGCATCCAGCTGGAAAAAGCACGTAAAGCACAGCTGCGTGTATCTATTCCAGACGAAATTACGGTGGGCGAGCTTGCCTTGAGGCTAAAGGTTGCGGCGCCGCAGGTTATCAAAAAGCTAATGGGGCTTGGCGTAATGGCCAGCGTTAGCGAAACCGTAGACTTCGACACCGCTACAATAATAGCCGAAGAGCTTGGCGCAAAGGTAGAGCACGAGGTGCACGTTACCATAGAAGAACGCCTGTTTGAGATTGAGCAAGACGAAGAAACAACACTGGAGGCAAGACCGCCGGTTGTAGTGGTTATGGGTCATGTTGACCATGGTAAAACATCTATTTTGGACGCTATCCGCGCGGCTAATGTTACGCAGGGCGAGGCCGGCGGAATTACCCAGCACATAGGTGCATATCAGATAGAAAAAGACGGCAAGCTAATCACCTTCCTAGACACCCCGGGCCATGAGGCCTTCACCAGCATGCGTGCCCGCGGTGCAAACCTTACCGACATTGCGGTGCTTGTTGTTGCGGCAGACGACGGCATTATGCCACAAACTATAGAGTCGATAAACCACGCAAGGGCCGCAGGGGTTACTATTATAGTAGCTGTTAACAAGATAGATAAAGAAACAGCCAACCCAGAGCGTGTAAAACAACAGCTAACCGAATACGAAATTGTGCCGGAAGAATGGGGCGGCGACACCATTGTTGTGCCTGTATCTGCAACCACAGGCCAAGGTATAGATGAGCTACTTGAGATGATAAACCTTACAGCCGAGGTAAAAGAGCTTAAGGCTAACCCCAACCGCCGTGCAAAAGGTGCGGTTATTGAAGCAAGGCTTGATAAAGGCCAAGGCCCTGTTGCCACCATACTTATACAGCGTGGTACGCTAACCCAAGGCGAGGTTGTAATTGTGGGCACTACGGTAGGCCGTGTGCGCACCATGCGCGATGCCGACGGCAACATGCTGCAACAGGCAGGCCCATCTACTCCGGTGGAGATTACAGGTCTAACCGATGTGCCCGAAGCAGGCGACATGTTCGATGCCGTAGCCGACGAGCGCCTAGCACGCGAGCTGGCAGGCCAGCGCCAGTTTACACAGCGTGAAGAACAGCTTGGCAGCTATACCAAGGTAACGCTGGATAACCTCTTTAGCCAAATTGAAGCAGGCGAAAAGAAAGAGCTGGCCATAATTGTTAAGGCCGATGTGCAGGGTAGTGCCGAGGCGCTAAAACAGAGCCTTGAAAAACAAACAAACGACGAAGTTCGTGTGCGTGTTATTCACACAGGCGTTGGCGCTATAAACAAAAGCGACGTTATGCTTGCGGGTGCCTCTCGTGCAATTATTATCGGCTTTAATGTTCGCCCCGACCCCGTGGCAAAAGCCGACGCTGTGCAAGAAGAGGTAGAGATGCGCATGTACCGCGTTATCTACGACGCCATAGACGACGTGCGCGACGCTATAAAAGGTATGCTAGACCCCAAGTTTCGCGAGGTGGAGCAAGGCCGCATAGAGGTGCGTCAGGTAATCAAAGTGTCAAGCGTAGGCACCATTGCAGGTTGCTATGTGCAAGACGGCAAGGTGACACGTGGCAGCAAAATTCGCATAGTGCGTGATGGCATAGTAGTTGTAGAAGACGAAATTTCTTCACTGCGCCGCTTTAAAGACGACGTAAAAGAGGTTGCCACAGGCTACGAGTGCGGCATTGGACTTGAGAAGTTTAACGACATTAAAGAGGGCGATATCTTCGAGAGCTTCATCATCGAAGAATACCGTGATGACTAAGGTTTTACCGCAAAATAAAGCTTGCAAACCCCGATTTTCAGAAAGGAGAACGTGCTATGGCAAAGCGAGGCCCGGGTAAAAATGTTGCACGTTTAAATGAAGATTTAAGGCGCGAGCTTATCGAGATTATAGCAGGCATAAAAGAACCACGCGTAAAAGGTGGTCTGCTTACCATCACCCGTGTAGACACCACAAACGACCTCTCGCAGTGCAAGGTATACATCAGCGTTATGAACCGCGAGGGTGGCGCCGCGCCGGTAATAGCGGCACTGCACCAGGCAAAAGGCCATGTGCGCAGTGAGGTTGCCTCCCGTATGCACATTCGCAAAGCACCCGAGTTTTTGTTTATGGAAGACGATAACGCGGCCTATGCTGCGCGTATCAATGAGATGTTAAAGGATTTAAATTAATGAGCGAAATTGTTGATATTCCCGCAATTATCAGTCGCATACAATCGGTAGACAATGTTCTCATTATCTGCCACAAAAACCCCGACGGAGATACGCTGGGCAGTGCAGGCGCGCTATATTGGGCGCTGCGCAGCCTTGGCAAAACCGCCGCGGTTTTTTGTAGCGACGCCATACATCCAATGTATAACTACATGGAGCTAGAGCTGTTTTACGAGCAGTTTCGCCCACAGTTTATAGTGGCGGTAGATATTGCCGGCACCCAGCTTTTTGGTAACGAGGCATCGCAATGGGCTGAAAAGGTGGATTTGTGTATCGACCATCACGCCTCCAACAGCGGCTTTGCCGACACAATGCTGCTGGACGACACAGCGGCGGCCACCTGCGAAATCATGTACGATTTGCTGGTGGATATTGGCGTGGAGATTGATGTGCGCATTGCAAACTGTCTTTACACAGGCGTAGCCACAGATACAGGCTGTTTTAAATTTGCAAACACCAGTAGTCGAACCCATAGGGTTGCCGCCCGCCTTATAGACCTTGGCGCAGAGCTGTCCATGCTAAACGAACGCCTTTTTGAGAACAAAACAAAACAGCGCATGGCTATAGAACTGCTGGCGCTGTCTACCTTAGAATATCATTTCGACGACCGCTGTGCGCTTATCTGTATAACCCAAGAGCAGATAGTGGCCAGTGGTGTAAACGAGGCCGACCTTGAGGGTATCACCTCTCTGCCTCGCTCTATCGAAGGGGTAACTGTTGGCATCACCATGCGCCAGCAGCCCTCGGGCGCTTATAAAATAAGCGTGCGCACCAGGGTAGGGCTAGACGCTACAGTGCCGGCCAAAGCCCTTGGCGGCGGTGGCCACAAGCAGGCGGCGGGTTGCGAAATTTTTGGCGGGCTGGAGTTTGCCAAAAAAGCTATTTTAGACGAGGTACAAAAAGCACTGCTTAAGAGTGCAGACAATATAGCACAGCAAGAGAAGAGCGCCGAGTGAGCGGGATACTGGTAGTAGATAAGCCTGAGGGCTTTACATCGTTCGATGTGGTAGCAAAGCTTAGGGGCATCTGCGGCACCCGCAAAATAGGCCATGGAGGCACGCTAGACCCAATGGCAACAGGTGTTTTGCCGGTGTTTGTGGGCGGCGCTGTAAAAGCTGTAGATCTTGCGCCAAACCAAGACAAAGCCTACATGGCCGACATACTGCTGGGCACTTCAACCACCACAGGCGATATCACAGGCGAGGTGCTGCAAAGTGTGCAGGCGGCTGTAACAACACAGCAGCTGCAAGAGGTTTTGCCGTCTTTTTTAGGGCCGCAAAAACAGCTGCCGCCAATGTACAGCGCTGTAAAAATAAACGGTAAGCCGCTTTACAAATATGCCCGAGAGGGTAAAACGGTAGAGCGTAAACCACGAGATGTTATTTTTCACGAGCTTGCGCTACAAAGCGAGGTAGAACAGGGCAATCGCTGCCGCTTGTTTGTGCGATGTTCTAAAGGCACATATGTGCGCACCCTGGTAGAAGATATTGGCGCGGCGCTTGGCCTGCCTGCCACATTAGCAGGGCTACGGCGCACCGCCGCAGGCGTATTTAGCCTACAGCAGGCATACACACTGCAGCAGATACAAACCGCCAAAGACGCGGGCGAGCTACAAAACCTTTTTTGCTCGGTAGAAAAAGTTTTTGAGTCGCTGCCTGTTTGGCAGGCAGAACCACAAGCGCTGCGCCGCATATATAATGGCGCTCAGCTGCAGCTGCCGCTGCAAGAAGGGCGGTACAGGGCCGTTAATCAAGGCCGCTTTTTAGGAGTTATACAGGCCGACCAATCAGGCGCGGTGCGCGCTGTGAAGATGTTTGAAAGAGGCGAGGATACTTGAAGCTTGTAACCGCAAGGCACAGCGGTGTTATAGCACCACCCGCGGCAATAGCGCTTGGGCGGTTTGATGGCGTACATATAGGCCATAAGCAGGTACTGCAAGCGGCGGCAGGCTATGCCAAAACCCATAGCCTTTCGCTGGCGGTGTTCACGTTTACACGTAGCGTTAATGGCCCTTCTCAGATAGCCACTGAAGAGCAAAAACACCTTTTGCTACAACAGCAGGGTGTGAAGATATGCTACCAACCCGCTTTTAATAGCTTTTGTAGCCTAAGCCCTGAAGAGTTTTTTGCCGACATGTTGCTTGGAGAGTATAATGCAAAAGCCATTTTTTGCGGCGAAAACTTCTTTTTCGGTGCACAGCGTAAAGGCGATGTACAAAGCCTAAAAGCCATGTGCAAACATCACAACACCTATATAGAAGTAATGCCGCTCACCTCCTACAACGGTATGCCGGCTAGTTCCAGCCGCATACGCGAAGCACTGGCGGCCGGCCAAATAGAAGATGTTAACGCCATGCTGGGCCGTGAGTACGAAATATGCTTTGAGGTACAGCACGGCAAGCACCTAGGCACAAAGCTAGGCTTCCCCACAATAAACCAGCTGTTTCCGCCACAGCTTTTGTCGCCGGCATTTGGCGTATATATCACAGCGGCCGAAATAGACGGCCAGCTGTGGCCGTCGGTAACAGGCTACGGCACCCGCCCAAGTGTAGATAACGGCGCACCCAGCTGCGAAACATTTATTCCCGGCTTTAAAGGCGAATTATACGGCAAGGCGCTTCCTGTGCGGTTTTACAAAAAAATTGATAACCCACACCGCTTTGATTCGCTACAGCTGTTGGCAGATGCGGTGCAAAAATGGGCGATGCAATCAAAAGCATATTTTGACGCACACCCGTTAAATGATGTATAATATATCTGTTAATTATTTTTGGTAAGTTGAGGCAATTCAACTGCCGGAATATCAATAAATATTTCCAAGGAGGTATTTTTTATGCTGGCTTCAGATTTTAGGTTGGTTGCACGCAGTGCTCTTAGGGGTTTTTGGGGTGCGTCAATAGGCATGTACATTATCTTGACATTGTTAACGGCCCTAATTAGCGGCGTGTTAAGCGTTATTCCCACAGTATTGTTTGTTACGCTGCAAGGCAGCGGCTCAGACGAGGCTGCCTTAATTGTTATGTTGGTACTTTCTTTAATTATAAGTATAATAATGGGCTTCATTACCAGCATGTTTGCTTTAGGATACATACAGTTTTTTATAAACGTAATCACCCGCGAATCAACCCCAACGATAGGTACGCTGTTTTCTAAAAAAAGCATGGCATTTAAAGCTTTTGGTATGTATTTTCAGATGACAATCCGTGTATTTCTTTGGAGCCTTCTCCTATATTTCCCGGGTATAATTGCCATCTACAGATACTCCATGGCGGCATATATTCTTGCCTAAAATCCCGAGCTTTCCGGCTCTGAGGCAATCCGTCGCTCCAAAGAGATGATGGTGGGCCATAAATGGCGCTTGTTCTGCCTGATGTTCAGCTTTATAGGGTGGAGCATTCTTTGCTATTTAACATTGGGCATCGGCTACCTGTGGCTAATTCCATACATGGCTACCTCAATCGCAGCGTTCTACCTAGACCGCGCAGGTAAAATAAACATGGTGTCCATGCGCAACTACTCTGCAACAACCGGCGCATACCAGCCGTATAACATAGCTCCGGGGGCCGCAAACCCATTTGCACAGCCACCTAATGGCGGCCAACCCATGCCATATGGCGGCCAGCCTCAGCCCTATGGCGGCCAGCCTCAGCCTTATGGCGGCCAGCCCCAGCCTTACGGAGCTCAGCCTCAGCCATATGGCGCTCAGCCCCAGCCATATGGTGGCCAGCCCCAGCCTTACGGCAGCCAGCCACAGCCTTACGGCAGCCAGCCCATGCCACCGCAACAAGCTGCCCCAATGGCTCCGCCTGCACCGCAGCCGGCCCCCATGCAGCAACCACCCCAGGCGGATGTACAGCCCCCACAAAATCCCCCGGTGGGCTAATAGTATGGCATAAATACTTGTATTGAAGCATCAAGTATGATAAACTATGCAAGTACCTTTGCGCAGTGGGCGGCAAGTATCCTCATAAAAACGGGCCATGCGCCCGCAGGCACGCACCCCCGCTTCGTTATAGGTGAATAATAAAGCCTAAAAGGCAAAAAAGAGGAGATTTATTACCATGCAAGCAAAACAAGACATCATTAAAGACTACGCCCGTAGCGAAGGCGACACAGGCTCGCCCGAGGTGCAAGTAGCGTTGCTTACCGCTCGCATCAACCACCTAACCGCCCACGGCAAACAAAACCCAAAAGACCACCACTCCAACCGTGGTCTGCTAAAGATGGTAGGCCAAAGGCGCAACCTGCTAGCATATCTTCAAAAGAAAGATGTAGAGCGCTACCGTGCGCTAATCGCGCGGCTGGGTCTGCGTAAATAAGTTATTGTTGCCCGAAAGCGGGGGCTTGTCTCCCGCTTTCGGGCTGTATTTTAAACTAAGGGTAAGCGAGGCTTAGCAATGAATAAGGCGCTTTAATGCACAAAAAGCGCTGTATTGATTGCTAATGGCTCGCCTCCTGCAAAAGATTTAGGAGAAGAATATGGATATCACAAGTGCACAAATGACCTACCCAAACTTTAAACGCTTTGAAACAGAGCTGGCAGGCCGCCCACTGGTTGTGGAAACCGGCAAAATGTCGGGCCTTTCCAACGCCAGCTGCTTTGTAAGCTATGGCGAAACTTGCGTGCTTTGCAACGTAACCATGAGCGCTACCCCAAGAGAAGGTATAGACTTTTTCCCACTTAGCGTAGATTTTGAAGAAAAACACTACGCCATTGGCCGTATTCCAGGCAGCTTTATGCGTCGCGAGGGCCGCCCGGGCGAAAAAGCTGTTTTAACAAGCCGTGTAATCGACAGGCAAATTCGCCCGCTGTTCCCTAAAGACATGCGCAACGACGTTGCGGTGGTAATTACTGTAATGAGCTTAGACCAAGACTGCAGTGCAGAAGTTGCCGGCATGATAGGCACTTCGCTTGCATTGTCCATGTCCAACATTCCGTGGAACGGCCCAACAGCCGGTGTTATGGTTGGCATGGTAGACGGCGAGCTGGTGGTTAACCCAACGCTGGCCCAGCGCGAGGTAAGCACATTGTCGCTCACAGTTGCGGCAAGCCTTGAAAAAATTGTAATGATAGAAGCAGGCGCAAATGAGGTAAGCGAAGACGACATGATGCGCGCCATCAAACTTGCCCACGAAGAAGATAAAAAGGTTATTGCATTCATCAATTCCATCGTGGCCGAAGTTGGCAAACCTAAAGTCGAGTTTACCCCAATGGGTCTTGATGCTGATTTGATTGCCGAGGTAAAGGCCGAGTATGGCGATGCTTTCAAAGGCGCTATGGATACAGACGACAAAAACGTGCGCGACGAGCGCCTTGTGCCTATTCGCGCAGAGCTTTCAGAGCGCTATGCACCTGAGTGGGGCGAGGGCGTCGTGGAAGAAATTATGTATCAGATGCAAAAGTATGTTGTGCGCCGCTGGCTTTTAGACGACGGCAAACGTGTAGACGGCCGTGGTATCAACCAAATTCGCCCATTGGGCGCCGAGGTTGGCTTGCTGCCGCGTGCCCACGGCAGCGGCATGTTCACCCGTGGCCAAACCCAGTGTCTTGCAGTAGCGGCGCTGTCTACCATGCGTGACGCACAAATTGTAGACGACCTTTCCACCGACACAAACAAGCGCTATATGCATCACTACAATTTCCCGCCATACTCTGTAGGCGAAGCCCGCGCTCCCCGTAGCCCGGGCCGCCGCGAAATTGGCCATGGTGCACTGGCAGAAAAAGCTCTAATGCCTATGCTGCCTACGGTGGAAGAGTTCCCATACTCTATGCGTGTAGTTAGCGAAATTCTCTCTTCCAACGGCTCCACCAGCCAGGCATCCATCTGCGCCTCATCGCTTGCGCTTATGGACGCAGGTGTGCCTATCAAACGCCCTGTTGCCGGCATTAGCTGCGGCCTTATTACCGAGGGCGAGCGCTGGATGACCATGGTAGACATTCAAGGCGTGGAAGACTTCCATGGCGATATGGACTTTAAAGTTGGCGGCACCACCGAGGGTATCACAGCCATTCAAATGGATATTAAAGTAGATGGCCTCACCTACGAAATCATTGAAGAAGCATTTGTAAAATGTAAGCAGGGCCGCCTGCACATCTTAAATGATGTTATGAACCCGGTATTGGCCACCCACCGCGAAGAGCTTTCGCCATATGCGCCTAAGATGCTGTCTATTATGATCGACGTAGACAAAATCCGCGATGTAATCGGTAAAGGTGGTAAGGTAATTCAAGAGATTTCTGCCACAAATAACGCCAAAATTGATATAGAAGAAGACGGCCATGTATATGTATCGGCCATCGATATTGAAGACGCACGCCGCGCTATCCACACCATCAAAACAATTGTGGAAGACCCCGAGATTGGCGCCATCTACAAAGGTAAGGTAACCCGCCTTATGAACTTCGGCGCGTTTGTAGAGATTGCCCCGGGCAAAGAGGGCCTTGTGCACATATCTAAGCTGGATGCAAAACGTGTAGAGCGTGTAGAAGACGTTGTTGCGGTGGGCGACGAGCTGCTTGTTAAGGTAACCGAGATTGACCAGCAGGGCCGCATAAACCTTAGCCGTAAGGACGCTTTGGCAGACATGCAGGCTAAGCAATCGCAAGAAGGTTAGTTTAAAAACCACATATTTTTTCAGCGTGATATTAATCCATATGATTAATATCACGCTTTTTTTACAAAAAAGTGTTGTAATATAGGGGGAGAAAACCTAACAAAAGGGGTGGTTAAAATTAATAGTGCAAAGCAAAAGCGTATAAAAATTGTGCTTGTTATAGTTATAGTTGTGCTGGCAGTGCTTTTAGCGGTGAGCCTTGTTTATCTAAACACAGGCCACTATAGCGCACAATTTAGAGCCATAACCATTTTAAGTTACTCGCAAAATCTAGAAGCAAACG
The DNA here is from genome assembly GCA_964369525.1 of uncultured Oscillospiraceae bacterium. Lineage (GTDB taxonomy): Bacteria > Bacillota > Clostridia > Oscillospirales > Ruminococcaceae > JAAYCI01. The sequence continues at coordinate 10,325 of CAYJEW010000024.1, read as the reverse complement.
AAGGCATTTACATTATCACCCCACAAGAGCCAACCGATACGGCACTCATCTTCTATCCGGGTGCAAAGGTAGAGGCAGTAGCTTACCTGCCATTGCTGGAAAAAATAACCGAGCAGGCAGGAATTATTACTGTTTTGGTCGAAATGCCGTTCAATATGGCTTTTTTTGATATAAACGCTGCCACCGAAATTATGCAAAGCATGCCGGAGATAGAACATTTTTATATAGGTGGCCACTCGCTTGGCTCTGCAATGGCCTCAACATATGCCGAGGCCAACAGCGAGGAACTGGAAGGCCTTATTGTGCTTGGTGGGTATGTGTATGGCGATTACCCACCCGAGCGCTCGCTCACGGTGTATGGCACCTTCAACTCAGAGCTTGAAGAATACATTACCTATACCGAGAATATTGTTATTATCGAAGGCGGTAACCACGCCCAGTTTGGCGACTATGGCCGCCAAGCGGGCGACCCCGACGCAACCATATCTGCTGAACAGCAAGAAGATATAACGGTAGATGCAATATATAGCTTTATTTATAGTAGGCAGGAATAGCGAGCCACAAAATCACAATTACAATACTATATTAATAGCGCAGTATCTAAGCGCTTAAGCTTAGATACTACGCTGTTTTTTTTGCTTGTGTATTGTACAGGCGTGTGATAAAATCAATGCAGAAATGCTTTTCCGCCGCGGCCATTCCCTGTAAAAAAACCTACACATGATGCGAAAGGGCGCGCTAAAATGAAAAAACTACTACGCACAACAAAAGGGCAAATACTGTACTCCGCCTTTATTTTTTCATTGTCGGTAGCCTTATTACACTACAGCCCGTTAAGCAATGTTCACGGCAGGTCGGACGCTGCAATAATAGTAGCGATATTTGGAGTATTATCGCTTGTTATATCCTACCTGCTAAACCTAAAAGTGCTAACGCTTACCGCCACATTCGGCTATATACTAGCACTAATAATCGCCTTTTTGTTCCAGTCTAATGGGGTAGACCCCGCAGGCGGCACAACAAACAACCTCTGGCAAATTTGGCTTGTAAGCTATTGGATAATGCTTGCGGCGGGTCTAATAGCCGATATTTTCATCAAAAGAAAAAAATAGCAATAGTACAATCGTACTAAAATACTTCAATCACCAAGGGCAATGCAAAAACCTGCATTGCCCTAAAATTTATTATATATCGCCAAAGCCGCAGTCCTCTTTTGTTTGACAAACCACAGCTTAGCTTTGTATAGTAAAATAAAGCAATTTTCATGATAGGAGAATATGTATGGAGCTCAGCCTTTTTGATATACTCGGCCCGGTAATGGTGGGCCCGTCGTCCAGCCATACGGCAGGCGCCGCACGGCTTGCAAGCGTAGCGGCGGGCATTGCGGGCAAGCCGTTTTCTAAGGTGGAATTTGGCCTATCAGGCTCGCTGGCAAAAACATTCCGCGGCCATGGCACCGACAAAGCCCTAGTGGCAGGCGTTATGGGGCTAGCGCCGGATAGCGAGCAGATTAGCTGCGCCGAAAGCCTTGCACAGCAGCGTGGCCTGAAGACTCGCTTTTACCCCGAAGAGCTGGAGCATCTGCACGAAAACGCCGCTCATATCACCTTCACCCACCAAGATGGCACCACAACCGAGGTTTGGGGTGCGTCAATTGGTGGCGGGCGCATAGAGATACGCCGCATAGGCGATTTTGACACAAAACTTCTAGCCGAGCGCCCTACAATGATAGTACAGCACCTAGACCGCCCGGGCGTAATAAGCGATGTAAGCCGCATATTGGCAGATAACCATATAAATATCGCCGTGCTCAGGCTGTCCCGCATCGGCAAAGGCGGCAACGCCAGCGCAATGTTTGTAGTAGACGAAGCTGTACCACAGCAGGTGCAACAGCAGGTGCAACAGCTACAATATGTAGAACAGGTGGTGGTAGTGGATGTACCATAACTTTGAACAATTGCAAAGCGCCGCAGTTCGAGCAGGTAGCATTGCAGACGTTGTGCTACAGTCCGAGCAAGAGCAGCACGGGCGTAGCCGCGAGCAAATTTTCGATATGCTGGGAGAGCGCTGGCAGGTAATGCAGGCATCTGCCGAAAAAGCGTTAAACACCCCACAGAATATGACAGGCAGTTTAATCTCCGGCCAAGCCGCACTGCAAAACAAATATGCGCCCAAAGGTGGTTATACAGGCAGCGCGCTAAACCGTGCAATGGCGCTGGCTCTGTCTTGTAGCGAGGTAAACGCTGCCATGGGGCGCATATGTGCAGCTCCCACGGCGGGCGCCTGCGGTGTGCTACCTGCGGTGCTTATTACAATTGCCGAGGCAAAAGACCTTTCGTACCAGCAGATACTCGATGCATTATTAGTAGCAGGCGGTATAGGCGCAATAATTACGCGCAATGCGTCTGTTAGTGGCGCCGAGGCGGGCTGTCAGGCCGAGTGCGGCGCTGCGGCAGCTATGGCGGCAGCGGCCGCAGTACATGTTGCAGGTGGAACTCCTCAGCAGATAGGCAGTGCCGTGTCAATTACGCTAATGAACTGCATGGGCCTTGTGTGCGACCCCGTGGCAGGGCTTGTACAGCTGCCGTGCTCTTTTCGCAATGCGTCGCAAGCAGTTAACGCATTGCTCAGCGCCGATATGGCGCTTGCAGGCCAAAATTCTGTTATCCCGCCAGACGAAGCAATAGAAGCCATGGCTAGGGTAGGGCGCAGCCTGCCGCAAACCCTGCGCGAAACCGCGCAAGGCGGCATTGCCACCACCCCCACAGGCAAGCGCATTAAAAAAAGCCTGCGGCTGGACGAGCTGGGGTAAAGCTCAAGCGCCTTGCCTCGATACCCCAAAAGAATAATATGCACCTAAGAACGCACTTAACCTGTATAGCTAACGCACACATAAATTTTCATCCAAACACAAAAAGTCAGGAGATGCAAATTCTCACATCTCCTGACTTCGCTGTTGTCCTATTCAGTTGTCTGTCTGTAAAATCTTATTCGGTCGTCTGCCCATGAACGGGCTGTTCAATCATACAGGGCAAGTCATCTATCCCGCAACGGCTTGAACCTTTCTTTAGAATCAAAACCTAACCTAGCCGAACCTTTCAAAAGAACTTTAGCGCAAGCTCTAAGTTGGCCGATACACCGGGTATACCGGATGTGGTTATTTGACTCTTACTACTTGCTTAACATCTGCCATATTGCAATTTGTGCCAATACAGCGGTTGGTGCTCTTTCTCCGTAATTTCCAAACAGGTTCTACAGTCTGCGACCATCGCCACAGTTTTGTACCCTATGCGCGTTGCCGTACGTTGAACATCGTACATGGAACGTTGGACATTGAACAATATAACTTACATCTAGCCCTCACTGCTTTGCCCGCCAAATCTCGGTGCAAAGCGCTGTGCGCATAGGCCTTTTGGTGCATCGGCCAAGAGCAGTACTTAGCATGTAGCCGTGCGGTCTTGTAAATGGAACACTATAAGCGAAATTTAGGTCACAACATCATCTGCATGGTGTAAAATTGCACGTACTCGCAAGGCAATGCTGTATAACACCCCTAAATTCGCCATACCGGCCATTTGTCACCGGCTCCATCCAAAAAAGCAGTGCGAGTCGAGCATACATCTGCTCAATTTGTAATCTGCAGCAAGCGCAACTTTTGCTCATAAATCACTATCAAAATTACTTAAGAAGGCATACGCATCTTTAAAAACTTGGTACTGTTGCAACCTTTGCCTGTAATGTATAAACCCAATGTGTGTATTGTAACTTAGCTTTACTGCAGCCCCACTTAAAAGGCGTAGGGCTTCGGCACACATGTTTTACAAGCACGGTAGCTTTGCAACAATCTGCCTACTAAGCGCTAACGGTATAATGCACACGCTCTTGCAAGCATAAATTAAGTACATATTGAACCTGCATGATAATTCTCAAATGCGCTGCCATAAACTTGGCTTTTGTTTTGCTGCTGCTAGCGAATCATAACAGTATGATGTTTAGCGTTGTTGCTCGGTTACTCGCCCTGTCCCAACTGAATGGGCTCTTCATTCTGGAACATTGGACTCACCTCATTTCCTAGTGCTATCATCATACTACCACGCACAAAACCATATTACTATTGACATACTGCATGTATTTAGAGAAATATAATGGCAATATTACCTAAAACAGAGAGAATAATCATGAAATATTTATAAATATTTCACAAATAGAGCTGCCGCATATTAAAAAAAGAAGTAGCACACATGCAGTGCGCCACTTCTTTTTGTTTGTTTTTGTAAAAAAATGCTATGCCATTGCGCCTTCTTCTTTCATCTGGGCAAAACAATCGCTGCAGTATACGGGGCGGTCTTCGCGAGGTTTAAAGGGCACGGTGGCTTCCTGTTTGCACTGAGCGCATACAGCTTTGTGCATCTCGCGTGCGCCGCGGCCGTTAGCTTTGCGGTTGTCGCGGCAGGGCTTGCAGCGCTGAGGCTCGTTTTCAAAACCTCTGCTGGCATAAAACTCCTGCTCACCTGCGGTGAACACAAAGTCGTTGCTGCAATCTTTACAAACAATGTTTTTGTCTTCGTACATACTACGTCTCCTCACAAATCAAATTTGCCCGCATAAGGATTAAAGCGTCGTTTTGGCAATGCCGTAATTAGGCAGATGCCATGCCAGACATTTAATTGCTGGGGCATATAATATGCTCAACGGGTCCCCCCCGAGGCAACAAGTTCAGCGCAGCTTTTGCCGCATACGGAAAAGCGCGTTTTCAACCGCCTTTTCGCTTTTTTGAATTCGTTTGGCTATCTGCTTGTAGCTGTATCCGTGCAGGTATAGGCGTAGCACGGTTTTTTCTAAAGGCGAAAGCAGCATTCGTGCTTTTTCAAATGCCAAAAGCACTTGTTCGTTAGCAATGGTGCGCTCTTCCGGCCCGGCAACGGTATGCTGGGTAGATATAGGCACACTGTGGTTTAGGGGGGTATGTTTTTTGCGCTCGGCCATGCGCTTGGCGCTTAGAACCGAGTTATAAATGCAGGTGGTAGCATAGGTGGAAAACGCTACAGTACGGTCTGCCTTAAAGTGTTCTATAGCAGAAAATAGGCCAATAATGCCCTCCTGGACGGCATCTTCAAAGTCAAGCCCAGGGCCGGTGGCTTTGCGTGCCATTTTGTGTATTGCAGGCATAAAGCGTGCAATAACAGCGGCCAGCTCGGCTTCGTTGCCGCGCCTAGCCGCTTCTAGTTGCGCCGTAGTTACCGGTTCTTTCATGCAAGCTGTGCCACCTCTGTTTTAATCCCTTATATTGTATCTGTAGCATATGCGAAAGTCAACAGATATTTTGTAATTTTGTGTAGAAATTCTGTAATAATGCACAAATAATTGCCGATGCTGACGCTGAAAATTAAAACCCCAAGGCTTAATGTTGCGCACGTATGATAATTGTTGCTTAATATAAGCGCTGGTAGTATAATTGTGCTTTAAGTAGCAGCAAGGAAAAAATATTGCGTAAATTACGTTTGTGTTTTTTGTTTGGACACCTTATGAATCATAAAACTATAAGCTTGGAGCTTTATTATGACTGGTTTTTCACAAAAAAGGCAGATACTGCCAGAGTTAAAACATCGCATAAAAAGCATTGATTATTGGTATGTTGGCATCTGTGTTTTGCTTATTAGCATGTCTATTGTTACGCTGATTAGCATTGCAATTTACGGCAACATGGGGCTGGAGGGCGCATTCAACAACTGGCGCCCTGCACTTGCGCAGATGCTGGCAGGCGCAGGCGGGCTTTTTGGTGCGCTGGTGTTTTCGCAGATAAACTATAACAAGCTGGCCAAATTTTGGCCGATGCATGTAATATGCTGGGGGCTGGTGTTGCTAACGTTTGTGCCAGGTATAGGCTATGCACCGGCCGGCACAGGCAGCCAAAGCTGGATAGGCCTGCCGCTTGGTGCAAGCCTGCAGCCAACAGAACTTGCGAAAATTAGTTTTTTTCTTACCTTTTCAAGCCACCTTGCGACAGCCCGTAATACGCTAAACCGCCCCAAAACAATACTGCCCATTTTGGCGCATATGCTGGCGCCCGCCGTGCTTGTTCACCTGCAAGGTGATGACGGCACAGCGCTGGTGTTTTTGGTAATAGGTTTTGTTATGCTGGTGGCAGCGGGGCTAAACCGCTGGGTTGTTGCAGCCGGCACAGCGGCCGTTGCGGTAGCCGCACCGTTTATATGGAACGACTTTTTGGGCGAGTACCAGCGTAATCGTATCTTAGGGCTGTTTAACCCGGAAGCGTTTGCAAACGACATCATGTACCAGCAGCTGCAGGCGCGAGCTGCCATACAAGATGGCGGGGTATGGGGGCTTGGCCTTATGCAACCGCAGCACAATTATGTACCCCGTATGGAAAACGATTTTATCTTCAGCTACTTTGCCGAAAGCTGTGGGTTTGTGGGCAGTGTGCTTCTGCTGGGCATATTTTTTGCGCTGCTCGGTAAGGTACTTCATACCGCAGCAAAAGCTGCAGATAATGTAGGCAGCTTTGTATGTGTGGGTGTGTTTGCCATGCTTGCATTTCAAATAGTGGTGAATGTTGGCATGAACTTAATGCTGCTGCCGGTGGCCGGCATAACGCTGCCGCTTTTTTCGGCAGGTGGCAGTTCGGTGCTAACCGTATTTTTTGCAATAGGCCTTGTTATGAGTGTTCAGCGCGTGCAAAAAGCTTCATGGCAGGTAAAACAGCCTATGTTTTTGTTTGACTAAATCCGACATAATATTACAAAATACCCCCATTAAAACACAAAAAGTGTACGAGCAATGAAAACAATACAGGTAAAATCTCATATTGTGTCGAAATAGGTCGAAAAATATTTATTGCTACATTTTTAATATGCATGGTATACTGAGGCAACATAGTAAATAAAGCCCATCTCCGGCGTGGAGATGAATATAATATGATTGAAATTTTTTAAGAAAGGAGGTGCTGACCAATGGAAAATAAGGTTAAACTTTTAATGACAGATACCTCGCCCGAGCTATCACGTCTTTGTAAAGAGATGTTGCCGGCGCATAATGTAGATATAGTTGTGTGTGCCCGCAACGGCGTTGTGGCTTACTCCGAAATTGTAAAGCAGCGCCCCGATGCAGTACTTTTAGATGTATTTATGCCTGGCATGGATGCAATTTCGCTAAAAAATAGGTATGAAGAAAATTATCCTGAAGCTAAAACCATGTTTTACGTCACAGGTACTTTTCAAAACGAAGAGCTGGAACGAGAAGTGATGGAAAGTGGATTTTCATTTTACTTTCTTAAACCGTTCGACATTACCGCATTGGCGTACAGGGTGCTGCTTGGCTTTGGGCGTGGCACATCGCAAAGCTCCGAGGGCGACACCATGAAATCCGAAGATATGGTTACCGACATGCTGCGTACTATAGGCGTGCCGGCCCACATTAAAGGCTATCGCTTTTTGCGCGATGCGATAATGATGGTTATCGAAGAGCCGGCCCTCATTAACGCAATAACAAAAATTTTATATCCCGATATTGCCGTAGCGCATAGCACCACCGCCAGCAGGGTAGAGCGTGCTATCCGCCACGCCATAGAAGTAGCGTGGGACAGGGGAGACATCGAAGTGTTAAACTTTTATTTTGGCAGCACAGTGCACTCGTTGCGAGGCAAACCCACAAACTCGGAATTTATAGCCATGCTGGCCGACCGCGTAACAATGGCGCGCCGCCGCAGGGCATAGCCTGTTTGCCAAGTATGTTGCAACTAAATTTTAAATCAATTATCAGCTGCGGCATTGCTAAACATAAGCAAAAAGCCTTTTTTGCCACACAGGGCAAAGAAGGCTTTTTATGTGCAAAATCACCCGAAAGATTAAAGCGCGCCTCTTTTGCAAACATGCTTTTTGTGGTACAATATTTAAGGCAAAATATTAAAAAGCTCAGCTATTTGTTACAGCATAAATTGCTGCTGTTTTGGCTAATGCTAAAATACACAAAGGAGGCACCGCTATGTATAAACCCACAAAAATATCCGGCGACACTGTGGCGGTGCCGCAGATTGTATTTTCGCGGCTTGCCTCCGCAGGTAGTGACGACGCCCGCTTTCGTGTGGCGCTGTACATTTTAGGTAGCGGCGGTGCCGAGGCTTCGCAGGTGGCTCAGGCATTGGGGCTTTCTCGCCTGCAGGTAGATGCCGCCCTTCAATACTGGGAAGGCGCAGGCGTTTTAGAAAACCACACACCGCCCCAAGCGCAGCCGCTACCCATAGCACCAAAACCCAAAAGACTAACAACCCGAGAGGTTGCAAAAGCAAGCAGCAATGATGCAACCCTGGGTCTGCTTGTAGGTGAGCTACAGCGGGTATACGGCTGCATTTTGAGCGAGAGCGACATTAACATATTTGTCTCGCTGTATGTGCAAGATAATTTCGCGGCAGACCTAATACTAACAGCCGCTGCCGAGGCCGCCAAACGAGGTGCAACCAGCGCAAAATATGCCGAGAAGGTCTTGTTTGGATGGCGCAAAAATGGCATAAACAGCTGCGATGACGCAGACAGCTATCTGCGCCTACAGGCCAAGCGAGAACAGCGTGAGCAGCAGCTGGCCGAACGCATGAACCTTAAATGGGACCCCTTCACACTTGCCGACAAGAAAAAAATTGCTATATGGTTTGAAGAATATGGCTACGAGATAGATATGATAGAGCAGGCCCGCATGAGCGCAGGCGATAAGCATAACGATATTCGCTACATTGCAGGTGTTTTAAAAAATTGGCACGGCAAAGGCTACAAAACACCGCGAGATTTAGCGCAAGGCAATGAAAACCACAACCTACGCTCCACCCGAAGCGCCCCCACGTTCAAACAAGACCTTCTGGCAAATATTACAAGCTATGTGCCGGCAGACGAAAAAAGCAAAGGCAGTAACCAAAGTTAATGCAGTGCAGAGGTCTTTTGTTAGGTATTTTTTTGTTTCGGGCTAAATAAAAAACGAGTTCAGATTATATAGCTTTGGCTTGGCACACACCACCAAAAGGCGGAAAAATATATGCAACGCAAACAGTTATATCAAAAAGCCCAGCAGGCAACTCAGCGCAGGCGCCAGATAGCCGAAACCGAGGCAGAAAAGCGCCGCGGCGAGCTTTTTGCTGCGCATCCGCAGCTTTTACAGCTGGAGCAAACCATAACCGAAACCGGTAGCAAAGCGGCGCTGCTGGCTGCACTTGGTAGCAAAAAAGAAGCAGACGACCTATTGGCGAAGGTGGACCGCCTAGCCGTAGAAAAAACAGACATTTTAGTTGCACTTGGCCGCCCTAAAGATGCATTAGATGTAAACTACAGCTGCAAGATATGTAGCGACAAAGGCATTGTGGAGGGCGCTGTTTGTAGCTGTGTGCACCAAGAAGTAAAGCAGATGCGCATGCAAGAGATAAACCAAAGCGGGCCGCTTCGCCTTTGCAAATTCGAGAGCTTTAAGCTGGATGCATACCCACAACAGATGGAATACGGCGGCACGGTTGTGCGCCCTCGTGAGATAATGCAAGCGGTGTACGAGCGCTGCGTGCGCTGGGCCGATAGCTTTGGCCCCCGTAGCCAGAGCCTTTACATGTTTGGTGATGCAGGCCTTGGCAAAACCCACCTTGCGCTGTCGATAGCCTCGGTGGTAATCGAAAAAGGCTACGATGTCATATACGTTAGCGCACCAAGCGTGTTTGACGAAATTCGCAATAATCCCGATGCAACCGGCCTTTACCAGTCGATGCTTAATGCACAGCTTTTGGTACTGGACGATTTAGGCGTAGAATTTTTAGACGCGCGTGTGCGTAGCATGATTTACGACCTTGTAAATACCCGCATGGGCCGCCGCCCAACCATCTACACAACCAACATCACCAGCCAAGAACTGCTAGAACGCAGGTACGACGAAAAGGTAGCCTCGCGCCTGCTGGGTAGCTGCGAGCTTATCCGTGTTTTCGGCAAGGATATCCGCCTGCAAAAACAGTAGGGTAACGGGAATTGAACCTACATCGGTTTTTATTTACGCATTTCCCCTTATATTTCTTCAAATTGCTTGCGAATACGGAAAGTATTCCCTGCACAATTTTCATTATCTAAGAGAGAAATGCGCAGGTAAAAACTGCTATGCACCTGTGAGGGTGCGATTTTTGAGGGATTTTAGGTGCTGAGGACGCTGCCTTGCTGGCGCAAGGCAAGGACGAAAAGGCGAAAATCACCAAAATGCGCCGCTCACAGGCGATGTGTGTTCAACTCCCGTTACCCTAGCCGCTAGGCAAATCCTTACACCATTTAGTTATACACTACAAATCAAAACTC
>CAYJEW010000023.1:4601-26732 GCA_964369525.1 uncultured Oscillospiraceae bacterium | reverse complement strand
GCCGACGGGTTTCCGCCTAAATATTTGGAGTTTTAGAGTTTTTGCCCCCTGCCTTAATAAGGTGGGGGGCTTTTGTTTAATACCCCCCCATACGCCTACACAAAATTTGCACCCGCAAATGCGGGTGCTTTATTTGTGTGTGGCAGTATGTATGGCGCGGCGCGGCCGCCTTACTACTGCGGGCGCTTTTGCCTGAAATGAATGCTGTAGTATACTACGCATATTAATATTTGGGCAGATGTGGCAACAAGCACACCTATACCGGTAATTAGCAGGTTTGTGTTTGGCAGCCTGCTTAAAAAAAATGTTAGCGGTATGCGCACCAAAAATGCGCCCGAGAGGGACTGCAGCATTGTAAATCTTGTTTTGCCGTACCCGTTGTAAAAGCCTACCATAGAAAACAAAACAGCTACCAGCATTGTGTCTACTGCGTATATTTTTAGGTACAGCTGCGCCTGCTCTATAATTGCAGCGTCGCTTGTAAAAATACCCACAAGCAGTGTACCGTGAAATATCGAAACATACGCCGCACAAAGGCTTACCCCCAGCGAAATTAGTATGCTGTATTTAAGGCCCTGCTTTGCTCTGTCTAGCCTGCCTGCGCCGTGGTTTTGGGCGGTAAAGGCAGACATTGCCTGCATAAACGCACCCGGAACAAGCATTATTATACCTGTTATCTTACCCACAATTCCCACCGCCGCCGATACAACCACGCCAAACGTGTTTAAAATTGCGGTGATGCTCATAAATGAAATTCGGGTTAATAGTGTTTGCAGCGCCGCAGGCAGGCCAAGCGCTATTATTTCTTTTACCAGCGGCGCTTTTGGCGCAAGGTCTTTTGCTGTAAGAGAAAACGGCAGCGCCCGCCTTCGCAGCAGTAGTAGCGACAAAAGCACGCTAAAGCCCTGCGCAAGCATGGTAGCTACCGCCGCGCCGCCGGCGCCCATATCAAAATATGCAACAAATAATAAATCCAGCAAAATGTTTATTACGCAGGCAATAGCTACCGCAATGAGCGGTGTGGACGAATCTCCAACGCCTCTGAAAATGCTACCCAGCACGTTGTACGAAACTATAAACACAGCCCCGATACCTGAAAAAAACAGGTAGTTTTTTGTTGGTAGCAGCGACTCTGCCGGAGTTTGCATTAGTGCTATAATGACATTGCTGCCAAGTAGTATGCCGGCTGTAACAAGCGCTGCAAACACAAAAAAAATGACAATGCTGTTGCCGATAACCTTAGACACCATGTCCTTTTGGTTTGCGCCAATGTAGCGGCCTATAAGTATTGTTGTGCCCATTGAAAGGCCTGTGCAAAAGGCTGTAATGGTAAACATAAGCTCGCTGCCAATAGTTACCCCAGACAAATCGCCTGCCTCGGCAAACCTGCCTACAATTAGTAAATCTACCGAGCCGTATGTGACTTGCAGCACCAGCGAAAACAAGATTGGCACTGTGAATTTTAGTAGCGTGGAGGCCACCTTGCCCTCGCTTAAGTTTAAGTTTTTGCTCATCCGTTCTCCTTTTGCAAATTCTTTCTCCTACGGTATCACAACACAGCCTTTAAGTACGCGGCTAAATATTGCGCAATGGATTTTATAAGGCTATATGCAGCGCCTATGGCGGGCGGCACACAGCAAGGTGTTGCATGTTTCTGCGCCTATGCGCAGCGCACTGGAATTTTAACATGTTTTTGTTGTTAGTGCAATATTATTCACCGTGGGTGCTATGCGTGCCAAAACATGCCTTGTTGGCGGAGTTACTATATAAAATTAACGCTTTATAAAAGCAGTGGTAGTGATTTTATAATCACCGCCACCGCTTTATTTATGGGTATATTATTTATGGGTATAGCCTGTCCAAATGCACATTATCATGGCAAACACCGCCAAATAAGACCAAAACTTATGTTGCTTCATCTTCGCCTACCTCCAAAAATTTGATTGTGTCTTCCTTTTTTGCTATAGGTCTTGCCGATGTTAAGCTGAGCGCAATGGTGGAAGCGTTGTGCAGCCACGCAGAGGTGCTTACCGTTATTGCGCCAAAAACACCTAGAATGATAAGCGCTGTGTTGAACGCCACTATTATTCCGTACTGCCTATATATTTTTTGCATTAGCTTTTTAGAAAGCCTGCGCGCCTCTACTATTTTGGTGAGCTCGTGCGACAGCACCGATATGTCTGCTACCTCTCTTGCAATATCGGACGAGCCGTTGAGCGTAAGCGAAACGTCGGCCACGCTTAGCGCCGGGGCGTCGTTTATTCCGTCGCCCACCATTAGTACGGTGTGGCCCTCGGCCTTCATTTTTTCAATGATGGCGGCCTTGCCGTCGGGCAAAACAGAGGCATAATATTTATCAATTCCCAAAAGCTCGCTTGTGTGCTTTGCGTTGCTCTCGCCGTCGCCGGTAATCATAACCACATGTTTTATACCCTCGCGCCTTAGTAGGTTTATTGTAAATTTTGCGTCGCTGCGCGGAGGGTCGTTTATGCAGATGATACCTACCAGCTCGTTATCCACCGCAAGGTATACGGCGCTGTCGTTACCGATTTCGGAGGTTATCTGCTGTTCTTTTTTGGCAGGATATGGCACCTTTTCATCTTCAAAAACAAAATGCTTGCTGCCTATAACCGCATGTTTTTCGTTATAAATACTAGCTATGCCGTGCGCTACTATGTACTCTACCTTGCCGTGTTTTTCGGGGTGGTGCAGGCCTTTATGTTTGGCCTCGCTTACAATTGCCGCCGCAACACTATGCGGGAAATGCTCCTCTAGGCATGCTGCAATTTTAAGCACATCATCCTGCGAGTATTTTTTGTTTATCGTAATAACCTTAGATATCTTTGGCACAGCATTTGTAAGGGTACCTGTTTTATCGAAAACAACGGTGTCTACCTTAGACACAAGCTCTAGGTACTTGCCACCTTTAACTAAAATGTTGCGGCTTACGCTCTCTTTAAGCGCCGAGATGATGGTTATTGGGGTGGTTAGCTTTATAGCGCACGACAAATCCACCATAAGTACCGACAGCGCCCGTGTTATGCTACCTGTAAAAAGCAGTGTGGCAAAAAACAGCCCAAAGCTCATTGGCACTATGTCGTCGGCAAGGCGCTCTGCGCGGCCCTGCACCAAGGCTTTTTCTTTTTCGCCTGTGTCTATAAGGCTAATAATTTTTGCTACCCGCGAGTCGCTTTGTAGGCTTAAAACCTCCACATCAATCTCGCCGTCTTCCAGCACAGTGCCTGCAAAAACCGTGGCGGAGGTATGCTTGTGTACCGAGATAGGCTCGCCCGTTATGGTGGCCTCGTTTATCAATGCATCACCACGCACAACGGTGCCGTCTATAGGTATTAAGCTGCCTTTGCGAATGCGAATAACGTCTCCTATGGCAATTTCGCTATGGTGGACACTTATTTCTGCACCGTCTTTTACAAGCCAAACTTTATCTACATTAATTGTGAGGCTCTTAGCCAAGGCATGTTTTGCACGAAGGTTAGAATATTCCAGCAATAGCTCTGACAGCCCAAGCAAAAACATTGTGGACGAGGCGGTGCTGTAGTTTTTGGACAAAACAGAGGCGCCAATAGCTGTTGCGTCTAAAACCTCTACGCTAAGCCTTTTGCTGGCCAGCGCTTTAAAGCCTTCCGCAATATAGGTGGCTGCCCTTGCTATGGTGAACACTCTGTGCGGAAAGGCCGGTAAAAACAAGCGCCTTGCAAGGTGTGCGGCGCAGTGCACTATGATTTTATTTTTAATTTCTTTTTCTGAATCGGCGGCTGTTTGCGCTTGTGTTAGCTCTACGCTTTTTATCTTTGAGAGTTTAAGGGCCGAAAGCGTGCCCAAAACCTGCGCTCTTGTTTCTTTTTTGTGGTATTCGATAAGTACCGAGCCGTTAACATGGTTTACAAAAACGTTTTTAACGCCTGTTAAAGAAAGGAGCAGTTCGGATAACCCGTAAGACTGCTCCTTGCTGATAACATATTTACCAAAGCGAACTCGAAGCCTTTGGGGCTTATCACACACTATGTGATACTTCATAACTTTTTCCTTTATATCGGGCAGCAGCCGCTGCGCATGCGCCGCCCATTAGCGCTACTTTAGGCGCTTTGCCTTTGTTTGTTATTAGCGAGTGGCCGCAGGCCATTTTATGCCTGCTCGCAAGCGCAGCTATCGCCGCAATCGCACTCGTCTTTTGCGGTAGCTTTTGCCTCGGCGCAGATATCGTCTGCTTCTTCTTTAATGTTGGCCGCAGTTTCCAGAATTTTATCCTTTAATAAAAGGCCGCCCGCAACACCTTTAACCGCAAGCTCGCGAGTTTTAGGGGCTTTAAGAAGGCCACAAATAGCAAGCCCTACTGCCGCACCTGCTGCAAATATGAGTTTGTGTTGTTTAGTAATAAAAGTTAACATCTTTTGTACCTCCTTAGTAATCAGTTAATTAATTATGGGTGATTTACGGTATTTTTTCCACTCCAAAACCGCATATTTTATTTTTGGCGTAGGGTTTTGCGGTACTCAGAGGGGGTTATGCCATGGGCGGTTTTAAACGCTTCGGTAAACTTGCTTGCGTTAATATAGCCCATATCGTATGCAATTTCGCTAACGCTTTTACTTGTGGTTCGCAGCAATGTTTTAGCTTTTTTTAGCTTTACCCGCCTTATGTACCTTTTAGGTGGCATACCAAATTTTTGCAGATACAACTGCCTTAGGTATGTTTCGGAAACGTATAAAATTTTGGCTATTTGCCCCTCTGTTTTTTCGGTATCCAGCAGCAGCCGCCTGGATGCGTTTAACGCCCTTTTTGTTTCTTTTTGCATCTGCTTATCCCCCACAACAAAGAAAACCCAAGAGCCGCCCCCTTGGGTTTTCTTATATTAAATTTTGCTAAAAGCTGTTTTATGCAAGGCTCTCGCCGCATGCTTTGCAGGCTGCTTGAGCCTCTGCGTCTGGCGTTTCGTTGCACATGTAAGTCTCCACCGTTTTAGCAGAGGTTTCTTCTTCCCAGTTGCGCATCCACTCGCCGTCGCCCCAGCCATAAGAGCCAAACAGCAACACGTTTATGCCCGCTAGGCTGGCTTTAACGTTGTCCCACATTGGCTGAAACTCAGACTCTTCCAAAACCTCTGCGCCCATAGAAGGACACCCAAAAGCAATGCTGCTATAGTTTGCTACCATGTCTTTTTTAAAGGCGTCGCAGGTAAATACATCCACCTCTGCGCCTTTGGCCTTAGCGCCCTCGGCTATATAGTTTGCCATGGCCTCAGTGTTGCCTGTTCCGCTCCAGTATACTACCGCTACCTTGCCCATAATATAACTCTCCTTTTAAAATGGTTTATATATATCAAGCAACTGCTTGTTTTTTAACAGTCAATTGCATAATATCTCGGCCGTCTAGCCAAAGCTTTTTATATATGGCTTTGCATTTGTCGAACCTTGCAAATGTTTGCAGCGCTTCGTCTTTTTCGCCATATACCTTCCAGTACTTGCACAGGCTACAATTTTTGCCATCGTTGCATATAAAGCCCTCTACATCTTTTGGCGGGTAGCCCAAAAACAAGCCTATCTCGTGCGGAAACTCATTATAGCTACACAGCCTTTGGGCTAGTTTGTCTATGGCTGCCGCAACGCCAAGGCTGTCGTATCCATGCTGCAAAAGCAATCTTTTAGCATCTTTATCGGCCATATCGGCCATGAGCATGTCTTGCCGATAAAGGTACACAAGCGCGGCCCGCTGCCCTACCTTAAGCAGTTTTAGCGCAACGCCTCTGTCGGCAAATTTATTGTTCCAAAAATCTATGGCGGCCTTAAGGCTGTGTGCATCAAAAAATTTTACGGTAAACAGGCTGGCTGTTTTAAGGGACGATAACGTTAGGGCGCAATGTTCTATTAACATTTTTTCGGTTATCATATCTGCTGGCAGCCTCCAAACTATTTTAGGTGGTTGCAATTGTTTGTTTATGTGATTTGGTTAGCCGCAGTTAACTGCATGCCATAAAATAAGCCGCTTGCAAAAAAGGTAGCATTGCGGTTTGCGCAGTTAGCTAAAGCTAACCCTATTTGTTAATATATACTATTGGGTTTATATTTGTCAATAGTTTTGGGTGTTGACAAGCTATAAAAAAAATGATAACTTTGTTACTGGACATAATCTTGTTATGTGAGGTGAGCCGCTTGAGCTATTCGTCTGAGCAAACAAAAGAGCGCATACTTGCTTGTGCCGCGCAGGAGTTTCTTGCAAACGGCTTTGCCGGCGCAAATTTAAGAACAATAGCTACCAACGCCAAAGCCACCACCGGGGCTGTGTATAACCACTTTAACGGCAAGGACGGGCTTTTTGAAGCTATTGTTGGCGATTTTGCGGCAACGCTGCTTGAGCTATACATTAAGCTACACAACGATGTGGCCAGCAGCTACGATTTTGACAGCGCCGACGACAACGAGGCTATGGGCAAGGGCACATTTGCTGTTTTGGATTATTTGTACCAACACTTTGAGCTGGCAAAGCTGCTGTTTTGCTGCGCAGGCGGTACAAAGTACGAAAACTTTGTGCACCAAATGGTGGAGGTGGAAGAGCAATCTACCATTAAGGCAATAGAGGGCAGCGGCTTTGAGCTAAACAAGGTTAACCGGTTTTTTATTCATGTTATTGCAAGCAGTGGGCTAAGCAACATGCTGGAGGCAATTCACCACGACCTAAGCCGTGAAGAGGCGCTTGAATACATTGCTAAGGTGCAAAGGTTTTACTATAGTGGCACCAAAGAAATACTGGAGCAGTAGTTTATGGGTTTTTAAAATATGAGGGGCGTAGCTCCTTATATTTTTTAAGATATAGTTAGCCATTACTAACTAACGCTTGGCACAACAAGCACCAATATTTTATAAAAGGAGCAGCAAAAAAATGCAAAAAGAAAAGCAAAAACCGCTTTTGTCTAGGTTGTTTGTGTTTGCGGGAAACCACAAATTTTTAACAATTGTTGGCATGATTTTATCGGGGATAAGCGCCGTTATGTTGATATTTCCAGTTATTTTTATCTACCTTGGTGTGAGCGAAATAATTCACATTTACCCAAACATTACCCTAACCGATAGCATAGAGCGCTATGCTTGGCTTGCGGTGGGCAGCGCACTTGGGGCAATGACCATTTACCTTTTGGCGCTAATGTGCACGCATATTGCGGCATACCGCATAGCCAAAAACATGCGCAAGGCAGCGCTTAGCCATATTATGACGCTGCCGCTTGGCTTTTTTGGCAGCACCGGCAGCGGCAAGCTGCGCCGCATTATAAGCGACAGCGCCGGCGCCACCGAAACATATCTTGCCCACCAGCTGCCGGACATGGTGGGCGCATATATTACACCTATTGCGGTTATAGCGGTGTTTTTTGTGTTTGACTGGCGGCTGGGGCTGGTTAGCCTTATTCCCATTGTTTTGGCGGCGGTCTCGATGATGTCGGGCATGGGCAAAGACCAGCCGGCGCGCATACAGCAGTATCAATCTGCGCTTGAAAATATGAACAACGAGGCCACAGAATATGTGCGCGGCATACCCGTTGTGAAAACGTTTAACCAAAGCGTGTTTTCGTTTGAGCGGTTTTACGACATTATTCAAACATATAAAACATATGTTTCGCAGTACTCTTACCGCATGAGAATGCCCATGACGCTGTTTCAGGTTTTTCTTGCCAGCGCACCTATATTTTTGGTGTTTTCCGCCATTTTGCTAATTGGCGGCCAAAGCGACATGACAAGCTTTTTCTTGAGCTTTTTCTTTTATTTAATCTTCACGCCCATTGCCTCGCTGATGCTTATGAAAATAATGTGGGTGATGCAGCACTCCATGCTTGCAAGCGACGCCGCCAGCAGAATAGAAAGCCTGATGGCGGAAAAAGCTTTGCAGCCGCCTGCCACCCCAAAGGTGCCAAACGGCGCCGATATAACCATGGAAAACATCTCGTTCACCTACCCGGGTGCCAACAAAAAAGCGGTGGATGATGTATCCATTAGCATTGCCCACGGGCAAACTGTGGCGTTTGTGGGGCCGTCGGGTGGCGGCAAAACCACACTGGCCACGCTTATCCCCCGCTTTTGGGACGCGCAGAGCGGCAGCGTGAAGATTGGCGGGGTTGATGTGCGCGATATTGACAACGCCGAGCTTATGAAAAACATCTCGTTTGTGTTTCAAAACACAAATTTATATAAGGCCAGCATTTTAGATAACCTGCGCGAAGGCAAGCCAAGCGCCACTATAGAAGAAGTTAACATTGCGCTTAAGGCCGCACGGTGCGAGGATATTATTGCTAAGCTGCCAAACGGTGTGCACACAGTTTACGGCACAAAAGGCGTTTACCTTTCGGGTGGCGAGGCGCAAAGAATTGCGCTGGCTAGGGCTATTCTTAGAGACGCGCCTATTATTCTGCTAGACGAAGCCACCGCTTTTGCCGACCCTGAAAACGAGCACCAAATTCAGCTGGCAATGAGCGAGCTTGCAAAAGGCAAAACCGTTTTAATAATTGCGCACAGGCTTTCTACCGTGAAAAACGCAGACAAGATATATGTAATTGCAGACGGCAAAGCCATAGAGCAAGGCACCCACCAAAGCCTTGTGGACCAAAAAGGGCTATACAGCAAGATGTGGGAAGAGTACAACAACGCCTTTATCTGGAATGAAAGCGAGGTAGACGCATAATGAAAAAATACTTACAAAATACATTTGCGCTCACAAGCAAAGGCGCATCCGAGCTACTAAAAGCCGTGGTGATTACCGTTTTTATAAACTTTGCTATTTTGGGTGTTAGCGCAATTTCGTACCAGTTTATAAGCAACACACTGCTGCCGATTTTGGAGGGCAGCCACCCCACCTACACCATAGCGGTGTATATAGGGTATGCAGTTTTTATTTTTGCGCTGATGTGCGTACTGTATTATTTTCAGTACAACTTTTGCTACATTTCGGCCTACGAAGAAAGCGCAAACATGCGTATTACGCTTGCCGAAACGCTGCGCAAGCTGCCTTTGTCTTTCTTTGGTAAAAAGGATTTAGCCGACGTTACCGCAACTCTTATGGGCGATGTTAGCATGATGGAAAATGCGTTTTCGCATTTTATACCCGGCTTTATAGGCTCTATTATATCCACCACCATTATGGGCGCCGGCATGTTTATTTTTGACTGGCGGCTGGCGTTATCGCTAACTTGGGTAATACCTGTTTCGTTTTTGCTGTGCATTGCCAGCAAAAAGCTGCAAGACTATTTTGTGATTAAAACAAAAGCCGTACAAATTACGTACCTTGATAAAATTCAGGAGTGTCTTGAAAATGTGAAGGACATTAAGGCAAACAACCGCGAAGCCGCCCACCTAAATGTGATGAACGCGCATTTTGATACCTACGAATCTATGAGCATAAAAGCAGAGTTTGTTACCGGCACGTTTGTGAGCTTTTCGCAGATGATACTAAAGGTGGGTATTGCCACCACCATGATTGTGGGGGCCGGGCTGCTGGCTACAGGGCAGATAGACCTGCTGGTGTTTCTTGTGTTTTTAATGATAGCCTCCAGAATTTACGACCCGCTTGCCGGCGCGCTTGTTAACCTGGCCGGAATATTTATTTCGCTAAAAAGTGTAGAGCGCATGAAAGAGTTTAATAATACTGCCACCCAAAGCGGTAAAAATACCATGCGCCCCAGCGGATATAACATTGATTTTAGTAATGTTGGCTTTGCGTACGACACAAGCGAAACTGTGCTAAACGGCGTTAGCTTTACCGCAAATCAGGGCGAGGTTACCGCGCTTGTGGGGCCTTCGGGCGGCGGCAAGTCTACCGCTATGAAGCTGGCCGCACGCTTTTGGGACGCGCAGAGCGGCAGCATTACCATAGGCGGCGAAGATGTGGGCACTATAGAGCCGGAAACACTGCTAAAGGATATATCTATAGTTTTTCAGGACGTTACGCTGTTTAACAACACCGTTATGGAAAACATTCGAATAGGCAAAAAAGGCGCTAGCGACCAAGAGGTTATGCAGGCTGCAAAAAACGCAATGTGTCACGAATTTATTATGGCTATGCCAAACGGATACAGCACGCTTATTGGCGAAAACGGCTCTAAGCTTTCGGGGGGCGAGCGGCAAAGGCTTTCGATTGCAAGGGCGCTTTTAAAAGACGCGCCCATTGTACTGCTGGACGAGGCTACATCTTCGCTAGACATTCAAAACGAAAGCGCTGTACAAAAAGCCATCTCGCGCCTTACCAAAAACAAAACCGTTATTGTAATTGCCCACCGCATGCGCACCATTGCCGGCGCAGATAAAATTGTACTGCTAAAAGAAGGCAGGGTTGCTGCGGCGGGCACGCACAGCGAGATGCTGAAAACATCACAAGAATATGCAAACATGATACGCTTGCAGACCGAAAGTGCAAGCTGGGCGCTTGCATAAAAGGAGAATTTATGGCTAGAAATCAATTTTTATCGCAGGCAAAAAAGCATTTGGTGGCGGAGTATGGCCAGCAAAAAGGCGAGGCTATTGCTGCGGCGGCCACACAGCGTTTTAAAGCGCTGTGCGCCGAAAATGCGGCCGAGCCGAGCGCTATGCACGCACATACCCACACAAAAATTTACCCCTGCATATCTGTTTTGGATGCGCAGCTGCAGCACGAAATTGGCCGCGAAGAGGCGCTGCGGTTTACACTGGCGTTTATTAAATGGCGCAGCGAAAAGGCCGCTAGTATAGTGCGTAAATTAATGAAGCTGCCGTTTTTATATAAAAAAATGCCTGTTATGTTTGGCAACATGACAAAGAAAAAGTTTGGCACCAGGCAAAACTTTGACGCTATATTCCACGAAATTTCCAGCAGGGAGATGCGCTTTGATATGACAAAGTGCCCCTACTCTGACATTTGCACAAAATACGGCTGGCCCGAAATTACAAAAGGCTTTTGCCGAGGCGATGACATAGTTTATGGTAACATGCACCCAAAGCTTGTTTGGGGCAGAACAAAAACCATTGGCGATGGAGATGCTTGTTGCGATTTTAAGTTGACGGTGGCAGAGTAGCCCGCAAATAAACGCAATTAGTTTAGCTGCGGCAAACAAAAAGCGGCTTGCATTAAAGCAAGCCGCCCTCTTGTAAAATATTTGCGCCGGTTTGCACCGCCGTGCAAAGCAGCTAGGCTGCCGGTTTGTGCCTTTAGCTGCCCAGCAGCTTTTGGCCTTGGATTTGGCCTTGGGCTTGGGTTTGGCCTTTACCTACCCTGCCTTCCTTAAGCGCTGCTTCATAATTTTTTGTGGCCTGGCGTATAAACTCTTGGTCGCTGCGTTTTTCGGGCGGTATGTAGGGCTGGCCCGGTATGCGCTGGCGCAGGGTAAAGCTTTGGGTTAGCTCGTTTCTCAGCTGGCCTGCTATCTGCGTCATTATAGCTGCCGAGGCCGCTGTTTCTTCGCAGCTGGCGGCGTTATGTGTTGCAACATTTGAGATGCTTGAGATGTTGGAGTACACGTCGTTTATAGAGGCCTCTTGCTGTGCCGACGCACCGCGAATTTCGTTTAGGGTATTTGCGGTTTTGATGATTGTTTGCGAAATTTCGTCGAATGTACCGCTGGTTTCTTTGGCTACCTTCTCGCCAATGTGGGTTTTTGAGATGCTGTTTTCTATCAGCACTTTTGTTTCTTCGGCGGCCTGAGCGCTCTTAACCGCAAGCATTCTAACCTCGTCTGCCACCACCGCAAAGCCCTTGCCTGCGCTGCCGGCCCTTGCTGCTTCTACCGAGGCATTAAGCGCAAGTATGTTTGTTTGGAAGGCTATGCTGTCGATTGTGTTTATAACATCGGCAATTCTGTCGGACGCTTGGCGAATGTCTTCCACGGCGGCTACAAGCTGGGTCATCTTGCCGGCGCCGCTCTCTACGGTGTGTTTCATTTCGCCAAACTCTTCGTCCATCTCTTTTACCTTTTCGGAGTTTTGGCTCGAAATGTTTTTAATTTCGGCCATGCTCATGCTAAGCTCTTCTACCGAGGCCGATTGCTCTATGGTGTTATCGGCCAGCATGGCGCTTGCTTTTTTCATATCATCTGCAAGGCCCGCCACCTGAGATGTTGTGCTAATAATGCCCGAAAACTGTAGGTCGTTAGACTGCACAAGCTCATACAAGCTTAGGCCAAGGGCATCTTGTTGCGAGCGAATGTCTACATATGTGGTAAGGTCGCCATTAGATATTCTTGCAATGGCGTCGGCGTGGTGTTTTATACCCTCAACCACCTTTTTAAACGCGGTTATCATTCTTGAAATTTCGTTTTCGGGCGGCAAATCGCTAATATCTACCGTAGAAAAGTCTATATCCACTGCCCCGCTTGCAATGTTTGCAGACCAGTCGGCCACGGCCGCTATTGGCGCCGAAATCTTTTTAGATGTTTTCCTGGCCTCAATATACGACGCTATAACCGCCAAAATAAACATTAGCACCACAGTAATCATTAGTATAACAATGTTGCGCTGGAACTCTACCGAGAGTGTGTCGGCATTATCGGCATATACTGCGCTGATGCTGTTGATATTTTCAACAATAAGGTTAACCCTTGGCAAAAACTCGGTGAGGTACTGCGTGTATGCTGTGCTCATGTCGGTTTGGCTAAGCGTTATAAGCGACTGCGCCTGCGTATGTATAAACACATGCTCGTCTTGCAACTCTGCTATATATTCTAAAATTCGCGGGTCTTCGGAGTTGGCACCAACCTCGTTAATCCACGAGCCCAGCGCACATGTTTGAGGGTCTAAGCTTTGGTTAAACTCTTCCCTATATGTAATGGTTCTTTGCAAATCGTTAGACCAGCTGTAGTGTGCAAGGGCGGCGTTTTTGGTGGCTGTTTCGTTTTCGTGGTTGTGGGCAAGCTCGGTAAATTTACCCTCCAGCACCATAACCCAAAAAAATGTTACCAATCCCATAATTAATGGTATTACCAGCAGCCTGAGAAACCTTGAGAGAATTTGATTTCTTATACTGCTGTTCGACCTTTTTGTCTTTCGCATAATAAGCGCCTCTATTTCATAATTAATTTTTCTAATATTTAACTAATGTGCGTAAAAAAATGTTTTCAGGGTGCAGGCTTTTTACACACACATAAAAAGGCAGTAAATAATTTGGTTCGGGCGCATTTATTTTGCGCTTTAGGTGATTTCCGCAAAATAGTTTAACAGCCATTGCCTTAAATGTCAACAATTATTCCGCCTGCTTTCGCACGGGGGATACACGCGGGGCGGGGCGCTATTTTAAAAAAATGATGGTGGTGATACGGTGGCCGACAAAATACAAAAATCTTACAGTGCGTCCAGAAATTTTTACGACGATGTTATTACCCACCGAAAGTGGTGGTCTAAAATTTATTCAAAGCTTATTTGGAACGGTGTGAACGACCCTGAAATTGCCGAAAAGCTGCTTTCGTTTATTGCGGATGATTTTAGCGGGGCTATTCTGGACGTACCGGTGGGCACAGCAATATTTACCCACGAAAAATACAGCGGCATAAAAAACGCCAGCATCACCTGCGTTGACTACAGCGAGGATATGCTAAGCATTGCAAAAGAGCGACTTTTGGCAGAGCATATCACTACTGTGCAGGGCGATGTGGGCAAGCTGGCTTTTGCAAACGAGCAGTTCGACATTGTTTTTAGCATGAACGGCTTTCATGCATTTCCCGACAAAGAGGCGGCTTTTTTTGAGGTGGACAGGGTTTTAAAACCCGGCGGCTTATTTATATGTTGCATGTATGTAAAAGAAAAGCTTAGGGCGGCCGACTTTGTGGTAAAAAACATACTGGCAAAAAAAGGTTGGTTTACGCCCCCGTTTGAAACAGAGGCCTCGCTTAAGCAGCGGTTGCAAACAGGCTACAGCATAGAGTTTTTTAGCAGCGACGGCGCAATTGCTTATTTTGTTGCAAAAAAGAAGTAGTGCGTTTATAAAAAAGGAGGCATGCTATGCAGCTGAATATTGTGTATTCGATAATTGGGCTGTGTGGCGGTATTGTTTGCGCTATTGGCGACATACTGCTAGACCTAAAAGGCAAAGACAATGTGAAGGTGGGCGGCTCTTTGCTTATAGAGTCCAACTGGGTGAAGATGGCCAGCTGGCGATTTAAGCTGTCTATCATTTTTGGGTTTTTGGGCTCGTTTATGTATTCGCTTGGCATATATTCGCTGGGGCGGCAGCTTTTGGGCATAAACGGTACACTTGCCGAAGTTATGGTTTTGTTTGCTTTTATAACGGCTATGTCGGGCTTTTTTGTGCACAGCTTGATATGCCTGGCTCCAATACTATACAAAGCTATTTTGGGCGGCGCCGGCGAAAAAGCAGCCGAACTAAGTGTGAACACGCTGCTTGATGCTATAAAAATTCTTTTTGGCATACTATATGCGTTTATAATGCTTGCGCCCACAGCGCTTACCATATACTGCATAGCTACCGGGCTGTTTAATGTACCTATGTGGTTTGTGCTGTTAAACCCTGTGGTATTTTTAATTGTTGGTGTTGTGCTGAGAAAAATTAAAAGGGACTGGTTTTATGATTTACCGTCAATATGCATGCCCAGTTTAGGTATTGGGATGTTTGGCGTGATAGGCATAGTAAATTTATTGTAAACAAAGGAGCAAAACTTATGAGCAGTACAAATTTGAGCGGTGTGGAAGACACGCTTTTTATTCCTTTAATGGCGCGCATATATGTATCGAAAAGGTTTCCTGAATATTTTAACGACCAAAAGGCGCTAAGCCTTGAGGTTAAAATTCCCACCAACATCATTACCCAAAAAAGCTCTGAATACAGCATGATGGCCTCGGCCTCTAGGGCTGTTGTGATGGACAAGCATGTGAGGGATTTTATTGAGCGGCATGACAAGGCGAATGTGGTTTGCATTGGGTGCGGGCTGGAAACTATGGCCTGGCGGCTTGATTTTCCGCAGAGCAAGGCGCAGTTTTACGAAATAGATTTTGCGCAGGTTATAAAAAACCGAGAAGGCATTCTGGGCGTGCACCACAACGAAACCCTAATAGCCGGCAATGCCAACGAGCTGGATTTTGCGCAGCATATGGACTGCAGCCTGCCTACTATATTTGTGGTGGCGGGGGTGTTTCAGTATTTTAAAGAGCCAGAGGTTTTAGCGCTTATAGCAAAGCTGCAAAAGCAGTTTAGCCAAGCCGAAATACTGTTTGATGCAGCAGATGAGTTTGGTGTGAAGTACGCTGCAAAGTATGTTAAAAAAACTGGCAACACAAACGCCATGATGTACTTTTTTATAAACGACCCAAAAGAGTTTGCCGCCAAAGCCAATATACAATTGCTCTTTGCAAGCGGCTTTTACGGTCATATATCAAACGCGCTACGGCGCAAGCTAAAGCTATACACAAAAATTGCAACAAAAGTGGCCGACAACAAAATGCACGCCATGATACTGCGCTTTAAGCTGTGATGCATTTTGCGCCGGGCTTTTAGCGGCATAATATGCGCCTGCATGCAGCCCTTGGCCCGATATTGGCCTTGGGCGGCATGTTTTTTTCTTGGGCGGCATGTTTTTTTATAAAAACATGGATTTTTTTGCAGGAAGATATATACTGGATATAGCAGGCTTTAATCTATTAGCTGCCGCGGTGTGCTTTACCTTGCTGCATGTGTTTTGCAAGCCTTGCTCACGTCTGCAATACTTTTTACCGTTTGTGGGCTGTAAAAACAGTTACAAAAAACACCGAGCTTTACATTAAAAACAGAGGTGCAATATGAAAAAACTTGGCAATGTTTTACAGATAGCTTACCTTATTGTGGGCACACTTTGTGCGCTGGAGTTTATATTTGTGCAGGGGCTTTTTACCTGGCTTATGGCTGTGGCCGCCGTGGTGGTGGTGGGCGCAGCAAACGTTGTGTATGCGCTTGCAAAAAAGCGCTGGGCGCAGGCCTATCTATATGCCCTGCTGGCGGTTGCGCTTTGCATGGGGTACTCTGCGCTAATATAGCCTGCTACACATTTTAAAAGCAGCGGCTAGCCGTCGCTGCTTTTTGCGGGGTATATTCATCAATTTTTTTTGATTTGAGTGTTGACCTAGCGCACGCGCTGGTATATACTAGGATGTAGCACCAAAACAAAAATAGTTGATGTAATGCGCTGTGCGGCCGCTACGCTGCCGGTGCAACAACACGAATAGCAAACACATATGTTTTAGGAGGCATTTTATATGGCATTATTTGGTTTTGGCAAGAAAAAAGAAGAGGCTGCGGCGTGCGAGTGCAACGGCGCATGCCAGCCACAGCAGAGCGCGAGCAGCAGCTGCTGCGAGGGCGCCAGCGGCGAGAGCATACAGGCAGCGCAGGCAAAGCAGGGCGAGGGCGCCAGCGTGAAGGTACTGGGCAGCGGCTGCAAAAAATGTAACGAGCTTGAAAGCGCAACTGCGCAGGCGCTAAGCAACCTTGGCATGAACACCGACATTGACCATGTTACCGATTTTGCGCAAATTGCAGCCTACGGCGTGATGACAACACCGGCGCTGGTGGTGGACGGCAAGGTGGTGGCATACGGCAAGGTGCTGAAAACCGCAGAGGTTGAAGCGCTTTTGCAGAAAGCACGGGCGTAAGCTAGCGGCGCCGGCAGGCTTTTGCTTTGGCGGAGCGCTAAGTGCGGTGCAGGTGGCTGGGCGCTCTTGTGTGGCGGACAAACAACCGCATGAGCGCAACTTTATTAAATAAAGGGCAATACCCTATTGTTACACGTGGTATTGCCCTTTTTATTTATTGTATAGGTTTGGGGCGGTATCGCCGCTGCGCAATATGTGATATTTTTGTTTTTGTGTGGCGCTATGTTGCTTTTTGCATTTTATGGGCTTATACTTAATTTAAAAAGGGGGCATCATTATGCAGGTGTTTTATTTTAGCCGTAGCGGTAACTGCAAACGCATTGCTAACAGCATTGCCGAGAGCCACGGTGTGGTGGCGCACGAAATTGACGACGGGCAAAACTGGGGCGGTAAAATTGCGTTTGTAAAAGGCGGTGCTATGGCCGCAAAGCGCGAGGCGCTAAGCGTTACCCACGAGGCTGTGGCGCAGCAGGGCGAGGTTGTGCTGGTGTTTCCCATATGGGCGGGCACCTTTCCGCCGGCGGTGCGAGGGTTTTTAAACAATGTAGATGCCGCGCGTGTTACCGCTTTGGCGGTAAGCGCCGCAACCCAGCTTAGCGAAGGCGAGCGCAAGCTTTTTGCTGCTTTTTACGAGACAAAAGGCAAAGAGCCTAAAGCGCCGCCGGAGCTTTTGGCATAGCAAAGCTACAAGCCACACGTTAATTTATATATAAAAAACCACCCTACTGTGTAATGCAGTGGGGTGGTTTTGGGTTTAGGTTGGGGTTTATGTTTTCTGTGGGGGGTTTTGGCGGCGTGCGGCAAATGCAGGCAGCTTTAGCTGCCGTGGTTTGCCGCTGCGCCGCAGGCTTTCAGCTTACGCTTTATGTTTTGTGGCCTCGTAAAACTTATGGCCGCCCGATAGGTTATACACCTTTTTAAAGCCCTTGTTTAACAAAATGTTTTGGGCGGCGTTGCCTGTAACGCCTTTGTTGCAGTATGTTACGGTGGGGCGCTCTTTATCTAGCTGGCGGCTGCCCTCGCGCAGCGACTCTTGCGGAATGTTTACAGCGCAGTCTACGCAGCCTTTTTGCTCAAAGTCTGCTATACTGCGCGCGTCTACCACCTGCACCTCATCGCCAAGCTCTGCCAGCTGCTCGCTTGTTATAAGCGGGCGGCCGCGGTTTATGGCGTTGTTTAGTATCATGCCTGTGTAGTGCACCACGTCTTTTGTGGTGGAAAACGGCGGTGCATACGCTAGGTCTAGGTGGAATAATTCGTCTACATTCGCCTTATAGCTTATTAGCGCAGCAAAAACGTCTATGCGCTTGTCTACCCCCTCGCCCCCTACTATCTGCACGCCCAAAAGGCGGCCTGTGGCTACATCGGCAACCGCCTTTACCACCATCTCGTCTGCGCCCATGTAGCCGGGCTTGTTGGGTTTTATGTTGTGGCACACCTGCACAGAGTACCCTGCGGCCAGCGCCTCGCCCTCGCTTAGGCCACACGCCGCAACCACCGTGTCGAAAAACTTAAATATACCGGTGCTTAGGTTACCTTTATACCGCAGGCTACCGCCTGTTAGCACATCGCCTGCAATGCGGCCGGTTTTGTTGGCTGTGCTACCCATTGGGCGGTAGTTGGGCTTGCCTGTTATGGCGTTGAAGGTTTCTATGCAGTCGCCGCAGGCGTACACGTCTTGAATGTTTGTTTGCATGGCGGTATTTACCTTTATAGCCCCCGCCTCGCCAAGCTCTACGCCTATGCTTTTTGCAATCGCTGTGCTGGGCCTAACGCCTGTGGCAAAAACGGCAATGTCGCACGGCACTTCGCTGCCGTCTTTCAGCTGCAGGCCCTGCGGCACCACCTTGGTAACAAAGCTACCTTTTTTCACGCTTACGCCTTTGGCCACCACCTCGTTTTCAAAAAAGGCGGCCATGTCTTCGTCTAGGTGGGGGGTAAGCTTTGTTTGCGCTTCTATAAGCGTTGTGGCAATGCCTAGGTGCATAAAGCTTTCCACCACCTCTATGCCTATAAATCCGCTGCCTACAACGGCGGCGGTTTTAGGTTTTAGGCGGTTTACCGCTTCTTTAATGTCTATTGCGTCTTGCAGTGTGCGCAAGAAAAACACGTTGCTGGCGTCTATACCCTCCACCGGGGGTTTTATGGCGTCGGCGCCTGTGGCCAGCACAAGTTTGTCGTACTTGTGGGTAAACTCTTCGCCTGTTTCAAGGTTTTTAACAAGCACGGTTTTTGCGCCGGCGTCTACCTGCAGTACCTCGTGCGCTATTTTTACCTCAACATTGTACTTCTTTTTAAACGATGCCGCATTGCGGGGCGCCAGCGGCGACACCTCGGCCACCTCGCCCCCTATAAAGTACGGCATGCCGCAGCCGGAGTATGAGATGTAGCTGCCTTTTTCGTATATGGTGATATTTGCGGCCTCGTTGTTACGCCTTGCTTTTGCCGCAGCCGACGTACCTGCTGCCACTGCCCCAATAATAATAATTTCCATGCGCTGCACCACCTTTTTTTAATAGTATAGCTGCTTTTGCCTGCAAAAAACTGCGTATTTTTGCAGTGTGATTAAGCTAAAACCCAAGATAGAACATATAAAAGCCTATCAGTGCTATTGCTGCGCCCATTATAACCTTTACTATACTACTTATTTTGCCATATTTTTGGCTTTGTGACAACCTTTTTACAAAACCAACCGACGTACCGCATATAATGGCCAGCGCGCCGTGGCCTATGGAATACAGCAGCAGCAGTACTATGCCAAATGCGCTGCTACCTGCGCCTGCCACCACCGCCAAAAGCGCAATTAGCACCGGAGTTGAGCAGGGCGACGAAAACACGCCGCCTAAAATGCCCGCCACCAGTGCGCCTATGTAGCCTTTTTTTGTGCTTTTAGATATAAGGTAGCTTGAGGGGATAATTTCGTATATACCCCAGGTTTGTAGCGCCATAAGCAGCATAAGCACCCCCAAAACAATATACCACCACGACGATGCAGCCCCTATAAGGCTGCCTGCTGCTGTGGCTATGGCGCCCATAACGGTGAATGTTAAGCCAGAGCCCAGCGCAAATGTGAGCGAGAGGGCCAGCGCTTTTTTAGGGTTTGCTGCGCCTGCGCCGCCCACATAGCCTACTACTAACGGCACGCTGGACAGCGCGCACGGAGTGAACGACGTAAGCACCCCTGCAAGTAGTGCCAGTACAGGGGCTACCCAGCTGCTCTGGGTAATTATTTGCGATATGCCTTCCAGCATTGCGTCCATGCCTACACCCCCATATCGGCCAAAATAAGGCGCATTTCGGTTTCGGTAAGGCCGCCTTGGTGCACTGTGAACAGGTGTTCTTGTGTTGTTTGGCTTTCATATATGTAAAACGGTATTGCCGCCGATACTGCCTCACTTGGCACATAGGGTGTGCCATCGGCCGCAACAAAAACCTGCGTGGGTATTACCAAAACGGGAAAGCCCTCGGCGCCCTCGGGGTACTTCCACACGTCTACAAACTGCACTATGGCGCGCCCTTGCATCTCGGTGTTAAGCGTTTGCAAAACAGGCGCCATCTCTTTGCACGGCACGCATTCGTCGGCGCCAAAATCTATTATTATCGGTAGCTCGTGCTCTGCCAGCGCTTGTAAATCCACGCTTTGCACCGCAAGCGGAAACTCAGCCCCGCCACCGCTTGTGGCCACGCTGTTTGGCAAGGTGGCTTGCGGTGTGCGGCTGTGTAGCCATATAGCGCCAACAACTACCAGCATTACCAGCGGCACAAAAATCTTTAGTGCGTTGCTTTTTGTCATAAAAGAGGTGTCCTTTCGGGCGGGTGTGTATTGTTTTGGCTACACGCTAAACCTACCTACACCAAAAATGGTGCTAATGCGTTGAACAGATAGCCCACCAGAATAATACCTATAGCGCATATGGCAATAAACGCTGCTAAAAGCTTTGGTTTTACCGCTTTGCGCAGCATGATAAGCGAGGGCAGGCTTAGGGTGGTTACGGCCATCATGAACGACAAAATTGTACCTAGCTGTGCGCCTTTTGCTAGTAGCGCTTCGGCTATGGGGATGGTGCCGAAAATGTCGGCATACACGGGTATGCCAATAATTGTGGCCATAATTACGCCAAAGGGGTTGTTGCTACCGAGTACGCTTTCGATGATTGTTTGGGGTATCCAGTTATGTATAAGCGCGCCCACACCAACGCCAATGAGGATGTATAAAAACACCTTTTTGAATGTTTCCACAACCTGCTCTTTAGCAAAAATTGCGCGCTCTTTTTTTGTGAGGGTGGGAGAGTCTATATCCACCATGCTTGCGGTGCGAATAAACGGTTCCACATGTTTTTCCATGCCCATTTTGTCTAGCAGTGTGCCTCCCACAACCGCCACCGTTAGCCCCACCAGCACGTACACCACAGCCACCCGTGCACCAAATATGCTCATTAGCAGCACAAGGCTGCCAAGGTCTACCATGGGCGACGAGATTAAAAAGCTAAAGGTTACGCCCACCGGTAGGCCTGCGCTTGTAAAGCCCATAAACAGCGGGATGGACGAGCAGCTGCAAAACGGCGTTACCGTACCAAGCAGCGCCGACACCACATTGGCCCATATACCCTTAAAGCGGCTTAAGATGCGCTTGCTACGCTCTGGCGGAAAGTAGCTTTGGATATATGATATTACAAAAATAAGTGTGCACAGCAGCACAGTTATTTTTATTACGTCGTAGATAAAAAACTGCACGCTTGCGCCAACGCGCGAGGTGATGTCTAGCCCGAGGGCCGAAAGCGCGTTGCCGGTAAGGTCGTTTAGCCATTTCATGCCAAGCAGCTGTGTTTGAATAAAGTCCCATATGGTTGTGATGGTTTGCATAGGTGGGAGGGCTCCTTTGTGGTTTTTTCTGTGGTCTTTTTTTGGGGGGGTAAAGTATGTGGGGAGCGCCGATATTAAATCAAGAAAATTTGATGCATATTGCTAATTTTTAGCCATCCGAAGATGGCTAAAATAGTTGCACAAATTAAGCTAGCTGCCTGCACAGCAGCTGTTGGTGGTGGCTGGCTCTGCAGCCGGCATTGTAATGCTTTGCAGTACGTTAGCTGCGTGGGCAGCGCCGCTTTGGCTTATTTTATAGTGGGTCCACTTGCCAACATACCAGCACTCCACAAGCCCGCTATCGCACAAAATCTTCATGTGGTACGACAGCTTAGACTGCGCCATGCCAAGCTCCTCTGCTATGTGGCACGCGCAACGCTCGCCACCTTGCAGCAGCTGCAGTACCGCCACACGCTTAGGCTCGCACAGCGCCTTAAATATGGTGGCCGCCGCCTCGGCCTGTGGGTTTTCGTGGCCGGCTTTAGTGGTTTTAGTTGCTTTAGTGGTTTTAGGCTTTGGTGCTTTGGCTGCTAATGTGCCTGCCATATGCTACATCCTTTCGCTATGGGTGGCATGCGCGGTGCGCTGCGCATGTTCAAATCAATTTATTTTGATGTTGTTAGTATACACCCTTTTTGCAAAAAAGGCAAGCTTTATATCAAAAAAT
>CAYJEW010000023.1:0-4501 GCA_964369525.1 uncultured Oscillospiraceae bacterium | reverse complement strand
GGGCGTTTTAGGCAGGGTGTTTTGGGTGGGGCGCCGTGCGGCGAGAGCCGCCGCCGCAGGCGGTGTGTTCGGCCGCTGCGGCGCAGGGTGTAAGCGCGCACCACGCAAAACAGCGGGGCGCCTTTTGCCGTAAAACCTACACACGGCAGCAGCTTTTTAGCAAAAGCAAAGCTGCTTTTTGCAGGCTACACCTGCAAATCTCTTTTGCTGTAAGCCACGCCGCCCGCCACAAGCGCTACTACATATATGGCAAAATACACCGCAAATGTGGCCCAAAAGCGGGTGCCCATGTCTAGCGAGTTTTGGGTGCTGAAGGATATAAACGGCGAGAAATACAGCAAAAATTCTGCGTCTTCGCCCAAAATTTGGCCAAGGTAACCGCACATGTAGCACAGGCCCACCGCCATGCTACCAACGCCACCCGAGCCCAGCCTTGGGCTAATGCCTGCCAGCGCTAGCGCTATGCCACCAAAAAACACAGCGGTAAAGCCTGTTGTTTTGGCCGAGAGCAGAATGTTGGATAGGTTAAATGTGTCGCCCGCGTTAATAAAACCGCACAAAATCGCTGCTATCACTGCCAGCCCCACCACAAGTGAGGTTGCCACACAGCTTACAAGAAACTTTGCAATGTACACTTCGGTGCGGCTAACCGCAAGCGAGCTTACAAATTCTATTGACTTGCTTTTTTCTTCTTTTGTAATCAGCCCTGCCGAAAACGTGGCCGCAAATATAGCCGCCGCTACCAGCACGAGCGAAAATATTGTGGCGTAGTATGTGGTGTAGTCGCCCATGTCTTCAAAGCTGCTCATGCCAACAAACTGCAAAAGCTCTTCAGGCATGGCTTCCAGCTTTAGCTGTGCCATATCTTGTACCGACGGGAAAAGTATCATATACAGCGACATTACCCCAAAAAGCGCTATACACCAGCCTATAATAGTGCGGCGGCGGATGTACATATTAAAGCCAAACAGCCTTGCTATATTTTTTAGCTCTATGTTTTTCATGCTTTGGCTTCCTCCTCGCCGGTTTTATAGTATTCAATAAACTCGTCTTGCGCTGTGTGGGCGCTAATTTCCAGCTGGGTAAGGTTTAGCGTGTGCAGTTTTGCCACCAGCTCGTTTAGGCTACCCTCCAGCACAAAGCGCTGTTCTGTGCCGTCGGCTGTTTTGTAGTACACCGTCTGCCGAGCGCTTGCCTTAACGTCCTTCATGTTTGCCACTTTTACTATCTGCCCGTCTTTTATTATGGCAACTCGGTTGCAGTATTTATCTACCTCGCTTAGGTTATGGCTGGACAAAAACGCCGTTTTGCCACGTGCTACCTCGCTTTGCAATAGGCTAAAAAATTTGTCCTGCATAAGAGGGTCTAGCCCGTTTGTGGGCTCGTCCAGTATTATCAGCTCGGCATCTTTCAAAAACCCTTGCACAATAGACACCTTTTTGCGGTTGCCCAGGCTTAGCTGCGATATGTTTTTGGATAAATCCAGCTCAAAATATTCGGCAAGCTCGGCCACCTTATCGGCGCCTGTGCCTGCAAAGCCCGCCGCAAAATTTAAAAGGCGGCCTGCGGTAACGCCGTCGTAAAATGCGGCCTCGCTTGGCACATAGCTTACCTGCTTTTTTATCTCTTTAGCGTGGGTTTTACTGTTTAGCCCAAGTACCTGTATGCTACCTGCGGTTGGGGAGATAATGTTCATTATGCTACGCAAGGTGGTACTTTTGCCGGCACCGTTTTTGCCCACAAAGCCCACTATTTCGCCTTTGTTTACCGAAAGGCTAATGGAGTTTACTGCGTAAAAATGCCCTTAGTTTTGGCTTAATTTTTAAATCGATATCACACCCTGGCGTTGCTCATTTTTTAAATTTATTTTACGGTTACCTGCGCGCGCAGCGCCCGGCGGCCTATCTGGATATTTGGGCTGTTTCGGGGCGCTTTTGCGCAGAGACGCTTAAAAATAGCGGGTATTTTAGGGCGGGCGGGTAGCGGGGCTTAGCTAGCCCTCGCCTTCGTACTTTTTTATCAAAAATCGAATGTAGTCCAGCGCAGCAGCTTGCGCTTGTTCCGGCAGGGCGCTAAGCTCTGCCAGCACAAACTCCTTATCGCCCGGCTGCGATGGCACATCATGTGTGTTTTGGGCGGCGGCTGCGGCGCTAAGCGTGTTGTCGTCGTCAATAAGGTAATCCACCGTTACGCCAAAGTAGGCCGCCATCTTTTGCAGGTGCGCCACACCCAGCGTTTGGCGGCGGCCCATTTTATAGTCGCTCAGCGAAGCGCGCGGCACACCGGCATCACGGCACATCTGGGTGATATTCACCCCTTTTAGTGCGCACAGTTGTTCTATTTTGCTATACAGCGGCGGCATGGCGTTCCTCCTATATAGTGACATTATACTAAAATGCGTAAATTATTGTTGACAATTACGCATAACAGTATTATAGTGGTGGTGTTGATAACGCAATTTAGTAATTTGCGCCATTAATAATACTATATTGCATAACATGGTGGATGTCAACCGGCGCTTGTGGCAGAGCGCAGAGCTACGGACAATACCTGCCGGAGGATTTTTTGCAGGGTTGTGCATCTTTGGAAAGGGGTGAACACGGCTAAAATGTATAGCTTTTTATCGCAACCGCCGCAGGAGCAAGAGGTGCTCTGCCCTGTGTGCGGCGCGCGGCTGGGCTGGGCTGACGACATTGTGCTACAGCGCTGTTGCTGCGAGGTGGTGGGCTGCAGCAGCTGTTTGGTGCAGCGCAACGCCTCAGAGTGGGCGTATGAGCAGCTTTAGGTGTGCGGTTTTAGATGGGCGCTTTTTGCACATGTGGTGCAGGGGGGTTGCGCAGGGGTGTGCCTGCAAAAAAACATGCTAGGAGGTTATTTTATGCCCGACAGAATTATTCGCGAGAGTATCTGCACCAGCGATACCATCGACAAGCTTTCGTGCTTTGAAGAGGTGCTGTGGCACCGCCTAACCGTGAACTGCGACGACTACGGCCGTTTTGACGGGCGGGTGGAGATTTTAAAAGGGCGCCTGTTTCCGCTAAAATCGGCGCTGAGCGCAAACGAAATAGAGCTTGCCATAAAGGCGCTGCAGCAGGCCGGCCTTGTATTGCTATACGAGTGCAACGCACGGCCATACATCCAGCTGGTAACCTGGCGAAAATATCAGCGTGTGCGCGCCATAAAAAGTAAATATCCGCCCCCGCCGGGCGAAGCTGACAACATCTGCTGTCAGCCGACAACAAATGCGCCCGTAAGCGTAAGCGTAAGCGATATAGCAAGCGACGCCGGCGGCGCCGCTGTTTACACAACAAAAACAAAATGGAGAAGTTTAAATTGAATGCAGAAAAAGCGTTGATAGGATGCATTTTACTGGGGCAAAACCAGGCGGAAATTTTTGCAGACATTACCGAAAAGGACTTTGTTTTCCCAAAATGCAGGCAGCTGTTTAGCACGCTGCATAGCAGCTGGCAGCGCTTTGGCACGGCAGACGCCGGCTGCGTACCAAACGAGCTGTGCACGCTGGCGGCCGAATGTGTGGACTTTGTGCCGCCTATGTCGGCTTACAAAGCGTATATCCGCATTGCAAAGCAAGACGCCGCAAAGCAGCGTGCATACGAGCTGGCGCAAGAAATTGCGGGCGGCAGCATGAGCGTTGAAGAGATACACGCAGCCGCAGCCGATATGACACAAAGCCTGCAAAAAACGGTGTCGGTGCGCAGAATGAGCCTGCAAAACGCTGTGCAGGCGTTTTGCACGGCGGCAAAAAAACCACCCGTGTACCTAAAAACCGGCTTTGCCACGCTGGATAAAACCGCATACATACAGCGGGGCGACTATGTGGTTATAGGTGCGCGGCCAAGCGGCGGAAAAACCGCCTTTGCGCTAGCGCTGGCTCGCAGTTTTGCGGCGCAGGGCATAAAAACCGTATTCTACTCGTACGAAACCACCATAGAAAAAATGGCAGGGCGCACCATTGCGGCGCATTGCCGCATGGCCATGAGCGAGGTTAAAGCCCACAGCAGCAGCGCCGCCGCCGCCGCAAAAGCCGCCGAAAACGAGCTGGGCAAGCTGCCGTTTGAGTTTGTGGAATGTGCAGGCAAGCCTATTTCTTGGATAAAATCCGACGTGCAAAACTGCGGCGCTCAGGCTGTTTTTATAGACTATATCGGCCTTGCGCCCTCGCGCGGCGACAGCCGCTTTGAGAAGGTTACCGCAAGCTCGCTGGCAATTCGCGAGATGTGCCAAAACACCGGCGTGGCGGCGTTTGTGCTGTGCCAGATAAACCGCCAGGGCAAGGGCGAGCCATGCATGGAAGACCTGAAAGAATCGGGCCAGATAGAGCAAGACGCCGACCTTGTTTTGCTGCTGCACAACCCGCAAGAGCTAAAGCTGCGCCGTGCCACCAGCCGCCTTGAGCTTATTGTGGCAAAAAACAAAGAGGGGCAAACCGGCTGCATAAACATGTACTTTAGCGGCGAGCGGCAGGTATTTTGGCAGGCGG
>CAYJEW010000022.1:11675-27006 GCA_964369525.1 uncultured Oscillospiraceae bacterium | reverse complement strand
AGCGGGTAAAATTTGCCTGTGCGGCCCAACGCCCCTTTGCAATACAAAGGGCATTGCCTGCGCAAGGTAAGTCGAATGGGTAAAAAGGATGGGTACTGATGAAGATTAAAAGAACGTTGTTGTTGTGTTTTTTTCTTTTGGGCGGGGTTGTATTTGGGGCGCTTATTGCCGCCGTGTGTGCAGATGTAGGCGCGCTTAGCTGGCTTGCGTTTTCGCAAAGCATAGGCATAAGCCCTTCATCGCCGTTTGTGGTGGACCTTTCGGTAATACAGCTGTCTTTCGGGTTTGCAATGTCGCTTTCGATTGCACAGGTAATAACCATAGGGCTTTCTATTGTAATGTACAATTGGGCGGTAAAACGTTTTAAATAAGGCTTTGGCAAAGGAGAGTGGCATGGCACTGGTGCTGGCATCAAAAAGCCCACGCCGCAAAGAGCTTATGGCGCTGGTAGCGCCGAGCTTTGTGGTAGACGAGGCGCAGGTAGACGAGCAGGCCGCCGAGGCGCCCTCGGCCGCGGCGTTGGCAGAGTTGCTGGCGGCCGAAAAAGCGGGCTGGGTTGCACGCCGCCGCAGCGGAGATGTGGTAATAGGGTGCGACACGGTGGTAGAGGTTCAGGGCAGGGTGCTTGGCAAGCCTAAAGACCCACAGCAGGCGGCCGAGATGCTGCAGCTGCTGGCAGGCGGGCAACATGTGGTGCACACAGGGGTATGCGTTGTGCATTTTAGTGGCGAGGTGCGGCGGTTTGTAGAGAGCACAAACGTTATATTTGCCGATATACCCAAGGCGGAAGTTGAAAAATATGTGCTGACAAACGAGCCGTACGACAAAGCCGGAGGCTATGCCATTCAAGGCTGGGCGGCAAAGTATATCACAGGGATACACGGTTGCTTCTATAATGTAATGGGCTTGCCTGTGGCGCAACTATACGCAGTGCTGAACAAGCTGGGCGCAGTGTAAATGCCGTGAGGCATTACACACAAAGCAAAAAGAGGAAAAAAGTATGGATGATGATAAAAAACAAAAAAGCCTTCAGCGCAGGCTAATAGCTTTTGCGGTGGTGGCGGGGCTGGTGCTGGCTGTTTTTATATTGCGGCTGGCCGAATTTCAACTTTTTTCGTAAAGTTTTGGTAAAATTAAGTTGATATACTTGTGAATTAACACAAAATATGGTTGCATGAAGAGCGAAATGCTAGTATAATTTACAATATGGATTTTTAGGCGCCTTCTGCAGCGGCGAAAAATGTAGCGTTTGGGTCCGCTTTAAAATTTGCGGGCCGCTTGAGCTGCAACATAAATATGTATTGATTAAGGAGCGCGCAATGGGGGCAGAGGTTGTTGCGTTTGCGTCGGGTAAAGGCGGTACGGGTAAGTCTACATCAGCGGTGCTTGTGGGGGCGGCTTTGGCCGCACTTGGCAAAAGAGTGGTGCTGATAGAGCTTGCGCCCAGCCTGCGCAGCGTGGATATTATAGCAGGCGTTAGCGAGCTTGTGGTGTTTGACCTAGAGGATATCCTCAGCGGTGGCACAGCACCCAGCAAAGCCGTGGTGGAAAGCCCTATATACGAGGGGCTGTCTATCATTCCGGCGCCGTACCAAGGCGGACGAATTATAGCCGAGAGTATGGAGCTTTTGTGTGCACGTTTTGGTCCGCATTTCGATTTTATTTTGCTGGACGTGGCGGCAGGCTTTGGCTCGGCGTTTGAAGCAGCTGCGTTTGTGGCAAACCAAATGCTTTTGGTAGAAACGGCCGATCCCGTAGCCCTGCGCTGTGGCCGCCTGATGGTAGACACCATTGGAAGTATGCCTATAAAAATGCGGCTGATTTTAAATAACGTTAACCCATACAGCGTGATGAACGGCGAAGGGCTGGAAGATTTGGACGAGGCAATAGATATTGTGGGCCTGCAGCTGCTTGGTGTTGTGCCGGAAAGCGAAGATATACGCCGCGCGGCAAATACGGGCACAGCATTGCCTAAGAATGGGCGCGAGGAAAAGGTATTCCAGGCTATTGCTCGCCGTATGCTGGGCGAAGATGTGCCGCTAATGGTACAAAGCTAGATGCATAACCGAAAAGCCGCAAGCACAAGGCGGTTTAGCTTATATAGAACACACGGAAAGTGAGGCTGGTTTATGAACATCGCCCTAATTGCGCACGATTCAAAAAAAGAGTTGATGGTGCAGTTTTGCACCGCGTACTCCCGCACACTAAGCCGGCACCAACTTTTGGCCACGGGCACTACGGGCAAAATGGTTAATGAGGCCACAGGCCTTCCGGTGCAGCGTTTTCTTTCGGGAATGCATGGAGGCGACCAGCAGATTGCCGCACGAATTGCCTGCAACGAGATAGACCTACTTATGTTTTTTCGCGACCCAATAAGTGCAAAACCGGGCGAGCCTAATGAGATGAACCTGCTGCGCCTATGCGATATGCACAACATACCGATGGCTACAAATATTGCCACAGCCGAGGTGCTGGTGCACGGGCTGGAGCGTGGCGACCTTGATTGGCGCGATATAGTGAACCCAAAGCAGGTATAACCCCTCTTTTGGGTGCAATGGCAGGCAGCATAGCGCCTGCTGCTGCCACAGGGCAGAAATATGGCATAAGTGCCACTGCACAGCACAGTTGCAGTGGCGCTTATTTTTTTAAAGCATGTCTGATGCCACAAGGCAATAACTAATAGCGCAAAAGCACCAACCATAAAGTATAAACTTAGCGGTTGGCCTTTATAATTATACGGCTTTGGCCAAGCGGCTTTAAGCTTGCTTGAAACAAGTGAACAAAACTGGTAAAATACGAAATACAGCCCATAAAACAAGAAAAGGAAGATACGGTTATGGTGTATACAAGACCGAAGGGAACGCAGGACGTATTGCCGCAAGAAAGCTGGAAATGGCAGTATGTGGAAGAAAAGGCACGCATGGTTGCGCATAGATTTGGTTTTAAAGAAATACGCCTACCTACGTTTGAAAGTACCGAAGTGTTTAGCCGAGGTGTGGGCGAAGATACCGACATTGTCTCTAAAGAAATGTACACATTTTTAGATAAGGGCGAACGCAGCGTTACGCTACGCCCAGAGGGCACGGCGGGCGTGGCACGAGCTGTTTTGGAAAACGGCATGCTGGCTGCAAGCCCACTGCCAATAAAAACATACTATCTACAAAGCTGTTTTAGGTATGAAAATAGCCAAAAAGGCAGGTATAGAGAATTTCATCAGTTTGGTGTGGAATGTTTTGGTACACACGAGCCGATGGCCGATGTGGAGATAATTGCGCTGGCTGCTGCATTTTTAAGTGAGCTTGGGCTGGAAGAGCATGCGCTTTTGCAGGTAAACGCAATTGGCTGCAAGGAGTGCCGCCCAAAATACCATAAAGCACTGCTTGAATATTTTGATGCATACAAAGACGAGCAGTGCAGCGATTGCCGCCAGCGTATACAAAACAACCCTCTGCGCCTACTGGACTGCAAAGAAGAAAAATGCATAAAAATTGCAAAAAACGCACCAGTGATATTGGATTACTTATGCGAAGATTGCCATAATCACTTCGAAGAAGTGAAGCGTATGCTACAAAATGCAGAGATTGCGTACGAGGTAAACCCGCGTATTGTTCGTGGGCTGGACTACTACACAAACACCGTGTTTGAGTTTGTGGCGGCAGGCATTGGCACGCAGGGTACGGTGTGTGGTGGCGGGCGCTACGACGGGCTAATAGAAGAGTTTGGCGGCGAGGCCACCCCGGGCGTGGGTTTTGGCCTTGGGCTGGAGCGGCTTTTAATGCTGCTGGAAGAGCATGCCTGCCTGCCTGCGGCGCCTCAAGGGCCGGTGCTGTTTGCGGTGGCCCAGGGCGAAAAAGGCAGAGATTTAGCAGCAAAGCTGGTTAAAAATTTGCGTAATGAAGATATTTTTGCAGAATATGACCTGGTAGGCCGCAGCGTTAAAGCACAAATGAAAGCCGCAGGGCGGCTGGGCGCGCTGTACACCGTGGTGATGGGAGATTCTGAGGTAGAGAGCGGAATAGTTTCGCTAAAACGTATGCACGACGGCGCCCAGGCAGAACTGCCTGTTGTTGGGGCGGTGGCTGTTGTAAAGCATGTGCTAAGGCTGGACCCCGCAGCCGTTAGTGTAGAAAACCTTGAAGAGATGATAAGAACCGTAGGGCCCATTGCTTTGTTTGACGATGGCGAAGCAGGCTATTAACTACTGCGGCAAAATAGCTTGAGGAGGATTTAGCATGGACCAAATGGGTACACTACGTAGAACACATTACTGTGGCGA
This sequence comes from uncultured Oscillospiraceae bacterium, assembly GCA_964369525.1. Lineage (GTDB taxonomy): Bacteria > Bacillota > Clostridia > Oscillospirales > Ruminococcaceae > JAAYCI01. The sequence goes on along the minus strand of CAYJEW010000022.1, from coordinate 22,730 downwards.
GGTGGACACACAGCTTGTGGGCAAAGAAATTGTTGTGGCGGGCTCGGTGGCAAAAAGCCGAGACTTAGGCGGCCTTGTTTTTACCGACCTTCGCGACACCAGCGGCATATTACAATTGGCGTTTGGCAGCTCTACAGAGGCAGATATATTCGAAAAAGCTACCGGCCTTAGGGCCGAATTTGTTGTTATGGCTAAAGGTGTGCTACGCTTGCGCGAGGCGCCAAACCCAGAACTACCCACCGGCGATGTGGAGCTTATGGTGGACGATCTGCGTGTTTTAAGCGAGGCAGAAACCCCTCCGTTTGAGGTGCGTGACGACATTGCGGCTGTAAACGAAGAGCTGCGCCTGCGCTACCGCTACCTAGACCTTAGGCGCCAAGAACTGCATAGCACTATATCGTTTCGCAGCAAACTTACAACATATGTGCGTAATTTTTATATGCAGAACCATTTTGATGAAATTGAGACACCGATGCTTATTAAATCTACCCCTGAAGGTGCAAGGGATTATCTTGTGCCAAGTCGTGTACAACCGGGTAGGTTTTATGCATTGCCTCAAAGCCCTCAACTATACAAACAAATTTTGATGCTGTCAGGCTTTGACCGATACTTCCAGATTGCACGCTGCTTCCGCGATGAAGACCTTCGTGCCGACAGACAACCCGAATTTACGCAGATTGACATGGAAATGGCTTTTGCAGATGAAAATGACGTGGAAACTGTAAATGAACAGCTGGTAAAAGAGGTGTTTGATAAGCTGCTTTCGGTACAGGTGGCCACGCCGTTTCCGCGCATGCCTTACGCCGAGGCGATGGACCGTTACGGCTCGGACAAGCCGGACACACGCTTTGGGCTGGAGCTGTGCAATGTGAGCGATATTGCCGCCGATTGTGGCTTTGCGGTGTTTGCAAACGCTGTGGCGGCCGGGGGTAGTGTGCGTGCTATCAATGCTAAAGGCCTTGCCGATAAGATTAGCCGTAAAGAGGTGGACCGCCTTACAAACACGGCAAAAACCTATGGTGCAAAAGGCCTTGCATACCTGCGCTGGACAAGCGAGGGCGAGAGCAGTAGCTACGAGAAATTTTTAACAGATGCGCAAAAACAAGCGCTTAGAAGTAAGGTTTCGGCAGAGCAGGGTGATGTGGTGCTATTGGTGGCCGACAGCGACGACGTTGTGTTTGCGGCGCTTGGCGCACTGCGGCTGGAGATTGGCAAAAAGTTTGACCTTATCCCGCAGGGGAGCTACAATTTCCTTTGGGTAACAGATTTTCCGCTGTTTGAGCACGATGCAGAAAACAACAGATATGTGGCAAAACATCATCCTTTCACCATGCCAAAAGAAGAAGATATTGAGAAGATTGAAACAAATCCGGCAGTGTGCCGCGCCAAAGCTTATGACATGGTGGTTAATGGCGTAGAGCTTGGTGGTGGTTCGATTAGAATTAACGACCCTGAGTTGCAGGCGAGGATGTTTAAGGTACTTGGCTTTACCGAAGAGCGCGCTCAAGAAAACTTTGGGTTTTTGATGGAGGCATACAGATATGGCGCACCGCCGCACGGCGGTATGGCGTTTGGCCTGGATAGGCTGGTGGCTGTAATGCTGGGCAAAGACTCTATTCGTGACGTAATTGCATTTCCCAAGGTACAGAATGCGGGCGAGCTGATGAGTGGTTGCCCAGATCTTGTGCAGGACGGCCAGCTTAAAGATTTACATATAAAAAGTGATATACAAGAGCAAGAATAAGTTTTCAGGTAAATAAGGCAGAAAATGCAATGTTGCATATTTGATATTTGCAGTAAAAGCAAAATACTTTATTGTATGTTTAAGTAATGTGCGCAATGTCTAGTTTGGTGTTTTGAATAGCAGAGGTGAAGAGCATGCGGGTTAGCTTTTGGAGGTATCTGGGAAACAACGTGCTAAGGTATGGCGTATTGTGGCGTATGCTACTGCTGGCGGTGGTTGTGGGTGTGTCGGCAGTAGCTATACTGGCGCAGGACTGGGCCAATAGCTTTTTTGGCCTTGATGGCACGGGGTTTGGCATATTATTTATTGGGCTTTTATTGCTATCGTTTATGCTAATATTGGGCGTTTTATTTGCGATGTGGCGTGTAAATGGAAACAAAGTCTATGCCTTGCACTGCCCTTATTGCGACGAGGAGCTGCAGGCAAACCAAGCCGACCTGCAACATCTGCGGTGTCCGCATTGTGATGGCGACGTACACAGAAAAAACAGGCTGTATGCGCAGATAGGCGCATAAGACGGCCTTGAAAAAATGCAGTAAATGGCTGTTTTTAGCAATGATGTAAGGAGCAAGGCATGAAGCGAGCGGTAATTGGCGGGTTTTTATCTTTAAACGGTACAGTATGGTGCTTTGCAGCGGCGTTGTACTGTGTATTAAATTTAGCCACCGAGTGGCATACACCACCCGGACGCTTTTTAGCAACGGCCATACAGAATGGCATGATAATACCGCTGGTAATTGGGGCGATATTATTTATTACAGGCTTATGTATTATGTGCATAGAGTATTCGGCAAAAGAACAATAAATAATGTTTAAACACTTATATACGATAGGTTATTGATGGTGTGACGTAGCACAATTAAGAGGAATAAATTAATTTTTCTATTTTTACTGGCGTGCATTTTGCTGATGACTTCTGTGATTTTATGTTGCAGAGGGAATTGGCTTTTTTTACGATAATGCGGCAATAGGAGGGGCTTATGCTATTATCACTGGGGCTACTGTTTTTGGTGGGAATGGCTATGGCGAGCATCTGCCAAAAAATTAAACTGCCGCGTATTATAGGCATGCTAGTGTGTGGTATTGCCATAGGTCCTTATGCACTAGACCTGCTTGCACCCGAACTTTTAGATATATCTGCTGAGTTAAGGCAGATGGCATTAATTATTATTTTAATTAAAGCGGGTTTATCATTAAACATTGAAGATTTAAAAAAAGTGGGCAGGCCTGCAATTTTAATGGCATTTTTACCTGCAAGTTTTGAGATTTTTGCATACTTTGTACTTGCGCCAATAATATTTGGAATAAGCCATGTAGAAGCACTGTTGATGGGGGCGGTGCTGGCGGCGGTATCGCCTGCGATAGTTGTTCCGCGAATGGTGGAGCTGATTGAAAAAAAGTACGGCACAAAAAAAGGCATACCACAGCTTATTTTGGCAGGGGCATCGGGTGATGACGTTTTTGTAATAGTGCTGTTTACAACGTTTATTGCACTGGTGTCGGGCCAAAGTTTTACTGCGGCATCACTTATGAATGCGCCTATATCGATTGTGCTGGGAATTGCAATAGGAAGCGTGCTGGGGCTTGGGCTGGCATGGAGCTTTGAGCAGATGCATAAGAGAGGCAAAACCGTAAGAAACAGCGCTAAAGTAGTTATTTTTTTAGGTATTTCTTTTATAGTTATTTCGGCAGAGCCTATTATGGGAATACCGTTTTCGGGATTGCTGGCAATAGTTAGCATGGCGTGTGTGTATAAATTAAAAGTTATACCGCAGATAGCGCAGGCGCTGGCAGAAAAATTTGGTAGGTTATGGATAGCGGCCGAGATTGTTTTGTTTGTGCTGGTGGGTGCGGCGGTGGATACAAGCTACCTGGTGCAAGAAGTTATACCGGCGATGGTGATGGTTGCAGCTGGGTTGGTGGTGCGTTCTATCGGGGTGATGGCAAGCCTACTGGGCACACACCTAAACTATAAAGAACGGTGGTTTTGTGTTTTGGCATATCTGCCAAAAGCCACTGTGCAGGCGGCAATTGGCGCTGTGCCGTTGTCTTTAGGGCTTGCTTGTGGAAGCATTATTTTAACGGTTGCAGTTTTTTCAATTATATTAACAGCGCCTTTAGGGGCGATAGCAATTGATTGTAATTATAAAAAGATGTTGCAAAAAGAAGAGTAGCAGATGTGTTTAGCTAAAGCCTGAAACCATAAAATATCGCTATTAAGTCTTTTATCCTTCGGCTACCTGGCGCATCCATTTTTTGTGCTACTATTCCACAAAATTCCTCTTAGTTATCTGTAATTTATTATAATGTTTTGCCTAAAAAATCACTGGTAATTCTATTATTTGTCTGATATACTATTTTGTATGGATTGTTTATTGCGCATTAGTTTTTTAAATATTTTTTAATTTAAAATGCAATAAATACAAAACTTAAGGGTATAATTTTGTTTATATATCACATTTTGGAGGTTGGGTAGTTATGAGCACAAAATATGTATATATGTTTAGCGAGGGCAATCGCGATATGCGTAACCTTCTTGGCGGAAAAGGCGCAAACCTTGCTGAGATGACAGGCGTTGGCCTTCCGGTGCCACAAGGCTTTACAATAACCACCGAGGCATGTACACGTTATTATGATGACAACAGCAGCATTGCTCCGGAAATTCAGCAGGAAATTTTAGCCTGCATGGAAAACCTTGAGGCCATTACCGGCAAGCAATTCGGCAATAAATCCAATCCTCTTTTGGTTTCGGTGCGCTCGGGTGCGCGCGCCTCTATGCCCGGCATGATGGACACAATTCTAAACCTTGGCCTAAACGACGAGGTTGTGCAGGGACTTGCCGAAAAAACAGGCAATGCTCGCTTTGCGTACGATAGCTACCGTCGCTTTATTCAAATGTTCAGCGACGTAGTAATGGAGCAATCCAAAAGCGAATACGAAAACCTAATTGACGAATTAAAACATGCAAAGGGTATTACGCTGGATACCGACCTGGACGCCGAAGACATGAAAAAACTGGTAGAGCTTTTTAAAGCGCGCTACCGTGAAAACCAAGGAACTGACTTTCCCGCCGACCCTAAAACACAGCTTATAGAAGCTGTTCGTGCGGTGTTCCGTAGCTGGGATAACCCCAGGGCAAACAGCTACCGCCGCATGAACGAAATTCCATACAGCTGGGGCACAGCCGTTAATATTCAAAGTATGGTGTTTGGCAACACGGGTGCAAACAGTGGTACCGGCGTAGCCTTTACCCGCAACCCCTCAACAGGCGAAAAAGAATTGTTTGGCGAGTACCTTATAAATGCGCAGGGCGAAGACGTTGTGGCCGGCATTCGCACGCCGGAGCCTATCAGCCACCTGCAGCAGCAGATGCCTGAGGTATATAACGAGTTTGCCGCCATTGCAAAGCGCCTTGAAGACCATTACAAAGACATGCAAGATATGGAATTTACCATTGAAGATGGCAAGCTTTATATGCTACAAACTCGCAATGGCAAGCGTACCGCATCGGCTGCACTAAAAATTGCGGTAGACCTTGTAAAAGATGGCGCTATTAGCGAGCGGGAAGCTGTTATGAGGGTAGAGCCAAAACAGTTAGACAGCCTTTTGCACCCACAGTTTGACCCCGCCGCACTTGCCAGCGCCACCCCCATTGGCAAAGGGCTTGCTGCATCGCCCGGCGCCGCTAGCGGGCAGGTTGTATTTACTGCCGAGGATGCCTCTAGCTGGACACAAGACGGTAAAAGCGTTATTCTGGTACGACTGGAAACAAGCCCTGAAGACATTGAGGGTATGGCTGCTGCCAAAGGCATACTCACAGCGCGAGGCGGTATGACTAGCCACGCTGCAGTTGTGGCACGCGGCATGGGAACCTGCTGTGTATCCGGCCTTGGCGAACTAGAGATAGACTACACCAAAAAGCAGTTTACCCTTGGCGGCAATGTATATAAAGAAGGCAGCTTTATCTCGCTAAACGGCACCACCGGCAACGTATACGGCGAGGCACTTGCCACTATAGAAGCCTCACTTTCCGGCGACTTTGATACGCTCATGGCCTGGGCCGACAACGCCCGTAGCCTCGAAGTTTACTGCAACGCCGACACCCCTCAAGACGCATTAGCCGGTTCCACCTTTGGCAGTGAGGGCATTGGCCTTTGCCGCACCGAGCATATGTTTTTCGAGACCGACCGCATTCGGGCTATGCGCGAGATGATTCTTTCCACCGATGCCGAAAGCCGTAAAAAAGCGCTGAATAAAATTTTGCCATACCAGCAAAGCGACTTCGAGGGAATATTCGAAGTAATGGGCGAGCGTCCTGTAGTTATTCGCTATCTCGACCCACCGCTGCACGAATTTTTGCCTACAAACGAGGCCGACAAGCAAGAACTTGCTAAAGAAATGGGCGTAGAGGTAGAAAAACTATACTCTGTTATAGCCGCGCTACACGAGTTTAACCCCATGATGGGCCACCGTGGTGTGCGCCTAACTGTGTCTTATCCCGAGATTGCGGTTGTGCAAACCACCGCCGTTATAAAAGCTGCACTCAACGTTTGCAAAAAACTAGGCAAAGATATTGTGCCACACATTATGATTCCTCTTGTGGGCGATGTGCGCGAGTTTTTGTTTGTTAAAAACATTGTGGTAAAAACTTCAGATGAGCTAATTAAACAAGCAGGCAGCAGCATGAAATACAAGATAGGCACTATGATAGAGATTCCGCGCGCAGCACTGCTGGCCGACACTATTGCCAAAGAGGCCGACTTCTTTAGCTTTGGCACAAACGACCTCACGCAGATGACCTTTGGTTTCTCGCGCGATGACGCCGGCAAGTTTCTTGACTACTACTATGAGAGCAAAGTTTATGAAAACGATCCATTTGCTCACGTTGACGTTGACGGTGTTGGCAAGCTAATTGAAATGTCTGTACAACTTGGCGCAAAGACAAACAGCAACATGCATTTCGGCATTTGTGGTGAGCATGGCGGCGACCCCACCAGCATAGAGTTTTTCCATAATGCAGGGCTGAATTATGTTAGCTGCTCGCCATTCCGTGTGCCCATTGCTCGCCTTGCAGCAGCGCAGGCAGCTATAAAAAATCCTCGTAAGTAGAGTTCTTCCCGCCAAAAAAATCACACCAGAAAAAGGCGCATGACAGTAACCACTGTCATGCGCCTTTTTTATCTTACAATATTATGCCGTTCGATAAACTGTGCTCTTTTTAGCTTGTGCCAGCAAAGCTGTGTCCTTATAGCCTAGAATCCTCTTAAAAATTGTCTGCTAACATGCGCTTTGCAGTTTTAACGTAGCAAATTATTGTTTGTACAATAAAAAAATACAGATAATACTTTGCGTATTCAAAAGGACTTTGAAGCAGTGTATGCGCAATTTAACACGCCAAAATCCTGTTACTACTTGAAAAATAAATACAATAGGGTAAACTGGAATAAAGCAGTTATTTTCAATAGACTTTTGCTGAAAAATGAATTGAAATAAGCAAGGCGGTAAGTAAGTAAATAAATAGACTGCCTTAAACGGCCCAATGCGGAGTAGGTAGCAAAAATTAGGAGGCATGGTATGAACCTGCACGGCAAAGAAATTAAGGTGTTTAGCGGGAACGCAAACCCAACGTTGGCGGTGTCGGTAGCAGACAGGCTGGGGATTCCGCTGGGTAAAAGTAGGGTTGGGCAGTTTTCGGACGGGGAGATTGAGGTGCGTATACTGGAAAGTGTGCGTGGCAGTGATGTATTTGTGATACAAAGTACGTCGTCGCCTGTGAACCAAAACTTGATGGAACTGCTTATAATGATAGATGCGTTTAGCAGGGCGTCGGCAGGCAGAATAACGGCAGTTATGCCATATTACGGCTATGCAAGGCAGGACAGGAAAAGCCAGCCGCGCGACCCCATAACCGCAAAGCTGGTGGCAGACTTGATTGTGCAGGCGGGCGCCGACCGCATATTGACGATGGACCTGCATGCGCCACAGCTACAAGGGTTTTTTAACATTCCGGTAGACCATATGCTGGGCAGGCCTATTTTTGTGAAGTATTTTAACAAAAAAATACAAAGCGACCCTGATTATAAAGATAATTTTGTTATTATGAGCCCAGACCTGGGTAGTGTAAACCGAGCACGTGAGTTTGCCGAGAGGGTTTATGCGCCGCTTGCAATTGTGGACAAGCGCAGGCCAAAGCCGAATTCGTCGGAAATAATGAATATTATAGGCGACATAGAAGGCAAACATGTGCTTATTGTGGATGATTTGATAGATACGGCGGGTACGCTGGTGAATGCGGCTGTGGCTGTGATGGAACGAGGGGCGAAAAGCGTGTCGGCTTGCGCTACACATGCGGTGCTTTCGGGGCCTGCGATAAGCCGCATTGAGAGCTCGCCTTTGGAAGAGGTGGTTGTGCTGGACACCATACAAATTTCGGAGGAGAAGAATATAAGCAAGCTTCGTGTGCTTAGCTGTGCGCCTGCAATTGCCGAGGCGCTGGCAAGGATTTATAATGATAAGCCGATGTCGGCAATGTTTACATAAAGTAGAAAATATGTAGAATATGGCAAGGTGATATAATAAGCGGCCGGCCATGGCAGGTAGATTTAAAGGGACTAAAGCGGAGGTTGGGTTATGCGGCTTTAGCGCAGAGCCAAGATGATAAAATACAACAAACACATGTTTGTTTTGAGGCTGTTAGGAGCAGGTGAAATGTTTTTTAAGCGGCGTAGCTCGGCGGTGCAGTGGCTTGTTGTGGGGCTTGGCAACCCCGGCAAAAAATATGATGGTACACGTCACAACGTGGGGTTTGAGGCGCTGGAGGTTGCCGCCAAAGAATTTGGCATAGAGATGCGCAAGGCGAAATTTGATGCGCTTTGCGGCGAAGGCGTGGTGGACGGGCAAAAGGTAATGTTGCTTAAACCACAGACATATATGAACTTAAGTGGTGGCAGTATTGTTAAAGCTGCCGGATATTATAAGATTGAGGCAGAGCAGGTGATTGTGCTTTGCGATGATGTGGCGCTGGAGCCGGGGGTGCTTCGCATACGCCTTGAGGGTAGCGACGGCGGGCACAACGGGCTAAAGAGCGTGGAAACGTTTATGGGCAAGAGCTATATGAGAATTCGCATTGGGGTGGGCGGCAAGCCGCACCCAGACTATGACATGGCCGACTGGGTACTTGGCCGCCCCACCGCACAGCAGGCTTCGCTGATTAAAGCACGATATGACGATATTGCAGCGGCGGTAAAACTGCTTATGGCGGGGCAGGGTAGCGAGGCAATGGCCAGGTATAACGGGGCCGCAAGATAGGAAAAAAGTAAAGTAAGGTAGATATGTTAACCAACCCTATTAAGCAAACAAGTGAATATAAGCGCCTGTTGGCCGCCGTGCAATCTGCCGGTGGTACGGCGCTTTTTGGGTTACCTGCGGTGGGGCGGGTGGCTGTGGCGGCGGCTTTGTGGCAGGACACAGGCCGCCCTATTTTGGTGGTAACAGCCGACGAGGCGCAGGCAACGCATTTTGTGGCCGATGCACAGGCGCTGGAGCTTTCGGCCGAGGTGTACCCCGCACGCGATTTTGTGATGCGAAATATTGAGGGGCAAAGCCGCGAGTACGAGTACAGGCGGTTGCAGGTGATGGGCCAGCTGGCCGGAAAGCGGGTGCAGATGGTGGTGGCGCCTATAGAAGCAGTGCTTCAGCGCACGCTACCGCCAAGCGAGTTTGCACAGGCTACGCTTACGGTGAAGCCGGGCTTTAAGATAGCGCAACATAGCCTTGTAGCGGCGCTGAATGCGGCGGGGTATCACCGTCGCACTCAGGTGGACGGGCCGGGGCAGTTTAGTGTGCGAGGGGATATTGTGGATATATATCCGCCCGACATGGACGGGCCTGCCCGCATGGAGTTTTGGGGCGACGAGATAGAGGAAATTCATAGCTTTGACCTTGTGTCGCAACGGCGGGAGGCAAAGCTGAAAAAGATGCATATTTCGCCTGCACGGGAGGTGCTGTTTGGCGATACAGAGCAGGCGGCGCAGCTACTGCGAGAGGGTGCACAGGCGAAAAAGGGCAGGGAAAAGCAACTGCTACAAGATGTGATGGAGCCTGACCTAAAAGCGTTGGACGCAGGGGTGATGCCCGAGGGAATGGACAGATATCTTGCAGTAAGGTATCCGAAATCGGCCGGTATTACCGACTATATGCCCGATGCCATACTGCTGATAGATGGCCCTAGCGCTGTACGGGAAGAGGCAGGCAACGCGCTGTTTCGTGCGCAGGAAGAACAAAAAACACTGCTGGAAGAAGGGTTGATTACAGCAGGGTTGTTTGATTTGCATATAGAGTATGCGCAGCTGTTGAGCGAGCTGGGTGAGAAAAGCGTTGTGTATGCTGAGAATTTTGCCAGAAGTATTGCCGACACACAGCTAAAAGAGAGCATAAACCTGCCGGCTCACACCATTCCACCGTGGCCGGGGGATGTGGGGGTTTTGGCCGACGAGCTACGGCCGCTATTGCACGAGGGGTATTTTTGTGCGGTGCTGGCAGGCACACCGCGTGGCGCAAAAGCTTTGGCAAGGGACTTAGAGGCGGCAGGCATGACGGTGCAACCGGCAGCTGGCATGAGTGACGTACAGCCTGCGGCAGGGGTTGTGGCAGTGCTACAGGGCAGGCTTTCGGCCGGGGTGGAACAGCCTGCGGCGAGGTTTGCAATTTTTACATCAAGGCAACAGAATGCGCCAAAAAAACAGCGCGCCAAAGCTAAAAATAAAGGATTTTCGGCACTTAGCGAGCTAAAGGCCGGCGAGCTTGTGGTGCATCAGAGCCACGGGATAGGGCTGTATGTGGGCATACAGCGGCTGGACATGCACGGGGTTGTGAAGGATTATTTAAAAGTGAGTTACGATAAAAGCGACGTGCTGTATGTGCCTGTTACCCAGCTGGATTTGCTTAGCAGGTACACAGCGCCTGGCGACGAAGAGAAGGTGAAGCTAAGCCGCCTTGGCGGTGAGCAGTGGGCCAAAACCAAGGCACGGGTGCGCAAAGCAACCGATGAGATGGCGAAGGATTTAATTGAGCTGTATGCTCGCCGCAGACAGGCCAAAGGGTTTGGGTTTTCGGCCGACACCGAGTGGCAGCGAGATTTTGAAGCTCGGTTTGAGTATGAAGAAACGGCAGACCAATTGCAGGCCGCACAGCAGATAAAAACCGACATGGAGCGCACAAACCCGATGGACAGGCTGTTGGCGGGTGATGTAGGTGTTGGTAAAACAGAGGTAGCGCTTAGGGCGGCGTTTAAGTGCGTAATGGGCGGCAAG
>CAYJEW010000022.1:0-11665 GCA_964369525.1 uncultured Oscillospiraceae bacterium | reverse complement strand
CGGCAAGCAGTGTGCCATACTGGTGCCCACCACCATTTTGGCCTGGCAGCACTACAACACCATGTTGCGCAGGATGGAGGCGTTTCCCGTTAAGGTGGAGATGCTTAGCCGTTTTCGCACCCCAAAACAGGTGAAAAGCGCTTTGAGCGGTATGGCAGACGGGACGGTGGATATTGTGGTGGGAACCCACAAGCTACTGCAAAAGGACATAAAGTTTAAAGATTTGGGGCTTTTGGTGGTGGACGAGGAGCAGCGCTTTGGTGTGCGCCACAAGGAAAAGCTAAAGCAAACATTTGTGGGCGTGGATACGCTAACGCTTTCGGCAACGCCTATTCCGCGCACGCTGAACATGGCGCTGAGCGGTATACGCGACATGAGTACGATAGAACAGCCGCCGATAGAGCGGCGCCCTGTGGAAAGCTATGTGATGGAGCATGACGACGGGGTAATTGCGTCGGCCATAAAAAAGGAGCTGGCGAGAGCAGGGCAGGTATATTACATACATAATCGCATAGATACGATAGATAGGGTGGCGGGCAGGCTACGGGATATGCTACCCGAGGCCAACGTGGCTGTGGCGCACGGGCGCATGGACGAAGAGGCGCTATCGAGAACATGGCAACAGCTACTGGACGGAGAGATTGATATTTTGGTGTGTACCACCCTTATTGAAACAGGGGTGGATGTGCGCAACGTGAACACGCTTATAGTGGAAAACGCAGATACTATGGGGCTGGCGCAGCTTTATCAAATTCGTGGGCGTGTGGGACGAAGCGGGCGAAAGGCGTATGCATATTTTACGTTTAGGCGCGACAAGGTGCTTAGCGATGTGGCGGCCAAGAGATTGTCGGCAATACGGGAATTTACAGCGTTTGGCAGTGGGTTTAGGATAGCTATGCGTGACTTGCAAATTCGCGGGGCGGGTAACCTTTTGGGCCAGAGCCAAAGCGGGCATATGGAGGCTGTGGGGTACGATTTATATGTAAAGATGCTAAACCAAGCGGTGGCTATGGCCAAGGGCGAGCCGCCGCCGCCCGACAAGGCAGAAACGCTTATTGATATTACAATAGACGCATATCTGCCGGAGAGTTACATACAGAGTGCGGCAGGGCGTATTGAGGCGTATAAGCGTATTGCGGCGATTGACAGCGAGGCCGACGCCGCAGATGTGTTGGACGAGCTGGCAGATAGATACGGGCCGGTGGGCGAGGCGGCAAAAGGGCTTGTGAGCATTAGCTTATTACGAGTAATTTGCACAGGGCTTGGGATATATGAAGTGAACCAGCAAAAGGACGCATTGCTGCTTTATTCTGACAGGCTTAGGCCAGACGTGATAAGGCCGCTGATTAAGCAGGACGGGCTTTCGGTACTGTTTAACGCCGGGGCAAAGCCGTATTTGCTGGTGCGGGTGCCTGCGGGGCAAAAGCCGCTGGAGGTGTTACAGCTGGTGGTGGAAAAAATGGCGCTGGCAGAGCAGGCGTGAGAGGATTTTTAAGCTGTGTAAATGTGGTGTGAAGAGCTAGCAAATGCTTGCAACTTAATATAAAACAATGTATAATCTAGAAGTTACAAAGCATGTACTCGACAGAAAAGGGAAGGTTGGGTTAAGTTGAAAAAAAGGTTGGCTTTATTATTATGCGCTTTGCTGATGGTGGCATCTACCGGATGTGTTGGCAATTTTTATGAAAATGCCGGGACAATTAACGGCGAGGATATTTCCTCGGGCCTTTATTTGATAGCGCAGTATACAGCATATAGCGAGGCGAGTGGCATGCTGGACGAGAGCGCCGACGGCCAGGCAGAGGTTGATGTGTTGGACGGGGAGATAGAGGGCCAGCCTGCAGAAGACTGGATTAACGCACGTACCGAAGAGCTACTGCTGAAGTACATTGCGGTGCGCAATATAGCGCGCGAGCTTGAGGTGACCTTGTCTGACGAGGGGCAAGAAGGCGTAGAGCAGATGATGCAATACTGGGTGTACATGGAAGAGCTGTACATTGAAAATGGTATATCTGAGAGCACCTTGCGCCGATTTATGAGCAACGAGTATCTTGCAGACCAGGTGTTCCAAGAGCTTTACAGCGAGGGCGGCGAGCTGTATGTGCCGGACGAAGAGCTGAGGGCAGAGTATGAGGAAACCCACGCACAGGTGAGATATTTGATGATTCCGCTGGAGTCTACCGTTGAAGGCGTGGAGGTTAGCGATGCGGTATTGGCGGCAACAGACATAATGCTGGACGATCTACAAAACGGCGCAACAATGGAAGAGGTTGCGGTGGAAGATTTGTCTTTTATATATGAGTTGCTACAGCAGGATTTTGACGCAGAAAACGCAGCAAGCACTGTGGGAACAACATATTTTGATTATACCGAAGAAGAGAACGAGTCTTACAGCAGAGAGTTTTTGGAAGGCCTGCGCGACATGCCGGTGGGAGAGTTTGGCAGTTATGTAGTGGGGACAAATGTGTTGCTGTATGAAAAAATAGAGACATTTGCGGACGATGCAGAGTTTTTGAACATGCGCAGTTCGGTGTTGAACACGCTGAAGAGCGATGAGTTTGATGAGTATCTGCAAGAGATTTACAGCGAGTACACGGTGGAGTGGGCTTTTGGTGCGCGCAGTTACCTTAGCTTGAACAACGTGGTTACATACTAAACATTCATCTGCCCCGTGGTTTTTCGCGGGGCATTTTGTTTAAAATGGAGTGGTAATGTGGCGATGGAGCGCATATTCACAAAAATTTTATGCGGCGCACAAATACCCAACACAGGCCACCGATAGAATGTTTAAATAAATGTTTAAATAGTAGTAGTTGGATATTGTATAGCAAAAATCTGCGGTTTTAGACAGCCGCAGGTAAGAAGGCGCTAACAGCCGATTGGGCCTAAGATAAAAGACCGATTAAAGAGGGTTTAATAGCCTAATGCGGGCGGCAAAGGCCACCGCAAACAAGGCAGAAGGAGAGCGACAATGAACATGAACAAAAACCCACAAAATACCCAGCGCAATTTCGGGATAATTTTGAGCGTTGTGATGATTGCGCTTTTGGCGGTGCAATTTTTTGTGTGGCCACAGATGAACGCCCAGCAGATTGAAGAGGTTAGCTATTCTCGGTTTTTAGAGATGCTGGATGATGGGATTGTAACCGCTGTGGAGGTGGACCAAACCGAGCAGAGGGTTACATTTGAGGTTATGGACGAGGCCAGCGCAAGCGGCCTGACACAGTATTACACAGGCATATTTGACGACCCAGACCTTGTAACCCGACTGCGCCGAAGCACCACAAATGAGGGTGATGCAATTAAGTTTACCCAGGTGATACCTGAGCAGCAGTCGTTCCTTTTGTCGATACTGGCATCTTTGATACCAACGCTATTGATGTTTGGTCTTTTGTTTTTGCTGTATCGCTCGCTAATGAAGCGTAGCGGCAGCGACATGATGAGCTTTGGCAAGTCTAACGCTAAGGTGTATGTACAGGCGCAAACAGGTGTTACATTTGCCGATGTGGCAGGCCAAGAAGAGGCGAAAGAGGCTGTGTCGGAGATTGTGGACTTTTTGCATAACCCCACAAAGTACAGCAGCGTGGGTGCAAAAATGCCAAAGGGCGCACTGCTGGTGGGCCCACCAGGCACAGGCAAAACCCTGCTGGCCAAAGCGGTGGCGGGCGAGGCCGGCGTGCCGTATTTCTCGATTGCCGGTAGCGAATTTGTGGAGATGTTTGTGGGCCGCGGTGCGGCACGCGTGAGAGATTTGTTTAAGCAGGCGAAAGAAAAATCGCCATGCATAGTATTTATTGACGAGCTGGATACCATTGGTAAGCGGCGCGATACCGCAGGCGTTGGCGGAAACGACGAGCGCGAGCAAACGCTGAACCAGCTGCTTAGCGAGATGGACGGCTTTGACGGCTCGTCCGGTGTTGTAATTTTGGCGGCAACCAACCGCCCCGAAACGCTGGACCCCGCACTGCTACGTCCCGGCCGTTTTGATAGGCGCATTCCTGTAGAGCTACCTGACCTTGCAGGCCGTGAAGAGATTTTGAAGGTACACGCCAAAAAGGTGATGATGGACGATAACATCGACTATGGCATTATTGCTAGGGCGACATCGGGCGCGTCGGGCGCAGACCTTGCAAATATTGTTAACGAATCGGCGCTGTTTGCTGTGAAAAACAACAGGCGTATTGTTACCCAAGGCGATTTGATGGAGAGCGTGGAGACAGTGCTGGCAGGTATGCAGCGGAAAAATAAGGTTATTAACCCGAAAGAAAAGCGGATAGTGGCGTACCATGAAATAGGCCATGCCATTGTGGCGGCAAGGCAGAGTGGCTCGGCGCCTGTTACAAAAATTACCATTGTGCCGCGTACGTCGGGGGCGCTGGGGTATACCATGCAGGTGGATGACGAAGAGCAAAACCTGCTTAGCCGCGAGGACGCTATAAACAAAATTACAACGCTGGCAGGCGGACGAAGTGCCGAAGAGGTGGTGTTTGGCTCGTTTACTACCGGCGCGGCTAACGATATTGAAAAGATGACCAAGCTGGCGCGTGCCATGGTAACACGGTATGGCATGAGCGAAGAGTTTGATATGATGGCGCTGGAGGGCCAGCAAAGTGTGTATCTTGGCGGCGAGGCCGCGCTGAACTGTGGGCCGGAAACAGCGGCGAGGATTGACACCGAGGTGCTGACGCTGATTAAGAATGCGCATGGCGAGGCTATTAGGATACTAAAAGAAAACCGCGCTAAAATGGACGAGCTGGCGGAGTATCTGCTGGAAAAAGAGACCATAACAGGCGACGAGTTTATGGCGATACTTGAGCCGAAGAAGGCAGAAGAGCGGCAGGCAGGGGAAGTACTGCCGCAGGAGCAGGTGGCGCAAGGTGTGGCTACAAGCGAGGGCGTGGGGCAAACATTGCCGCTGCAAGCGCAGGAAAATACAGCCACAGAGCCAACGGCGGATGTGAGTGGTAAGGATAGCAGCGAGGCATAGCCAAGCGTGAGCAATGGCGGTAAAGATTAAAAAGAGGAAGCATCAAACGTGAGTTTGGTGCTTCCTTTTTTATGGTTTTGGGGGCATATGCAGGGGGAAGGCTACCGGTTATCGGCGGCTATTGACCAAATATCGGAAAAGTGTGGCAAATTATTTTGCTTTTACTATAATTAAAGCACAGGGGAGGTGAAGTGCGCTTGAAGGTAAACATAGAGATTGACAAGGATGTTAAAGAGATTGAAGTGGTTATTAAAACAGATGAGATAACGCCGCAGGTAAACAGCATTGTGGAGAGAATATCGGCGCAGGCGCCAAGGCTGCTGGTTGGGTATGTAAACGAGCGGACCGTGGTTATTGACGAGCAAAAGGTGGTGCGGTTTTACACAGGCAGCAAAAAAGTATTTGCGGTGATGGAGGGCGGCGAGGAGTATACAATGAAGATGCCGCTGTATGAGGTGGCACAGCGCCTTTCGCCGAATGGGTTTGTGAGGATATCGAGCGCAGAGGTTGTGAACATAAAAAAGATGGTGGAGTTTGATTTGAGTTTTACCGGCACAATATGTGTAAAGCTAGCAGACGGGAGCAGCTCTTTTGTTTCAAGGCGATATGTTTCGCACATTAAAAAAATATTAGGGCTTGGAGGCAGATAGATGGGAAAGAAAGCATTTTTACGGGGGCTGCTTGGGTTGCCTTTAGGGGTGGCGATTGGATATGGTATAACCATAGGTATATCGCTGGTTTTGGCAGATGGAAATTATTGGGCGGCTGTGCCGATGTTGGTGGAGGAGATGGGCAGCGAAATTTATGCGGTGGTTTTGCAAGCGGGGCTTTGCGGCCTGCTTGGTGCGGCATTTGCCGCAATGTCGGTTATATGGGAGCTGGAGAGCTGGAGCATTGCAAAGCAAACAGGGGTTCATTTTGGGCTGGCATCACTTGTTATGATGCCTATAGCGTATTTTACCCACTGGATGGAGCGCAGTGTTAAAGGATTTTTAGTTTACTTTGGGATTTTTGCTGTGCTGTTTTTGGTGGTGTGGGTGGTTATGTATATTGTGGAAAGAGTAAAAATTGGCAGGCTGAATGAAAAGCTAACGAAAAATTAAGGCAGGGTAGTGTGCCGAAGTTTTGGGAAGAGCTTTAAAAGCCGCAGAATAAGCTGATAAATTTTAGGCGAGCTTTTGCCGAAAGCGCAAAATAAAAAGCGATGTGAAGTTTCACATCGCTTTTTTGGTTTGGGTTATATTGGATATGCTAGGTTGGCGGGGGATCTTCTGCCAGCAGGCGGTGCAGTGCGGGGCGGCGCTGGATGGCATACACCAGTAGCAGGCCGAGAACGCAACAGCTGGCAATCTGCCCTAGGCCCACCGTGGCCATGTTTGTAAGCCAGACTAGGGCAGGGGCAGAGGGGGAGTAGTACAGCACGGTAAGGGTGGCGCCCACCAGCACGGCGTTGAATATAACAGGCGGGGCGCTTGCCAAAACAGGCAGTGTGCGCCAGCGGACATGGCGTAGTTTGCGGGTGCAAAGCGCCGCCAAAAGCGTGCCTAGAGTGCCTATGATAACGTCTAAAACTGTACCTGTAAATAGGTTAGCAATAAAGCAACCCAGCGTTACGCCAACCACCGCCTGCGGCGAAAATACTGCGAGCATGCTTAGCGCTTCGGCAAGGCGAAGCTGTACCGGCCCGTAAGAAATAGGAGCGAATGCAAGGCACAATGCTACATATAGTGCGGCTATGGCGGCGGCCTGCATAATTTTATTAATCTGCATAGTAATGCTTTCCGGCGGTGGGAGTTTTACCGCTCAAGCCCGCCGCGTTGAGAGGTGAGATTTTCCCGCGGGGTGGTGCGCGGCGGGAAAACGGGCCTAAAATCCGCCGTGTGTTAGCGGAAAAGCTGCCCTATGGAAAAACAATTAAAACCGAAAATTAGTAAGCCTTACCCCACATTACCATGTGTTTTGCGGCTTTGCCGCAAACAGGGCAGGTTGTGCTTATTTGAGTTTGTTCAAACGGGATGCACTGGCTGGAGTAGCCGGTTTGTTCTTTGATGGCGTCTTCGCAGGCCTCTTCGCCGCACCACATTGCATATATAAAGCCTGTGTTTTCGGCGGCGATGGATTTTATCTCGTCCATGGTGGCGCACTGCCAGGTGCGGCTGGCCATGTTTTCGGCGGCTTTGTTGTATAAGTTTTGCGCAAGGGTGTTTAGCATGGCGGGAATGGTTTCTTCCAGCTCTGCCAGCGGCACAAAAGATTTTGTGCGGCCAAGGCGCTCTACCAGTACGCACTGGTCTTTTTCGATGTCTTTTGGGCCTATCTCCAGCCGCAGGGGCACGCCGCGCATCTCCCATTCGCTGAATTTCCAGCCGGGGGTATTGTCGGACTCGTCTATGCGCACACGCACAAATTTTTCAAGGCGGGCTTTAAGCTCGTATGCTTTGTCTAAAACGCCTTCTTTGTGCTGTGCCACAGGCACTATAATAACCTGAATTGGGGCGATGGCAGGGGGGAGAATTAGGCCCTCGTTGTCGCCGTGGGTCATGATGATGCCGCCGATAAGGCGGGTGGACACGCCCCCGCTGGTTTCAAAGGGATATTGCAGCGTGTTGTCGCGCCCGCTGAAGGTAACGTCGAACGCGCGGGAGAAGCCGTCGCCGAAAAAGTGGCTGGTGCCTGCCTGCAGGGCGCGGCCGTCGTGCATCATGGCCTCTACCGCATAGGTGGCCTCTGCACCTGCAAACTTGTCGCTCTCGGTTTTGGGGCCTTTAACAAGCGGCATCATGAGATGTTTTTCGCATAGCTCGGCATACGCTTCGAGCTGCTGCAGCGTTTCGGCCTGCGCTTGTTCGGCGGTTTCGTGCAGGGTATGGCCCTCTTGCCACCAAAACTCGCGGGTGCGCAAAAACGGGCGGGTGGTTTTTTCCCAGCGAACAACGCTACACCATTGGTTATACAAAAGCGGCAGCTGGCGCCAGCTGTGAAGAATATTTGAGAAATGGTCGCAAAACAGCGTTTCGCTGGTGGGGCGGATGCACATGGGCTCTTCCAGCTCTTCGCTGCCGCCGCGGGTTACCCAGGCAACCTCGGGCGCAAAGCCCTCTACATGGTCTTTTTCTTTTTGCAGAAGGCTTGCGGGAATTAGCATGGGCATGGCTACGTTTTCGTGGCCGGTGCTCTTGAACATGCCATCAAGAATTTTGGTAATATTCTCCCATATAGCTTGGCCGTATGGGCGCAGGATGGTGAAGCCTTTTACCGAGGAATAGTCTACCAGTTCGGCCTTAAGGCATATGTCGGTATACCACTGCGCAAAGTCTTGGTCTATAGGGGTGATGGCCTCTACCATTTTTTTGTTTTTGTCCATGCCGCAACCTCCTTAATAATGAGAAAAAAATGTGCCGCTTAAAGCGGCACACTATGGCCTTGCAAACTAAACAGACCGCATTTAGAGATGTTCTTCAATGTACTTTACTACATCGCCAACAGTGCGGAAATTTTCAATTTGGTCGTCCGGAACTTCCATGCCGTACTCGTCTTCAATGGTCATAACAAGGTCTACAACATCAAGGCTGTCGGCTTCAAGGTCGTCTACAATAGCAGACTCCATCGTAATTTTTTCTTCGCTTAGGTCTAGTTGATCCATCAAAATTTGACGAATGCGTTCAAATACCATTCGAAGCACCCTCTTTCTATCTTTTACATTATATAGTGCGAACAAATTGTGTTTGCAGGTTTGCCGCAAAAGTTTTTGCCGCAAACCTACTACTTGTTTATATCGTGTTTCGTAGGCGTTGTCAAGGGCTTGCGAACTTTTTATATGAACATGGCATATTAAAGATAATACTATTGTTACAAGCGTGGGGTTATGATACAATTAATCGGTAAATGTTTTAATTTCAAATTAAGGGGAATAGAGCGAATGTTAACTGCAATTACCGGAATAAACTGGGGCGATGAGGGCAAGGGCCGTATGGTGGACCTTCTTTGCCAAAATTATGATGTTGTTGTGAGGTATCAAGGCGGCAACAACGCAGGGCACACCGTTGTGAACGAGCGCGGGAAGTTTGTGCTGAACCTGTTTCCCAGTGGAATTTTGCGCCCTGAGGTTGTGAACGTGATGGGCAGCGGAATGGTGATTGACTTAGAGCATCTGGCCAAAGAGAGCGATATGCTACGCGAGAAGGGGGTAAAAGTTACCCCGGAAAACCTGAAGATTTCTGACCGCGCGGCGCTGTGCCTACCGGTGCACCCAATGCTGGACGCGCTGGAAGAAGACAGGCTTGGAAAAAATGCGCAGGGAAGCACAAGGCGGGGTATTGCGCCTGCTTATAGCGATAAGTATCTGCGCAAGGCACTACGCATGGGCGACCTTTTGGCGATAGATGATTATGCTGAGCTTATTAAGGATTATGTGCAGTACAAAGGGCTTTTGGTGGAAAAAATGTATGGCGGCACAGCCCCTACCTACGAGCAGGTTATGGACGGGCTAAAGCGTGCGGCAGATATTTTTGCCGATTATATATGCGACACCGGCGAATACCTGCATGCGGCAGATAAAGCCGGCAAAGACGTATTGTTTGAGGCACAGCTTGGTGCGCTGAGGGATATAGACTTTGGAATTTATCCGTACACATCGTCGTCTACAACGCTGGCGTCGTTTGCGCCTATTGGTGCGGGCGTGCCGGGCATGAAGCTGGGCGGTAGCATTGGCGTAACAAAGGCGTACTCTACCTGTGTGGGTGGTGGGCCGTTTGTGGCAGAGATGTTTGGCGACGAGGCAGAGCTATTGCGCAAAACGGGTGGCGAATACGGCGCGGCAACAGGCCGCCCACGCCGTGTGGGCGCGTTTGACGTGGTGGCTAGCCGTTATGGGTGCCGCCTGCAAGGCGCTACAGAGCTTGCGCTTACCATGCTGGACGTACTTAGCTATCGTGACGAGATACCTGTGTGTGTAGCGTATGAGATAGACGGAAAAGAGACAACAGCCTTCCCATATGGTGCGGCGCTGGAGCGTGCAAAGCCGGTTATTCGTACATTTGAGGGCTGGAAAACCGACGTTAGCGATATAAGGAAAAAAGAAGATTTGCCAAAACAGGCCAGAGAATACATAGAGTTTATTCGCCAAAGCCTTGAGTGCCCTATTACATATGTGTCGGTAGGGCCGCAGCGCGAGGCGTATATTCGCTACGAGTAAAAATTACTGTTACACAGGGGGGACACAGTGTTTAAGACCGGTTTTAACAACGAAGAGTATGTTAAAGAACAAAGCCGCCGCATAAAACAAAGGGTGGATAGGTTTGACAAGCTGTATCTGGAATTTGGTGGCAAGCTGTTTGACGATTATCATGCTTCTCGGGTTTTGCCGGGCTTTGACGTGAACGGTAAGGTTAAGCTTTTGGCCGAGCTGCGCGAGATGGCGGAGATTATCTTGTGCATAAGTGCAAAGGCTATTGAGCAAAACAAGCGTAGGGCTGATATTGGCATTACATACGACCAAGACGTGCTACGCCTGATAGACGATTTGCGCAAGATGGATTTATACATAGGCGCTGTGCTTATTACGCAGTTTTCCGGCCAGCCTGCGGCGGATATGTTTCGCAAAAAGCTGGAGATCCGCGGAGAGCGGGTGTATGTGCACACCTTAACAAAGGGGTACCCCTCGGACACAGAGATTATTGTATCGGAAGAGGGGTATGGCGAAAACCCATACATAGAAACCAGCCGCTCGCTTGTGGTGGTAACAGCGCCTGGGCCGGGCAGCGGCAAGCTGGCCACCTGTTTGTCGCAGTTATACCATGAGCACAAGCGTGGCGTGGCGGGCGGATACGCAAAGTACGAGACGTTCCCTATATGGGATTTGCCGCTGGAGCACCCTGTGAACATTGCGTACGAGGCAGCTACGGCCGACCTTAAAGATGTGAATATGATAGACCCGTTTCACCTAAAAGCATACGGCGAAACAGCGGTTAACTATAATAGGGACATTGAGGTTTTCCCTGTGGTGCGCACCATACTAAAGCGCATTACCGGCGAAGATGTGTACCAAAGCCCTACCGACATGGGCGTTAACATGATTGGCAGATGTATTGCCGATGATGAGGTGGTGCGTGAGGCGGCACGGCAGGAGATTATTCGCCGCTGGTACAAGGCGCGCTGCGCATACATGCAGGGCGCAGGCGACCAAGAGAGCATACAGCGCATTGAGTTTTTAATGAGCAGCATAGATTTACATTCTGCCGATAGGCTTATGGTGGCGCCTGCGCTGGAAAAGGCCGAGCAGGCAGGCAGAAGCGCTGTGGCGGTGCAACTTCCGTGTGGCAGTATTGTAACAGGCAAGAGCAGTGAGCTGATGAACGACACTGCAAGCGTTGTGCTGAACTCTATAAAAGTGCTGGCCGGAATTGCAGACGAGCTGCAGCTGATATCGCCTATTGTATTGCAGCCGATTATTAGGCTGAAAAAAGAGATGCTGGGTAGCAGGTACCCTGTTTTGAACCTGGAAGAGGTGTTGCAGGCGCTTTCGATATCGGCGGCAACAAACCCAACAGCCGAGCTGGCGCTGCGGCATCTGCCCGATTTGCGTGGGTGCGACGCACATTGCAGCTGCCTTATTACAAGGGACGATGAGAACACATTTATAAAGCTGGGCATTAATTTTACCTGCGAGCCGCAGTACCC
>CAYJEW010000021.1:28207-31491 GCA_964369525.1 uncultured Oscillospiraceae bacterium | reverse complement strand
ATTTTTTCTTAGACAATGAAAATTGTGCAGTTAATACTTTGCGTATTTACAAACAATTTGAAGCAATATAAGAGAAAATGTGCAAATAAAAACCGATGCGGGTTTAATTCCCGCTACCTTAAGAAGAGCGAGTGTAAAGTGGCGAAACAAAGGAGAGGGCATGAGGTTTTTGTTTGTCTCGGCGCAGTATCTACCCACCATTGGCGGGGTAGAGCGTTATACCGACAGCCTGGCCCGCACGCTGGTGGCGCAGGGGCACGAGGTGACAATAATCACCAGTGCACTGCCGGGAGCACCCACGCAAGAGCAAACCGATGCAGGACGCATTGTGCGCCTGCCATCGCTACTTCTGTTTGGCGGTCGCTTGCCTATACTGCGCCACGGTAGCGCTTTGCGAGAAATGGCGGAAATTGTATGGGACAGACCATATGATTTTGCTGTGATAAACACACGCCTTTATACTCTCTGCCTGTGGGCGGCGAAGGCCTGCCACCACAGAAACATACCTGCCATTGTGATAGAACATGGCACACAACATTTAGAGTTGAGCAACGGGTTTTTAAACACATTTTGTGGGATGTACGAGCATGCCTTAATGCGCGCAATAAGGAGATATTGCAACAATTTTTATGGTGTATCGCGCGCATGTGGTAGTTGGCTTAAGCATTTTGGCGTCAAGGCAAAAGGTACATTGTACAATGCGGCAAACCTTGAGGTTATGCAGCAGCTGGCCAATTGCAACCAAAGCGATGTACGAGAAAAATACGGCGTTGCGCTTTCGCAGCCGCTTGTGGTATTTTCGGGGCGGTTTATAATAGAAAAAGGTGTGCACGAAATGTTGCAAGCCTTTACAATTGTATTAAAAAATATACCAAATGCAGCACTTGTAATGGCAGGCGATGGGCCACTATTGCAAAAGGCAAAAGAGGCCGAACCCAAAGGGGTGGTACTGCCAGGGGCGCTGGCGTATGAAGATAATATTCAGCTTATAAGCTGTGCAGATGTGTTCTGCTTGCCCACCTATTCCGAGGGGTTTCCCACAGCGGTGCTGGAGGCAGCGGCACTGGGGCGGTGTGTTGTTACCACCAATGTGGGTGGGTGCCCCGAAATTGTGCAAAACGATGTGTCGGGGATACTGCTGGATAATCTACAGCCTGAATATATTGCCACGCAGTTACAACGTGCGCTAAAAGACACCGCATGGCGCACCAAGGCAGGTAAAGAGGGCAGCCATATTGTGGCCGAGAATTTCACATGGCAAAAAACGGCGGCAAAACTTGTGAGTATAGTAAAGGAAGGAGCTTTTAAAGATGAAAGTGCTGGTGATAATACCTGCATATAACGAAGAAGAAAGCCTTCCTTTTGTAATGGAAGATTTAAAAAGCACCTGCCTGCAGTACGACACACTAGTGGTAAATGATGGCAGCGCCGATGGCACAGCAGAGCTGTGCCGCAAAAATGGTTATAATCTTTTAGACTTGCCTATAAACTTGGGGCTTGCGGGTGCGTTTCAGGCGGGTATGCGATACGCCTATGAAAACGGCTACGATGCCGCTCTTCAGTTCGACGCTGATGGCCAGCACAAGGCGTGCCACATAGAGCAAATGGTAGAGCAGCTTGGCAAGGGGTGCGACCTTGTTTTAGGTAGTCGCTTTGTAACCATTAAAAGGCCGCGTACGCTACGTATGGCGGGCAGTATTCTTATTAGTATTGCAATAAAAATTACCACAGGCAAGTATGTGAGCGACCCTACCAGTGGCATGCGCCTTTTTAACCAAAAGCTCATAAAAACATTTGCCATAAACATGAACTACCCGCCGGAGCCGGATACGCTAAGCTATCTTTTGCGCTGTGGAGTAACCGTATGCGAGGTACAGATACAATCGGCAGACAGAACGGCAGGCACTAGTTATTTAACAACCTTCCGTAGCATTAAATATATGCTTCATATGGCGGTGTCTATTTTACTGGTGCAGTGGTTTCGCAAAAAAAACTTTATGGAGGGTGAATAGCGGCGATGATAAGCGAAGTAATGAGGGTGCTTTTAATAGTAGGGGCGCTTGCCACATTAGTTTTTATGCTGGGGCGTATTCGCTCTGCGAAGGTGCAGATAAAAGATACCATTTTTTGGATACTGCTTTCGGTGATGTTGCTTGTGCTTAGCATTGCCCCGGGCATTGCGCTTTGGGCAGCCACATTGCTGGGAATAGAGTCGCCAATAAATGTTATTTTTTTAAGCATAATATTTGTATTACTTATAAAATCATTCTCCGATTCGCTTAAAATTTCTCGCTTAGATGCTCGCCAGCAGCAGCTTGCGCAAAGCATAGCGCTGGACGAAAAGCGTAACGAAAGCGATACAGAAGAGCATAGCGGGTAGGCGGTATGGTGAAAGTACCTGCACGGCTTGCGCTTGCAATTGGAATTTTGGGTATTTCGTCTTCGGCCATATTTGTGCGCTGGGCCGAGGCGCCTGCAGCTGTAACGGCGGCTTGGCGGCTTATTTTTGCGGTGATTATTCTAACGCCGTTTGTGCTAATGCGCTACCGCACAGAGCTAAAGCGTCTTGTAGCAAAAGATATTGTACTGTGCAGCCTAAGCGGTCTTTGCTTGGCGCTGCATTTTTTAAGTTGGTTTGAAGCGCTTAATTACACAACGGTGGCCAGCGCAACAGTGCTAGTGAATACCGATGTTATATTTGCGGCGCTGGGCTTTGCGCTGGTGCTGAAAGGGCATATACCAAAGCTTGGAATATGGGCTATTGTGCTTGCATTCGTGGGCAGCTGCATAGTGGCGCTTGGCACGGGCGGTAGCCTGCCACAAGCGGGCCAGCTATGGGGCAATGCGCTGGCGCTGGCGGGTGGAATTTTTGTATCGGGGTATATACTTATAGGTAGAGTACAGCGAGGGCATCTGTCGGCTGGGGTGTATACCTGGCTGGTGTATGTATCGTGCATGGTGTGTTTACTTGTATTTTGCATAGCAACGCAAACGCCGTTGCTGGGCTGGGGCGCAAGAGAGCTGGGCATAGGGCTGTGGCTGGCAGTTGTGTGTACGCTAATGGGCCACAGCGTGCTAAGCTGGTGTTTAAAATATCTAAGCCCTGCCTACCTAACTGCCGCCAAGTTAGGCGAGCCGCTTTTGGCGGCAGTTATGGCATATTTTATATTTGCAGAGTTGCCTGCAGCACCGCAGTTTTTAGGCGCAGCGCTGGTGCTTCTAGGTATTTTTATATTTACATACGCAGAGAATAAAGAACGCAAAAAACAAAAGTAAAGCCATTG
>CAYJEW010000021.1:0-28107 GCA_964369525.1 uncultured Oscillospiraceae bacterium | reverse complement strand
TTGCATTAGTGAGAATATTAATGGAATAACAGAGCCAAGCTGGTGTGACAAGAAAAAAATAGAGTTATAGCTGTGAGTATTAGTTAGCTTCTTTTAGAATACTTAAGAATAGTAACGCCTTCGTCGATGTAGCAAGCCTCAAGATGAAGAGGAAGGGTGGGATTATTTCCTAAAAACAAAGGCCGCCCGGAGCCCAGAATAATAGGAATGATGCCAACATAGTATTCGTCAATTATGTCCTGTTTGATGAATGGGTCGATAACCTTGCCGCCGCCAAACAGGTAGATGTTTTTGCCTTTTGCCTTTTCGGCGGCAATAACCTTTGCGATGTCGCCTTTAATAAAGGTGATATTTTTTGTATTTTGGCGCTCTTTTGAGCTGGCCACATATACAGTTTTGTCGCTATACGGCTCGGCCATGCCTTGTTCGTAGCACTGGCTACCCATTAGCACTACGTCAATACCTGCGGTGAACTGTGCAAAATCGAACTGCGAGGAGGTGTTTAATGTTTTGTCGCCGTCGCCGGAAATCCAGTTGTACCCGCCGTCGTTGTCGGCTATATAACCGTCTAAGCTGATTGCAAGGTTTAGTATTATTTTACCGCTCATTTTAAGCCCTCCTAAAAAGATATGTGATAGTTAGATGGTTGAGTTTAATAATGATATCATACTCTTAATGCGACAACAAGGCTATTTAGGCATGCAAAGAGCACTATAAATAAAGTACGAAGCACGGCCCGAATGTAAGGCGCTTTTGTATATCGCCAAAGTGCAGGCAACTGATTTTTCAAAGTTGTAACGAAGATATCTTAAGTTAGAAAGTGGCAGTACTTGTTTTATAGCGCTGGTGGCCGCCGGCGCAAAAGGCTAGAAAACGGCCATCGTATACTATATAATAGTGTGCAGAACAAATAAAAGTGACTTAGTGAGGATGGTTGAATGCAGTACAGAAAGCTTACAAAAAATGGGCCCGAGGTATCCCTGCTGGGGTATGGATGCATGCGGTTTCACACAAAAGGTGGCGCAATAGATAAAGCACTTGCATTTAAGCAGATAAAGTACGCATTCGACAATGGTGTGAACTATTTTGATACAGACTACCCCTACCATGGCGGCAAACGCGAGGGTTAGTTGGGAGATTTTGTGCGGGAGTATGATATACGCAACAAGGTGTACATAGCAGACAAGCTGCCTGCGTTTTTGGTTTCAAAGCCCGCGCAGATAGAAAAATATTTTGCAACCCAGCTTGCTCGCCTTGGCACAGACTATATAGACTACTACCTTATGCATATGCTTATGAACTTTTCCGATTGGGAAAAGCTGAAAAGCTTTGGCATACTTGAATTTATAGAGCAAAAAAGGAAAAGCGGGCAGATAAAGTACGTCGGATTTTCCTTTCACGGCAGGGCAGAAGAATTTATTAAAATTTTAGAGGATTACTGCTGGGATTTTTGTCAGATACAGTATAACTATTTAGACCAAAATTACCAAGCGGGCAAGGCGGGGCTGGAAAGGGCATATTCGCTTGGCGTAGGCGTTGTGGTTATGGAGCCGCTGCGTGGCGGCGCGCTTGCAATAAAAGCGCCCACCAAAGTCAACGAGATATTCGCGAGCTATAAAGAAAAGCGCAGCGCCGCATATTGGTCGCTAAGATTTATTATGAACCACCCCGGGGTGGGCACGGTGCTTAGCGGTATGAACGAGCTTGCGCATATTGAAGACAACATAAATGCCGCAAGCGCCACTGCGCCAAACAGCATGACTGCCGAAGAACTGCAGATTGTTGAAGATGTGAAAGGTGTTTATGAAGAGCTAATGCGGGTGCCATGTACAGGGTGTAACTACTGTATGCCTTGTCCGTTTGGTGTGGATATCCCAGCCACGTTTGCAGACTACAACAGCAAGTATTTCTTTGGCAAGGGTGCGTCTATTCAGTATATATCGAGGCATGTGGGCATAACGGGCGAGCGCTCGGGCGTGAACCTGTGCACAAACTGCGGAAAGTGCAAACAGCACTGTCCGCAAAACATAGACATACCGCCAAAGTTACAAGAGGCACATAAAGAGCTGGACAATGTGTTGCTTAGGGTGGGCGCAAGCATAGCCGCGAAGGTTTTGGGCACAAGCAAAAAGAGAAAAGCATAAAATTAAATAGAAAAGCCCCCATTTGCATCTTAGCAAGGGGGCTTTGTTTTATGGAAAATGTTATTTTATTTACGATGGGTACGATGACCCAAAATGCACGCCAACAGAATTGGTTTGGGTTGCACTGGGAAAGTTGAGCTCCAAATTGGAATTTTCTGCTATCCAGGTTGTACGATTACTCGACGTATAATAATTCATGCTTGAGCTAAAGCGTGATATTGCGGCCACATTTATGTTAAAGGCGTTGACATAGTCAACGAGAGCGCCTGTGCCGCTTATTGCTGTAAAACTTCCATTAAACTGGGCGGAAGTAGAGCCGAAGGCAATACTATCCGTTGAGGATACTCCTGCGCCAGCCTGTTGCATAAGGAGGAGCCACATAGCGGTGTGCGTGACGACGTTAGCTAGTTAACAAAAAAGTCGTCACAAACTTAGCGAAGTTTGCGACGACGTGGTTGGCCTGGCAGGATTTGAACCTACGAATGCTGGAGTCAAAGTCCAGTGCCTTACCGCTTGGCGACAGGCCAGTATTAAGTTGTGCATATATAAACAAGCGAAAAGAGTAGCATCGCTTTTTTATCAAAAAAGTGGGGTGGATAGTGGGACTTGAACCCACGGCCTTCAGGGCCACAACCTGACACTCTAACCACCTGAGCTATACCCACCACATATGTGCGCTTGTCATAAACCGCTCTGAATATACAAGTAGGCGCATGTATAAAACAAAAACGCTGCGGCAAAATTGCGCCTTATTAATATATCACACAGTAACAGCTGTGTCAATCAGCATGAGCACAAAAGCTTATAAAATAAAAAAATAGAAGTCATGCTTGTGTAGATGCAAGGCTATTAAGGTTGGGTTTCATTGGCTTGGCAACAAAGATAGAGGGGCGTGGTGAAGTTGTTTTTTAGGCGGATATGTGCTTAAATAAAAGGCGAATGCTAAAAAATGCATTTTACAAAAAAGGAGGAATTGCTATGCGTAATCTGCCTGCAGGTAAAGCCCAGCAGCGTCTTGCTATAGCAGGGCTTCTTTTGGTGGCGGCTATATGGGGCGCGGGGTTTGTGTTTACAAAATACACGCTGGAGGCAGGACTTTCGCCATCGGCGGTTATGCTGGGGCGTTTTGGGTTGGCTGCCATTGCATGCCTTGTTTTTTTTAACAAAACCTTACGCAGAGAGTATAAAAAAGGCCAGTGGAAAGGCGGGCTTACCATTGGTGTGGTGCTGTTTGCTGCTTTTTACACTCAAACAGCAGGCCTGCAGTATACCACTCCCAGCAACAGCGCTTTTATTACCGGCGCATATGTGGTGATGGTACCGTTTTTGTGGTGGATGCTTGCAAAAAAACGTCCTGCATGGGTATTGTTTTTGGCTTGTTTTGTGGCACTTGCAGGAGTTGGGGTGTTGTCGATACAGCCGGGCGGTGGCTTTGCGCTTGGCTTTGGCGATGCGCTTACCTTAGTGTGTGCGGGGCTGTACGCCGTGCAGATTGTGGCAACAGCACTATTGGCACGCACGATGCACCCAACCGTGCTGGTTACATGGCAGTTTTCGGTGGCAGCGGTGCTGTCACTTGCGGCGTTTTTAATAACCGATAGAAATATAGCCGCATTTGCCCAGTCGTCGGGCTGGGCGGCCATAGCCTATCTTGGGCTGTGCAGCACATTTATGGGCTTTGGCATGCAAACGCTGGCGCAAACTCGCCTGTCATCTGCAAAAACAGGCATTGTGCTGTCCACAGAGGCGCTGTTTGGTGCACTGTTTTCGGTTGTGTTTGGGTTTGAGAGCGTGAACACACGCATGGTGGTGGGCGGCGTGCTGTTATTTGTGTCTATTTTATTGCCTGAAATATGGGCGGCGCGCCGTGCGTCACGCGGCGAAGGCTAGCGTACAGGGATATAGATGTAAAATATGAGGGCGGCCGCTAGGCCGCCCTTTTTATTGGTTGGGCACAAAAAAAGCAGGCTGTGTTTCAGCCTGCAAAATTTTGCTAAACGGGGAACAATACCCCACCTACTAAAAGCCAAGCGGGCAGAAGCGCAAGCATAAGCAGTGTGCCTTGCACTACTGTGCCGGTGGCTAGCGGAATGGCGGTGTCGTACTGCTCTGCAAAAATTACGTTAATTGTGCCCGGGGGCATGCTTGCAAGCACCAGCATTGCAGGGGCGAGTATGCCGCCAATTCCTGCAAAGTATAGCCCTGCTGCCATTGCTGCGGGGAATAAAAGCATTTTGATTAGGTTAATAAACCAAGATTTGTTGTTTGTAATCACCTGGCGGAATGGGATATTTGCAAGTGCGGCGCCTGTGATAAACATTGAAAATGGGGCAGATAAACCACCCACCTGGCTAAGCGAGTCTACCATAAACACCGGTAGGCGGAATGGCGACACAAATATAATAAGAGCAATCAGCGGGGATAGCGTCATGATGCTTGTAAAAAAGCGGCGTAGCGAAATTTTGTCCCCCATTACAGATGTGCCTACCGTGAAGGCTACAAACTGAAAACCTAGGTTGAACACAACTGCAAACAGCACGCCTTCCGCCCCATAGAGCTCTTGCAGCAAGGGGATGCCAACAAAGCCGGTGTTTCCAAGTGTGATAAGCGTGAAGGAGATGTTTTTGCTTTTTTGATCCCACGGCAACTTGCGGCGCAATATGTAAGCTGCGCTGCAGCCTATAATATAGTAAAGAGCTGCAATTGCAGCGGCCTGCAGAAGGCTGGAGGCCATGTTTGGATTGAAGGTACTGTTGCCTGCTGCCAGCATACTGCAAGGAATAACAACGTACAGCAACATGGTGGATAGCTTTTTTTGGAATGCGTTGTCGGTTATGCCTTTTTTTTGCAACACATAGCCGATAACGGCCATAAATGCGAGGCGGAAAACAAGGGAAAATAATGTATCTAGTGGCAAAAAATGGCCCTCCTAAGCTAAAGATGAGATAAGATGAAGCAGGGCGGCTATTCGCTGTCGCCTTGTAGTATGGCCTGCATGCGCGGCAAGCGCAGCCCCATTATTAGATAATGGTTGTCGTCAAATTCTTTTTTTTCTTTGTCTGTAAGTCTTGAGAGGAAGGTGGTGTAGTTAAGGGTACCAAGCGCCTCTATTTTTTGTGGAACAAATGAGATAAGCCAGTTTTCAGCAGGTACATCAACGCTAAAAGGGTTTGGACCATACGGTATAAACGGCCTCTTTGGTATAATGCTGGGAACATCTTCGGTAAGCGCGTAGCCAACAATGGCCTCGCCGGAATCATTGGTGAAAAAACGGGGTTTCATGTAATAATAATCGCCCAGCTGTTTTTCGGCAAGGTATGCGGCAAAATACTTTTCGCCTGCTTCGGCCGGCACAGCAGCTATGCGCTCGCACACCGCGGCGGGGATGAATAGCGGCATCTTTACGCCCGACACAGTAAAGCCGTCTGTTTTGGCAACTGCGGTGCTGCGAAGTTGCTCAAAGTTTGCGGCTTTGGCCTCGGCAAACATGGTAGGTAGCGCCGCTTGCGGCGCAGAGCGGCCGTCTTCGTGTTGTACTTCGCGTACGCCGAGAAACTTGGCCAGTGTGCCAAGCGCTGTAAAGTAGTCTTCTAGGTCATGGGTAGTGGTGGGCAGGGGGCATACCAGTTTAAACTCAGCATAGGTTTTATCGATATAAAGGTAAAATCCTCGTCCGTAAGACGACGAAGAACCGTAAAGCATATATTCAGCGCCTGCGGTTGAGGGGGGCTTTGCCTCTGGACGGAAGATGTAAAAATCGTCAATGCCGCCAATGTGCGCAAACCCGCCAAGTTGCTTGCTAAGCATGGCAATGTCCGGCTTTGTTTTAAACAAAGAACTTTTCTGCCTAATATAAAAAATAAGTGACATATACAAAGCCCCCAAGCAATTATTGTGGATATAGTATACCACAATAAAGCATTTTTTTCACCTTTAATGTGTGATGTGATAGATGTATAAACGTAAGTTTTTACAGATAGTAAAAAAAGCGGGTTATTTTCATAAAACGCTGTTAAAAAAGTGAAATATATTATATAATAAAATTATATGACGCATATTTTAGTAAAATTTTAATGCCAACCGAACGGGAGGATTAAGTTAAATGCCAAAAAGCGAGAATAAACAAAAAACAACGCCTATAGAGGTTAGGTTTTTTGGTAGCTTCCATGTTGGCATTGCCGAAACCGTAATAACCGAATCTTCTTCGCGTGCCAAAAGGCCGTGGAGCTTGTTGCAGTACCTAATGGTTCACCGCAATAAAACGGTGGCAAAGCAGCAGCTCATTGATGCACTGTGGCCAGAGGACAGCAGCGACCAACCCGAAAAAGCGCTGAAAAATTTGGTATACAGGGTACGCTCAAACTTTGCGGCAAGCAATCTGCCATTTGCACAGGATGTTATTTTATATCGCGGTGGCAACTACCAGCTAAACAACGAGTTGCATTGGCAGCTCGACTTTGAGCAGTTTGAAGAAGCATATAATAAAATGTTGAAACCAAACATAGAGTCCGAGCAAAGCATACAGTATGGAATGCAAGCCATAGAGCTTTATCAAGGAGATTTTTTGGCCGAACAAGCATATGAAGACTGGGTGCTGCCTTACAATAATTATTACAAGGCAATGCTTTTTAAGTGCGTAGCCTATGTGTTACAGCAACTGGAGGATAGTGGTCGAGATGCTGATATAGAGCTGGTGTGTAGTCGTGCGCTGGTGTTTGACCAGTTTGAAGAAAGCTTGCATCTTTCGTATATGAATGCCCTAATACGGCAAGGCAAAAAGGCAATGGCGCTTAACCATTATAACAAAATGGCAGATATGTTCTATCGGGAGTTTGGCGTTACACCAAACGAAGAACTTCGAGAGCTTTATAAAGAACTTAGCAATAGTTTAAACTCGGCTGAGACAGACCTGCACACCATAAAAGACGCACTATGTGAATCCGACGTGACCAATGACGCTTTTTACTGTGATTTTGAAGTGTTTCGCAACCTATACCGCTTAGAGGCTAGGGCGGCAGAACGTGCGGGGCAGGCTGTATTTGTGGGGCTACTAACATTACAGCATGCCGGAGATGGTGCGCTGGAAGGCGAAGCGCTGAATAAAAGCATGAGCATACTGCTTGAGGCAGTGCATTACAGCCTGCGTAGGGGTGATGTGGTGTCGAGGTTTAGCGTGTCGCAATATATTTTAATGTTACCAACAATAACTATGGAAAATGCTGAGATGGTCTTAAAACGTGTGGCAGACCGTTTTGATAGAGGCAATCAGCATCAAGCAATAAGTCTTAGTGCGAAAATTCAGCCACTGGATCCGGTAATGATGTAATTAAAAGCCGTAATAACTATAGATAACATGCAGCAGTGAAAGTTGCTGTTACCGTTCTGTTACCACTTTGGGGTATACTCAACATGTATGCCTTGAATACGGTAAAGTATTGATTGAACTGTTTGGCAATATATTACGGCAGAAATCAACAAGGTAAGGGAGATGTGGCATGGCGCTACGCAGCAGCCAGATGGTTCCCAGCACGGCATCGCGCGTGCTGATACGAATAGATAATAATAAGCAGGGCGAGATGATGGGGGTTTTGTATAACCCATATTTAGAAAAAGGCTCGAAGTTTGTGGACGTTGTGGAGTTTACCAACAGGCTGGACGATATGTTCGACACGCTCCAGTTTCCTCAGGCAGCTGTTGCCTATCGTTCGTTTGACTCTAAACGATCAGCAAAGGCGGGCGCCCAAGAAAAACCCAAAGGAAAGGTGGATGTACCTGTGCCAAAAAATGATAAACTGAATGCTCAAGACAAAGACGTTTTTGTTGTGCATGTACAGTTTCGCCAAAATGCCACATGGCAGGGTACCGTTCAGTGGGCAGAGCAAAAAGAAGAAAAGCGCTTTCGCAGTACGCTTGAGCTTTTGAAGATAATGGATAGTGCGCTTGCAAGCAAATACCCACAAGATGACGACCAAGAGTGATAAAAGGCCTCCCGAAAGAGCTGTGCTCTTTCGGGAGATTTTTATAGCCATATTTTCGCTATATATATTTAATGTAAAAAGCTTGCAAAATGTAAAAAATAAGGGTAATATTTTAGTACAAAGGCAGACAGGCAGCGCATACACGCAGTGCCTTTGCCGCAGACGTTCGCAGATGCCCGTATGGCTTTAGGGCAGGCTACAAAAATAAGATGTTTTTGTATTGTAGCAGGGAGGCAATATTATGGTAGTACAAAACAACCCAATGGCGCTGAACGCCAACCGCCAAGCAACACTTAACAATGCAAAACTGCAAACCGCCTTGATGCAACTTTCCAGCGGTTATCGCATAAACTCCGCTGCAGACGACGCGGCTGGCCTTGCTTTGTCTGAAAGGATGCGCGCCCAACATACAGGCATAGAGCGTGCCATAATGAATGCACAGGACGGCTCTTCGCTGGTAGGCGTGGCAGAGGGCGCGCTAAGCGAAGTGCATAGCATGCTAAACCGCCTGACAGACCTTGCGGTGCAAGCCTCAAACGGTACACTGCAAGACAGCCAGCGCCAAAGCCTTGACCGTGAGGCAAGCGAGATACTGAGTGAGATAGACAGGATATCGCAGGCCACAAACTTTAACGGCATAAATCTTTTGGATAATTCGCTGTCGAATGCCGGCAGTAGCGTGGCCGTGCAGGGCGTGCAGGTGGATGAGGCACCGGCAGTGGCAGGTAGCTATACTACATCTGAGTTTCAGGATATGAGCGCTTTGGCGGCAGGCGATGAGGTTTCGTTTACACTGGGGCTTAACAATGGCAGTGCAAATGTGATGAGCTTTACCGTTTCGGAAGACCTGTCCAGCATGACAGCTCAAGACGGTACAGTATATCAGCTAAATGGCACGGTTAATGGTGATACAGTAGATGTACAGGGCGAAGTTATGGCTTCGGCGGTGGCCGACCAGCTTAGCGGTATGAGCGCTGCAGACAGCTTTGCCATAAGCAACACAGGTGCAACCATTGATTTTGCGGCCCGAGAGGCAGGCACTGAGTCCCCGCAGATAGCAGGCCTTTCGTCTATGGTAAACGGAGCACAGCTAAGCACTGTGGCGATGAACCAAAACGTAGTGCCCGCCGATACCCAAGCGGTTATCAACAGTGATAGCTTTCAGCTATTTGATGGCACAAACGAGAGCTCGGCAACATTCAGCGTAAACGGCAGTAGTTTTGTGCTGGTAAACGAGGCCGACTATGCGCAGACCATAAGTAACCTTGAAAATAGCGATGTTACTGCAATTCAGGTAAGCGGCACAAGCGGTGACACCCTTACTGCAGAAGACCTGGATGCTATTGCAGGCAACATTAACCACAGAACAGGTATGGCGTTCACCACAAGCGCTGAAGGCATAGAGATAAGAACACCTTATGGCGAAGGCGGGCTGGATATTCAGGTGGGCGACACAGCCGACAGTTACAACAGCCTAAATATTCAGGTGGGCGATATGGGCGCAAACGGACTTGGCATAGGCTCGATATCGCTGGCTAGCCAAGAGGAGGCGGCAAGCGCACTACAACGCATTACGGCGGCTATAGAAACGGTGTCGTCTACGCGCGGCGAGCTTGGCGCTACCCAAAACAGGCTAGAGTCTACCATACAAAACCTGCAAACCACAAGCGAGAATATTGTGGCGGCAGAGAGCCGTGTGCGGGATACCGACATGGCCAAAACTATACTGGAACTTACTCGTAGAAATGTGTTGTCTCAAGCGTCGCAGGCAATGCAGGCGCAGGCAAACCTACAAACACAGCAGGTATTACAGCTCTTAAAATAGCACTGATTTAAAAAGCAATCTTACATTTAAATAAAAAAGCAGACAGTTTTTAAACTGTCTGCTTTTTTGCTTGTTAGATGGAGATGGCAGCTTGGCCAAATTGCCTGCGATAGTTTGCATACAAAGCTTCTGCAAACTAGGTTAAGCGTTTGCGAAAGCTTTTAGCTCTTCAATCAAGCTTGGCATCTCATTGATACTTGATAATATGAATTGTTTTTCGGCCTGCTGCCCTTCAAAGCTGAATGCACAGCGCTCGCACCCACGAATTACAAGCACAGCTTTATAATGTGTTGCGGGGTCAAGTGTTTGAAGATGACAGCAGTGGGCCAATTGGTTACGAATTTCGGTAAATGCTACGCCTCTGTCAAACCGGGGGTTGCAGCCACCGCAAAATTTAACGCCGATGGTTATTTTATCGGGCATGCGTTTCCCCCTTACTGCAAAAAAATGGTTGCGATTATTCTTTAATTTGCGCCAGAGCTTTAGCACAAGATTTTTTATGCTCCATATTAGCTTGACGGGCAATCATAATGCGCTGTGCCTGAGGCGAGCCTGCGCCGTGCATAGACTCGGTTCTGTAGCCAACGGCGGCGGTGCCCAGCGTGAGATTTTCGATAAGGCGAAGAATTCTCATGCGGTTTTCGGTGGATACACCGTCTACACCTTTCAGGTATTTTTCAATGTATGGGCGAAGCTCTGGGTTTTGGTAGTCAGCTTCGGAGGGCATGGTTACCATTATGCCACCGGCCAAATCTTCGGCAAGGCGGGCAATTTCGTATGGGAAACGGGTAACGTTTTGCTTACATACATTGGCTAGCAGTAGGTCTATAACATAGTTGCCGGATTTGGTTTTTGTGCCCTCACAAGAGCATGCAATGCCGCACGAGAAGAGCGTTTCGTTTAGGTGGTTCATCTCGATAAGCTTGTCTTTACAGTGGGAGGCTTTGTCGGCACCGGCATATTCTAAAGCGGTGGCCGCAGCGCCTATAAGTACATCGCCCACGCCAACTTTGCACCCGCCGTAAGACTGCCTGTGATATCCTGCAAAACGCTCTACCATCATGCCGCAAAAGTCGGTTTCGCCGTTTAGGAATATTCTTTCGTTTGGTACAAATACGTTCTCAAAGATAACCAAAACTTCGTGGCCGCCATACTCGTAGTTGCCAACGTCAATGTTATTGTGTTCTTCAAGCTTGCGGGTGTCGCACGACTGGCGGCCGTAGATTAGCTTGATGCCCTTGCTGTCGGTAGGAATAGCAAAAGAAATGGCATAGTCTTTGTCTTCCGGGCGCATGGCGATGGTGGGCATTACCAGCACTTCGTGCGAGTTTACATAGCCTGTTTGGTGCGCTTTAGCGCCTGTTACATATACGCCTTCGTCGGTTCTTTTTACTACGTGCAAAAACATGTCGGGGTCGGGCTGTTGCGAGGGGGAAAGGCTACGGTCGCCTTTAGGGTCGGTCATGGCGCCGTCTACGGTGAAGTCGGTGTCTTGGATATAAGTCCAGTATTTTTTAAAGTTTTCGTGGTAGCTTGTGCCGTATTTTTCGTCCACCTCAAAGGTGGTGGAGAATACAGCGTTGCTGGCGTCTAGGCCAACACAGCGCTGAAAACATGCACCTGTTTTTTGGCCAAGCAGGCGCTGCATCTTAACTTTTTTCACAAGGTCTTCTGTGCTTTGGTGAAGGTGGGTAAAGCGATTGATTTTTTTACCTGTCAGTGACGAGGTGGCGGTCATTAGGTCTTCGTACTGCGGGTCGTTAGCGTATTCGTAAGTGGCGGCCATGGAGTTTAGCGAAGGGCGAATTACCCTGTCGTCCACAGGGTTTTCCACCTTTTTGCCAAGTACATAAAGGTCGAGCTCAAGCTTTCTTAGCGATTCGATATACTGCTCTTTCGTCATCATGGTGGTTGCAACTCCTTTATATTAAAATCAAACTTCCTATATAAATTGGGTAGACCGATTTTTTACATTGTACAACTAGTTGTCTTCTGGCGTAATATCGTTGGTGAATGATTTTAAACGGGTGGTAATAGGGCCTGTAGTTTTTTCTACAACACGGTCAACCCGGCTTGTGGTGGCTACGGCTTTGCCGATTTTATACTCTCTTATACTGGCGTTAAGCACAGCGCCCAGCATAACAATAATGGATGAAAAATGTAGCCATACCATTAAGAGAAAGAAGGTGCCCAGCGTGCCGTAGCTGGAGTAAGAGCGCAGAAAAAACCGAAGGTAAACCGTGAAGCCTTGAGCCAGCGCAAGTAGGGCCAATGTGGAAAAAGCGGCGCCGGGGATAAGGTTTGATATACGTGTTTTCACATCTGGCGTAACGCCGTACACAATAACCATGAGTACAAATAAAAACAATGCGGTTACAGGCCACTTTAGGCCGCTTATCCACCATAAAAATGTAGACGCCCATGTGAAGGTGGGGGCCAAAGAGGTAAGAATTAAGTCGCCAAGGCTAAACAGTGTAACAAAAGCAATAAGCACAAGCAGAATAAGTATAATGGTGATAAGCGACACCAGCCGCCTTGCAAAAAACCTGCCGGTGTAGGGGATACCGTAGGCTTTGTTCATGCCTTTTTGCAAATAGCGCAAGCTGCGGCTGGCCGGCCATATAAAACCTATCAAGCTTATAGAAAGCAGCCCGCCGTCGCCGCTGGTAAGAAGGTCTTCAATAATAGAGTTTAGCGTGGCTTGCAAGGCGTCGGGCACGGCTATGTTTGTGTAGGCAAAGGCTAGCGTGGGGTCGATATCAAGCATGGAAA
Organism: uncultured Oscillospiraceae bacterium; assembly: GCA_964369525.1. Lineage (GTDB taxonomy): Bacteria > Bacillota > Clostridia > Oscillospirales > Ruminococcaceae > JAAYCI01. The sequence goes on along the minus strand of CAYJEW010000021.1, from coordinate 15,388 downwards.
GTACACTGCCTGCAGCAATAAGCATGGGGAAAAGTGCAAGTAAAAAGTAGTAGGCAATTACGGCTGAAATGGTAATAACTTCAGCGCCCAAAAGCCGCTCTTTACATATTAAGGCAAGCTGTACAAATTTTTCTTTTTTGCTAATTTTCCATACACCTCCCAAGCACAAGACGTTAAATAACTCTGATACTATTTAACCACGCAGCAGGTGAAAAGGCAACAAAAAACAAAGCTTAAAAGTAAAGTTTGCAGTAGTGCCTTATTAAAAAAAGAAGGTATGTGTAGGCGCAAAAAATCGGTGCAGTATATAATACTGCACCGACAATGGGTGGTGAGTTAAATGCGTGCAACACCGCTAGCGCGCGCAGCCTCTGCAACTGCTTGTGCCACGGCGGTTTTTACGCGGGGGTCAAAAGCGGGAGGGATAATATATTCTGCCCTAAGCTCGGCATCGCTCACAAGCTCGGCCAGTGCATGCGCTGCGGCAATTTTCATTTGGTCGTTAATGTCACTTGCACGGGTGTCGAGCGCGCCGCGGAATATACCCGGGAAGGCAAGTACATTGTTTATCTGGTTGGCAAAGTCACTGCGGCCGGTGCCTACAACAGCGGCGCCCGCTGCTAGTGCTATGTCTGGCATGATTTCGGGCGTGGGGTTTGCCATGGGGAACAAAATTGGGTTTGGAGCCATAGAGCGCACCATGTCGGCTGTAAGCACACCCGGTGCAGAGAGGCCTATGAACACGTCTGCACCTTTAATCACCTGCTCTAAAGAGCCTTTTTTGTTTTGTGGGTTGCTTAAGGCGGCCATCTCTTGCTTTTCGGAGTTTAAGCCATCGCGCCCCTGCCATATAGCACCTTGGCGGTCGCATAGCACAACGTCGGAAAGACCCATTGCCATTAAAAGCCGCACAACCGCAACGCTGGCAGCACCAGCGCCGTTGGTAACAACGCTTATGTCGGATAGTTTGCGCCCTGTAAGCCGCATGGCATTTATCATGGCGGCCAGTGTAACTATGGCTGTTCCGTGCTGGTCGTCGTGGAATATTGGTATATCACAGCGCTGCTTAAGCTTGCGCTCAATTTCAAAGCATCGAGGTGCCGAGATATCTTCAAGGTTTACGCCGCCAAAACTGCCGCTCAAAAGCGCAACGGTGTTTACAATTTCATCCACATCTTTAGAATCTATGCAAAGAGGAATGGCGTCTACATCGCCAAACTGTTTGAACAAAACGCACTTGCCCTCCATTACCGGCATGGCGGCTGTAGGGCCAATGTCGCCAAGGCCCAGCACAGCGGTACCGTCGGTAACAACCGCCACGGTATTCCAGCGGCGGGTTAAATCGTAGCTTAGGCTTGGGTCTTTTTGTATTGCAAGGCAAGGCTCTGCCACACCCGGGGTGTAGGCGAGCGATAGATCTTCTTTTGTTTCGGCAGGTACACGAGATATAATCTCTAGCTTGCCTTTCCAGTTGAAATGTTGTTTTAAAGATTCCTGCGCATAATTCATAATGCGTCTTCCTCCTTTTGGCGGGTGATAGGTGTTGCGGTATGCTGCACATCAAGTGCGGCATGGGATATGTATAAGGTGGTGCGTTTGTGGTTGTCTTTTATCTCCTTAGGGCTAAGCGCGCGCACTACCTTTGCTGGGCGACCAAGTGCCAGCATACCTTTTGGTATCACAGTGCCGCCGGTTACAAGCGAGCCGGCACCCACCATAGCGTCTTGCTCAACAATAGCACCATTTAGAATAGTGCTGCTCATGCCAATAAAAGCTCCGCTGCGTATAGTGCAGCCGTGTAAAACACAGCTATGGCCAACCGTGATATTATCTTCAACAATAACTCCATGGGCCGTGCTGGTGTGCAGTACACACAAATCTTGAATATTTGTTCCGCAGCCAACAGCAATGCTGTTGGTGTCGCCGCGCACAACAGCATTGTACCAAACGCTGCTGTCATCACCAACGGAAACATCGCCAACCAGTATGGCGCCTTGCATTATACGAGCGCTTTTAGCAATGCGTGGAGTATTCATTAGTCTTCGCCAAGCTCGTCCATACGGCGGCGCGAGCGCTGAACCGCATTCATAACGGTGGAACGGAAAGCGCCGTCTTCCAGCGCATGTACACCAACAATAGTGCCGCCGCCAGGCGAGCAAACGTTATCTTTAAGCTGACCCGGGTGCTGGCCGGTGTGTAGCATAAGCTCGGCTGTGCCAATTAGTGCGTCGGCTGCAAGTTCCAGTGCCATAGCGCGGGGCAGGCCTTGCTCTACGCCGCCATCGGCCAAAGCTTCCATAAATAAGCAGATAAAAGCAGGGCCGCATCCGCTTACAGATGTAAGTGGGTTTATAAGAGTTTCAGGGATAATATAGCTCTTGCCCACAGCGTCAAACAGCGCGGTGCACTCGGCCATATTTGCGCTTGTTACAAGCTTGCCGCCACATATGCCTGCGGCGCCTTTGCCCACCAGCATGGGTGTGTTTGGCATAACACGAATAACGGGGCTTTTAGGCATCCAGCCTTGCAGCGTGTCCAGAGTAATGCCGCCAACAATAGAGATAACCAGCGTGTTGGCAGTAAAGCAGTCTTTTATATCGTCCATTAGAGCAGGGGTGTACTGTGGCTTTATTGCAAGCACTACAATGTCGCAGTTTTCAATTAGTTGTTTTGCGCCGTTATTTTTCTCGCCAGCAGGGTAGGTGCCTAGGCCGTAGGTAGTGGCCATAAGTTGCAACCGCTCTGCGCTAACATCGGTGATAAACACGTTTTCTGCCGATATAGCACCGCTACTTAAAGCACCCGACACAATAGCCTCAAACATCTGTCCTGCACCTATAAAACCTATCTTTTTCCCATTCAACATAATATATATCCTCCTTTTATTGGTTGTCTGTTTGGGTTAAACCTGTGTATAACTGTGGGTTGTGTGTTATGCTTTCTGCGCCGCCTTGTGTGGCCATCACAGCTAGCTCTACCCATGCGGCACCAAGCTCGTACGGGCGCACCGCAACGGTGGCGCGCATAGAACCGCCAGAGTTTATGGTCTCTAACATTACATCGCCGCCACCAATACTACCAAAGTAATAGTTGCCGGGATTTGCAGGGGTAGCATCTTCGCTTTGCTCAAACAATGCTTGCCATGCTGCAAGTGCATAGCCGTCGCTATCGGATAAAACAACATTAGGCACATCGCCTGCCTGAATAAGCAGCTGCATCTCTTGCCGTGCCTCGTCGTCGGAGGCTACCGCCACACGCTGTATTTGAGCGCTCGACAGACGCTGTAAAAAAGCTTCTTCAATGCCTGCGGCGGCGCTGCCCTCTTCGGCAGAGCCTGTGTGCTGAAATATAAGCACATGCACAGGGCTGTATAGATTTACTGCGGCCCAGGCGGCGGCGTCTTCGCCTAAAAGCAGGCCGCTTGCGTGGTCGCTATAGTTAAGCGTGGCATCGCTAAGCGGGTGAGCTGTGCCAAAATCCACCACAACCATGCCATTGTCGTGTGCACTTTGGTAGTGAGCCTGCATGGTGTTGGCATCAATAGGTAGGCACAAAAGAGCGTCGCCACCACCGGTGATGAAATCTGCAATGCCGCTTTGTTGAGCGTCTATGCTACCGCCTGCGTTGTGCATTACAACTTCGATATTATGCACATCGCAATAGTCTTGCACACCACGAGCAAGCTGTAACATCATCTCTTCTTCAAACGTTGGTAAAGAGCACATGATGCGTAGCTCGCGCTCGCCTGGCACAGGCAGGCTGCTGGCGGGCAGTTGCTCCGGTAAGGATATATCCGCAGGACTATCTAAAAGGCTACACCCGCTAAAAAGTAAAACGAGTGCTAGGCACATGGCCAAAGCGGTTGTGGTTTTTTTCATATAAGCCTCCGTGTATGCTACGCTATATAGTATAGCTTACACGCCGCTGTGCAACAAGCGTTTGAGCTAATTTTTTAAATAAAATTTGTGCAAAAAAACTGCGACACCTACCGTTAAAGGCAGATGTCGCAGTAGGTTGGTTAATTAGCCGTTATTGGCGAAAAACTATTTATCACGCACAACAAGTGCATCGGCCGCCATAACACCCTCGCCTTCTGGGTATACAAACACGGGGTTAAGGTCTAGCTCAAGCAGGTTTTCTTTATTTTCGGCTGCATACTGCGACAGTTTTACCATAAGGTCTGCCAGTGCGTCTACATCGCACGGAGCACTGCCGCGGTAGCCGGCCAATAACTTATAGCTTTTAAGGCCGGTAATCATGCGCATAGCCTCGGGTTTGGATATTGGGCAGGGAGACAGCGCAGAGTCGCGGAAAACCTCTACAAACACGCCGCCCATGCCAACCAGAAGCATTGGGCCAAACTGTGGGTCGCTGGACACGCCAAGAATCATTTCAACGCCCTGCTTAACCATCTGCTGTACCAGCACGCCGTCTATTTTAGCATCGGCTTTATAGTTTTTGCAGCTGGTTAAGATTTTGTTGTAGGCTTCTTTGGCTTCTTGCTGAGAGCGGATGTTCAAAGCAACACCGCCGGCATCGGTTTTGTGGGCAATGTCGGGCGAGTTGATTTTCATAACAAGTGGGAAGCCAATGTTTGCAACAGCCGCTTCCAGCTCGCTTTCGCTGGTTACGTTTTGTTGTTTTGGTACGGGAATGTCGTAGGCGGCAAGCTCGTTTTTGCTGGCTTCTTCCGATAGCACAACCCGGTTTTCGGCTTTTGGTGCGCTTTCGGGTAGCGCAACATCCAGCAGATGTTCTTCGGGCTTATAGGAGAAAAAGCCGCTAAGCTTTGCAATTTGGCTGTAGCCCGAGGTGCCGGGGCTTAAGAAGGACACATTAACGTCTTCAAGTGCCTGGCGGATATCTATGTTGCGTTGGTCTTCGTAGTTTGGCATTATAAACATAGGCTTTTTAAGGCCGCTCGCACGGGCGCGCTCTATTGTGGCGCGCACAAAGCCTGCATATAATGTTTGCTCGCGGCGCAGGTGGTCGGAGTGATAGAGAATAACATCGATATTGTCTGCGTTTTCAATACCCATGTAGATGTTGTTTAGCTTATCAAAGTCGCGAGCAACGTCGCTGGTGGCATCTAGCGGGTTTTTTGCCACGGCAAACCCTGCAAGGTTGTCGGTTAAAATTTTAGCTGTTGCATCATCAATATCGGGGAGCTCTACGCCGTAGGCTTCGGCAAGGTCGGCCGAAAGGGTGGCGTCGGCACCTGAGGTGCAAAAGCTAAGGTAGTTTGCAGAGGTGGGGTAGTTGCCATCCATAACAGCCAGTGTTTGGCTGATTGACAGCAGGTCTTCGAGTGTGTCGGCAAGTATAACACCAAAACGCTTGGCAATGCTCTCAAAAGATGCAGCCGAGCCGGCCATACTGCCTGTGTGCGATGCTGTGGATATGGCGCCTTTTACGCTACGGCCGCCCTTTAAAATAACAATAGGCTTGTGAATTTCGGCGGCGCGCTTTAGGCATTTAACAAATTTAGCGGGGTTTTTAAGCCCTTCGATGTATGCGGCAACAACCTTTGTGTTTTTGTCTTCAATAAGGAACTCGAAGTAGTCTTCTACCGTGGTGGCGTTTGCGTTGCCGCAAGAGATGGTGTAAGAAAACTTAACATAAGGTATGTTTGTGAAGCAGATGGAGATAGCGCCGCTGTTGGACACAAGGCCAATGCCTGTGCCGCGGCTGTTAAACTTGTATTCCACCTCAAGACCCCATGCGCCAAGGCTGTCTACGTTGTTCATAAAGCCGCCGCAGTTGGGGCCCATCATACGAATATCGTACTTTTGGCACAGCTCAACCAGGTCTTTTTCCAGCTGTTTGCTCTCGTCGTTGTGCTCTTCCGAAAAACCGCTGGCAAACACAACAGCCGCCTTAACGCCCATTTTGCCTGCCTGTTCCATAATAGGCATTACGCCGTTTTTGGGCGTGCAAATTACGATGCACTCGGGTACTTCAGGTAGGTCGGCCAGGTCTTTATACACCTTTTTACCGTGAAGCTCTTCTCGCTTAGGGTTTACAAAATATGTACGCTCTGCAATGCTGGACTCTACAGAAACCAAAGAACTGATGTTTCCGAAAGACATTGCTCTGTCGGACACACCGATGATGGCCATACTTTTTGGCGATAGTAAGGGGGTTAAATCCACAACAAAACACTCCTTTTAAAATAGTTTTATCAACATTTTTATAAGTACCCAGTACAGATATACTTTTAATATTGTATACGATATCTGTGCAGGATGTCAAGTAAAATGAGAGCGAATAATTATAGATACAACGTAGTTTTTTATATTTTTACAGAACATTGTTTTGTAAAAATGCCGATGTGTTTCTCTGCATGGAAAACACGGGGTGGGAAATAATAGAAAATAGAATGTGACGCAGAAGCATAAGGAATGTTCGAGGTATCTTGTGAAATATGCGAGAGTGCGTTACAATATATATAAAGATAAACATTTTGCGGAAGGGGCGGCGCTGATATGAAGCAAAAAATACACCTGCGGCTATACTTGCTTATAGCAGCGCTGGTATTTGTGCTGGCAGGGTGTGGCGATGATGAAGCTGTGTCCTCCTCAATACCACAGGATGAAGTGCAAAGTGTGGCTTCGTCTATGCCACAAAGTAGCCCCGCAGATGATTCCAGCCAGCCATCTTCGCAGATGGCAGCCTCGTCTGCGGCTCCACCGCCAGCGGCCGTACAGCTGGAGGCAGGCAGGTTTTTAGCGTATAACGATGATAGGTTTGCTGAAGAACGTACTCCGTATATAGAGCTTAGCGATTCGCAGGTGATGTTCCGTGTAAACACTGGTATGGAGCTTGCCACCGTAACGGGTAGCTACAGTATAAGTGGCACAAACCTTACTATTACAATAGAAGAGCTGGAGGCAGCGCAATTGTTTCCCGGGTACACGGCAGGTGCGCTTACCTTTACAGTGTTAGACGAAAACACGCTGGAATATTCGGGCGACAACTACGGTCTTACGCAAGCGGGCAATATATTTGTGCGCGAGGGCGAGCAACCGTATGTGCCGCCAGAGCCGGAAAGCATGCCTGCGTCGGGTGCGGACGATAGCATGCCAAGCGCTACAGAAGACGATAGCATGCAGCCGGCCACAGAACAGCCGGATGACGACCAAAGCATGCCAACCGCCCAGCCTCAAAATGTTGAGCCGGAAACAGCAACATACGAGGTAGCAGCTGGGGAGGCGCCGCCCGCAACAATGGCGCCGGGCGAGTCGTTTATACTGTTTGATATGGCACCGGATAGCCTTGTGTACGATGAGGGATTATTCTCTATGCGCAGAGGCCAAGATGGGCAAAGCGTTATTCTTACTGCGCTTAAAGCAGGCGAGGGTATGGTGGCGTTTGCATTAATTGGAGAGACAGACCAAGAAGAATATACCGTAAATGTAGAAAGCAGCGGCATAAGCCCAGTAGTGTTGATAATTGCAATTGTGGGCGCACTGGTGTTGGGCAGCGGGGCTACCGCTACAGTGCTTATAATACGTGGACGAAAGAGCGGTGGCAAAAAAGGCCGTAAAGGTGGCAAAAAAGGTCGGAAGGGCGGCGCCGGAGCAGGCGGAAGCAAGGATGTGAAGAAGGCCGAACAAAAGCTGAAACAAGCACAAAAGCGGAAGGCGCAAAAAGATAAGGCTGCTGCCGCTGCGGCTAGCAGTGCAGGTAAGGCAGCTATTGCAGCAGCAAATGCGGCCCAGGCTGTGCAGCAGGCAGAAGAAGCGCTACAGCAAGCAAGCAATCAGCCGCCCAAAGACACACAAGCTGCGGGTGGGCAGGGGGCGGAGCAGTCGCCGCCAGTAGCGGGGGCACCCGCAAGCGAAGCACCTGCAGCAGCAGAGCCTACGCCAAGCATGTTTAATAGCGGTGCATACACCGAAGAGCCCCCCAAGCCGCCGCAAGGCAACGAGTAAAATGAGTTTTTTAAAAAAGCTAAAGGCCTGTGAAGAGTACCACAGGCTTTTAGTTTTTTTATGGCAAAAAGGCAATAAAAGCAACAAAGTTTTACAAATTTAGCATAGGTGCAGTGGCTAAAATAAAGAAGCAAAGCGCCTGTAAAAACGGTTTTGGAGTGGCGTGCCAAGGGGCTATGTGTGGCTGCTGTTACAAACTGTCTACCAAGAGCAAAAAGCGTGTGGTATAATACATAGCGAATAATTTAGAAAGGATGATGGTTTTGCAAACAGTTCAAGAACTAACAGCACAGTTAGACCCTTCACGAGTTTTAGAATTGTATAGTGTTGAGCAGGGGGCCTCCCCTCAGCATATCGGTGCGTTTAACCTAGATGCCAAACCTTCGTATGGCGAGCTGCTAAGCAGTTACGGTAGCAAAGAGGTTGTTTCATATCAGGAGTATAAGGTGTATACATTGGTGTATATAAAAAAGTAAGCTTGGGCAAAATTACTTTTCCAACCAGTGAGTAATGGTTTTAGAAACAATGCAGCTAAAGCAAAGGCGCATGCCTTTGCTTTTTGTTTTTTTAAAGAGGCATATTGTTGTAAGTGCGTAATAAATTTTGGTTTTATAGTTATTTTTAATATAAAATCAAATGTTTTTTTGACGATAAATTACATTGTAAGGTTGTATGCCATCTGATATAATACTAAATTGTGGCAAATGCTGCATCACATTTATACGCTTTAGAATTGAAGGGATGAAAAAACTTATGGAACTAGGAATTCGTATTGAATCGTCAAACCGTCATCTTCACCTAACTGAGGAACATGTAGATATTCTTTTTGGAAAGGGATACAAACTTACACCTGCAAAATCCCTTGCAAATGACGAGGCGTTTGCGTCGAAAGAAACCATCACACTGGTAGGCCCCAAAGGTAAAATGCCCGGCCTGCGCATTATTTCTCCACTGCGTAAGCGCACACAGGTAGAGCTGCTGCGTGCCGATTGCTTTAAACTTGGTATCAACCCTCCCCTGCGCGACTCCGGCGACCTTGATAACTCCGGCACAATTACGCTGGAAGGCCCCAACGGTAGCCTGGAGGTAGAAAACTGCGTTATTGTTGCAATGCGCCATATCCACATGGGCACAGAAACTGCAAACAAACTAAACCTGAAAGACGACCAAAAGGTAGAGGTTTTTGTTCCGGGTGAGCGCAGTGTAACATTCAACGATGTTACCATTCACACTATTGACAATGAAAACCTGAAAGACTGGGTTGTTATGCATATCGACCAAGAAGAAGCCAACGCTGCCGGCCTGGGCGCTGCAGGCGATGGCACTATGAAGTGGTAATTAGCGATATATAGTTTTAGCTAAAACGGCCTGCTTTTTGCAGGCTGTTTTTGTATGTAAAAAACAGCAATAGCGCTATAATTTGGCAGTATGTGCGCATAGAAAGTTGGCAAAAATTTAGGTTGACAAGCCTTCAGCTTGCAAGCTACAATGTGTTTAGTGCAATCTGGATGAACCCACCGGGAGAGATCGCGCAATGCGGCGCCGAAGGTGACAAACTCTCAGGCAAAAGAACCGGTGGTGGACAGAACTCTGGAGAGCTTTTCTGCAAGCGCAAAGCGCAGAAAGCACCGAAGAAGCAATTTTGTGCGCTTTGCGTGCAGAAGAATCTTTCAGGTAAGATTACAGAGGCGCAGGTTTATTCCTGCGCCTCTATTTTTATTGCAAAATTGCGATAATACGCATTTTTGCAACAAATTGCGGCGGATGGCCGCTAACATGCGGAGGAAGGTATGGCAGAAAAAACAGCACTTTATGAAGCCCACCAACAAGCCGGTGGCAAGATGGTGGAGTTTGCCGGATGGATGCTGCCGGTGCAGTACACGGCAGGCGTAATTGCAGAGCATATGGCCGTGCGCCAAAATGCAGGGATATTTGATGTGTCGCATATGGGCGAGGTGGTTTTGCAGGGCGAGGGCGCAGAGCAAAGCCTGCAGCATCTTTTGTGCAACGACATGAGCGGCATGGCTATAGGCTCTTGTCGCTATAGCCCAATGTGCAACCATGAGGGCGGCGTGGTAGACGACTTGATAGTGTACCGCCAAGCACCGCAGAGCTATATGCTGGTGGTGAATGCCTCCAACCGCAAAAAAGACGTAGACTGGATGCGCGAAAACCTGCTGCCGAACACACAGCTACAAGATATTTCGGACACGATAGGCCAGCTGGCGTTGCAGGGTCCGAAGGCAGAGGCGATTTTAACAAAACTGGTAGACGAAAGCGCGTTGCCGAAGGCGTATTACTATTTTAAAGAAGATGTTATGCTTTGCGGTGTGCCGTGCATTGTATCGCGTACGGGCTACACAGGTGAAGATGGCTTCGAGGTTTACTGCGAGGCCGAAAAAACCCCAATATTGTGGGAGGCCTTAATGCAGGCAGGCGAGCCTTTAGGGCTTTTGCCATGCGGGCTGGCGGCGCGCGATACACTGCGCCTGGAAGCAGGCATGCCGCTTTACGGGCACGAGATAGATAGCGATGTTACGCCGCAGCAAGCCGGACTTGGCATGTTTGTGAAGATGGACAAGGGTGATTTTATAGGTAGGGCTGCGCTGCAAGAAAAAGGCCAGCCAACCCGCCGAAGGGTAGGCCTGCGAGTTACATCTAGAGGGATTGCGCGTGAAGGCGCAGATGTGTATGCAGGCGGTAGGTGCGTTGGGCGGGTAACCTCGGGTACAATGCTACCGTATGCGGGTTATGCAGGCGCTATGGCATTGATAGACGCCGATGCATATGCACCTACGGCAGAGTTTGAGGTGGACGTGCGAGGGCGAATGCTAAGCGCACAGGTTGTTCCACTGCCGTTTTACAAGCGTGGGCAGTAGATGGTATTTATTTATAAACATACATATATATATAGGAGGGCAAAAAGATGAATATTCCCGAAAATTTGCAGTACACAAAAACACATGAGTGGGTAGAAAAGCTGCAGGACGGCACGGTGCGCATAGGCCTTACAGACTATGCGCAAAGCGAGCTTGGAGATATAGTGTTTGTTAACCTACCGCAGGTGGGTGACACATACGAGCTGGGTGCTTCATTTGCCGATGTGGAATCGGTTAAAGCGGTGTCCGACATTTACAGCCCTGCGTCAGGCACAATTACAGCAGCAAACGAGGCGCTGCTGGATGAGCCCGCACTTATTAATGAAGACTGCTATGGGGCATGGCTGGTAGAGATGGACGATGTTACCGAGATGGAAAGCATGCTAACTGCAAGCGAATATCAAAAATTGATCAGCGAGGAGAGCTGACATGGGCGGATATATACCTATAACCGAAGAACAAAAACAGCAGATGCTGGACGCTATTGGCCTAAAAGAGATGGACGATTTGTTTAGCGATATCCCAAATGAACTGCGCTGCAAAGAGCTGGCAATGCTAAGTGGCAAAAGCGAGCTTGAGGTTAGGCGCATTATTGAGGGGTATGCTGCCGAAAACGTTGTGTTCAACTCTGTTTTTCGTGGGGCCGGGGCATATAGGCATTACATACCTTCAATTGTAAAGCAGGTAGCAAGCAAAGAAACATTTGTTACAGCATATACGCCCTACCAAGCCGAGATGAGCCAAGGTGTACTGCAGGCAATTTTTGAGTACCAAACAGAGATTTGTATGCTTACGGGTATGGATGTGTCAAACGCTTCGGTGTACGATGGCGCCTCGGCCGCGGCCGAGGCCCCCGTGATGTGCCGTGAGCGCAAGCGTCAGCGTGTGCTGGTGGCACAAAGTGCACACCCCGACACCATTGCAACCATTCAAACCTACTGCAACAGTGCAAATGCACCTATGCAAACGCTAGCTACAAGCGGAGGTAGGCTGGATTTAGATGCTTTGGCAGTGGCCGTGCAAGAAGATGTGGCCTGTCTTTATATTCAGTCGCCAAATTATTTTGGGCTTATTGAAGAGGTAGAGCAAGCGGCAGAGATATGCCACGCCGCAGGGGTTAAGCTTATTATGGGCAGCAACCCCATGGCGCTGGCGCTGTTTAAAACGCCTGCCGAGTGCGGGGCCGATATAGCCGTAGGCGAGGGGCAGCCACTGGGCCTTCCTATGGCGTTTGGCGGGCCGTGGCTTGGGTTTATGGCATGCAAAAAAGATATGATGCGCCGCCTGCCTGGCCGAATTGTGGGCCAAACGCAAGACGGGGACGGCCAGCGCTGTTTTGTGCTAACACTACAAGCGCGCGAACAGCACATTCGCCGAGAAAAAGCACTTAGTAGCATATGTTCAAACCAAGCTCTGTGTGCACTAACCGCAACGGTGTACCTTGCGGCTATGGGGCCAAAAGGGTTTGCTAAGGTAGCTCAGCAGTGCTATTCAAATGCGCACTACTTGGCGCAGCAGCTGCAAGCAGTAGGCTATGAGCTGCGCTATGAGGGCGAATTTTTTCACGAGTTTGTAACCAGCTGTTCCGCCAATGCGCAAAACCTGCAAGAAAAGTTGCAGGCCAAAGGCATACTGGGTGGTCTGCCTTTGGGCGATGACATACTTTGGTGTTGCACCGAGATGAACACAAAGCAAGAGATGGACGAGCTGGTGGCAATTGCAAAGGAGGTGGCAGGCTCATGAGCATAGAAAGATTAATATTTGAAAAAAGCATTCCCGGTTGCGGCTGTGATGTAATTGGCAATAGCGATGTGCCGCAGATGATGCCCGGCGAAAACATGCGCCGTAGCGAGCCTTTGCCACTGCCACAGCTTACAGAGGGCGAAATTGCGCGCCACTATTCGGCGCTTGAGCGGCGCAGTCACGGCGTGAACAACGGGTTTTACCCGCTTGGTAGTTGCACCATGAAATACAACCCAAAGCTTAACGACGAGATGGCTGCCCTTGCAGGCTTTACAGGGGTGCACCCACTGCAACCCGAGCACACGGTGCAAGGCTGTATTAAAGCACTGTATCATGCCGAAGAGCTGCTTTGCGAAATAACAGGCATGGACGCTATAACCTTCCAGCCGGCGGCCGGCGCACACGGAGAGTATTGCGGAATTGCCATGATAAAAGCCTACCATGAGAAGAACGGCCAAGCTGCCCAGCGTACAAAGATGCTGGTGCCCGATGCCGCCCATGGCACAAACCCAGCCTCGGCTGTAATGAACGGATATACGGTGGTAACGCTTAAGAGCGGCGCCGACGGCTGTGTAGACCTAGACGAGCTACGCCGTGCGGTAGGGCCGGACACGGCAGGCCTTATGCTTACAAACCCAAATACGCTTGGCCTTTTTGAGCCAAACATACAGCAAATAACCGATATTGTGCACAAGGCAGGCGGCCTTAACTACTACGACGGCGCAAACCTTAACGCGGTTATGGGTATAGTGCGCCCCGGAGATATGGGCTTTGATGTAATTCATCTAAACCTACACAAAACCTTCTCAACTCCGCACGGCGGCGGCGGCCCGGGCAGCGGGGCGGTGGGCTGCAAGCAGATTCTTGCGCCGTTTTTACCCACGCCCATGCAGGCGCAGCAGGACGGGCGCTTTGTTATGGATGCAAACCTGCCCGATAGCATAGGCAAAGTGCGTAGCTTCTACGGTAACTTTTTGGTATCGCTCAAAGCGCTGTGCTACATACTTTCGCTTGGAAGTAGCGGCATACCACAGGCGGCCTCCACCGCTGTTTTGAATGCAAACTACCTAATGCGCCAGATGGCAGACGAGGGGCAGATTGCGTTTGATAGGATATGCATGCATGAATTTGTGCTTAGCATGAAAAAACTAAAGGCCGATACAGGCGTGTCTGCGCTGGATATTGCCAAAGGGCTGATTGATGAGGGCATGCACCCACCCACCATGTATTTTCCGCTTATTGTAGACGAAGCGCTGATGTTTGAGCCAACCGAAACCGAAAGCATGGAAACGCTACAGCACACAGCACAGGTATTTCGCAAGATTTGCAAGCAGGCGTATGAAAACCCAAGCCTACTGCACGAGGCACCACACACAACCCCTGTGCGCCGCCCAGATGAAGTGGGCGCCGCGCGCAACCCCGTGCTGCGATACACGCAGTAGCAAAGCGCTTGTAGCTGTATAACACGATTTTGCATTTTCCCGCCTTTTGTGCCATAATAGACAAGATGGAAAACAATTTTGTCGGCACAGGAGGCGGGATAATGCGTTGTGCAATCTCTACAGCCTGCCTGTTTCCGCAGGATACCGCAGTGTCGTTATCCACGCTAAAAGCGCTTGGTGCGCGCCGCACCGAGGTATTTTTAAACACATTTTCCGAGATGGAAAACGACTATCTTGCAAAGCTGATGCATGATAATGTGCAGGTGGTTTCGGTGCATCCGTTTTCGTCGGTGCTGGAAGGTTTTTTGTTTGCATCGGGCTATGAGCGCCGCGTGCAAGACGGCGTTGAGATGTACCGCCGTTTTTTTGAGATATGTAATATACTAAATACCGATAAGCTGGTGTTCCATGGCGACCATAGCTATAATTCGCAGTTGTTTAGCATGCAAGCATATGCAGAAAAATTTTGCCTACTTGCAGATGTGGGGCGCAGCTACGGCGTTACACTGTGCCACGAGAATGTGTCGTACTGCCGCCTAGCCACTGCTCAAAGCGTGAGAAGCTTTAGCAAGCTTGTGGGAGATAACGCCGCCTTTGTACTGGATGCAAAGCAGGCGCGCCGCTGCGGGCAAGACCCGTTTGACCTGCTTGATGCAATGGGAAGTAATATTAAGCTTGTGCATTTAAGCGATTGCTCGCCCGGGAAAGACTGTATGCTGCCCGGCAAAGGCGGCTGGGATATAGCGGCGTTTTTGCGCCGTTTGGCAGGCTTTGGATATAAGGGCGATTTGGTAATAGAGCTTTACCGCAACAATTTTGAAGAGCCCAAAGAGCTGCTGCAAGCGCAAACATATGTAGAAGACATTCTGCTACAGCTGCAGAATGAAGAACAATCTTAATAAAGAGGGGATAATATGCGTTGCCCATACTGTAGCGATGTAGACTCGAAGGTTATCGATTCACGCCCGGCAGACGATAACGCGCGTATTCGTAGGCGCAGAGAATGTTTGAAATGCCAAAAGCGGTTTACCACTTATGAAATTGTGGAAACTGTGCCTCTTATGGTGGTTAAAAAAGATAAAAGCCGCGAAGCTTTTGACCGCGAAAAGCTGCTTAGCGGCTTGATGCGCGCAAGCTACAAGCGGCCGGTGTCATATCAGATGCTGGAAGAGATGGTAAACAACATTGAGCAAACGCTGCAAAACAGCTATGAGCGCGAGGTAACCTCTATTGCTATAGGCGAGCTGGCCATGGCCGAACTGCGCAAAACCGACGAGGTTGCGTATGTGCGTTTTGCTTCGGTATATCGCCAGTTTAGCGACATAAACACCTTTATGGAAGAGCTTACCGACCTGCTTAGCAAGCAAAGCCGCAAAGAAAAATCGCCTGG
>CAYJEW010000020.1:4882-34087 GCA_964369525.1 uncultured Oscillospiraceae bacterium | reverse complement strand
AGTGTGGCCTGCCAGCTCTCGGCGGCGGCACGGCTCATTCTGGTGAGGTAGCTGTCGGGCACAGGTGGCGTAACCTGCTGCACCTCATACACCTCCACATTTACGGTGGAGTAGGATATAAGATTATCCAGCTGGCGCTGGCGGCCGGTGTACTGCTCTATCTCGGTTTGTACATCGGCGAGCTGGTCTTGTATTAGTATAAGCTCGGCCAAATCGCCCGAGGCCTGCATCATCTCAAGCAGGCGGGCCTCCTGCGTTTGCAGGCTGGTAAGGCGGGCCTCAATGTCTATGTACTGCTCGGTAACGTCCTCGCTGTACTCGTGGCGGTACACAAGGTTTCCGCTGGCCTGCGCGCCGCTGATAAATGCGGTGTAGCTCTCGGCAGGTATGCGCATGGTAAAGCTGGCCGCGCGGTGCTCGTCGGTTTGCGAGCCGGAAAACGACGTAGATGCAATATATCCGCCCGCCTGCTCTGCCGCTGTTTGCAGCTGCGCCACGGTTGCGTCAAAGTCCAGCGCCTCTATGGTGAGCATGGCGTTCATAATAATTAGGCGCCCGTCCTGCGGCTGGGTGAGCGAGGGCTGCGCCGCGCCTTCATTGGCGGTGTTTGCAGCGCCGGTGTCTTGCGCAGCGCCGGCGGCCTCGTCGTATTGCTCGGCCTCGGCCATTGGTGCGTGTGCGGTTGTGGCAGTGGCGGAATTTACGTCGTCGTAAGAGGCGGAGCACCCGCTTAGAAAAATAGACATTGCAACAACAAAAATAGCAATCAATAAATGTTTTCGCTTTATCATAATTTACTCCTTCGCCTATGGCATGTAATCTGAACTGGTTTTATTGGGCAAAAGCCCCAAATCTGCGGTAGTGCACGCTTATTGTACCACAAAAAAAATATTGTCTAGCGCAGAATGCTGCTACAAATTTGTAATTTTTGGCATTTAGGGCCCAGCGCTGCGCATATTTTTTTTGCTTTTTTCGGTCAAAAAAGCCTTCTAAACCGCACTGCGCTGTGATTGAAACCGCACTGCCGCGCCTGTGGTAAAAAGCTACAAAAAAGCAAAAAAAACCCCACTTGTTTAAAAATTGGTTACAAAATACGATAACACGCGCTAAAGCTCATTTGGTAGAATGACGGTTTTTCTTGCTTTCTAATAACAATTACAGTATAATGTTACAAAAGTGGGGAATTGTGGGGAAAAGTGGAAAATTACACTTTGCAAACAAGCCCTGCGCCACACACCAAACCGAAAGGGGGAGAGCGCCGTGCTAATGGGCGAACATCGCTGTGCGCTGGACGAAAAAGGTCGGCTTAGCTTTCCTGCGCGTTTTCGGGAAGAGATGGGAGACAGCTTTGTGGTTACACGCTGGCTGGACGACTGCCTTGTGGCGTTCCCCTCAGACGAGTGGCAGCGCATAAGCTCGCTGTTGGCAGAAAAAAGCGTTGTTAAAAGCAGAGACGTACAGCGCTTTTTGTATGCAGGTGCCAGCGAGGCCGCCCCCGATAAGCAAGGGCGCATTCTTGTGCCTGCGCCACTGCGAGAGCACGCAAGCCTTAGCAAAGACGTTGTGGTAATTGGTGTTGGCCGTCATGCCGAAATTTGGGACGCAGAAGCCTGGAGAGGTATGGCCGCACGCATGAGCAGCGGCTCTATTGCGCAGGCTATGGAGGAGCTGGACTTTTAATGGAGTTTGAGCATAAGTCGGTAATGCTACAGCAGTGCATACAGGCGCTGCAGTTGCGGCCAAGCGGTGTGTACCTAGACGGCACGGCAGGCGGCGGCGGCCATTCGTATGAGATAGCAAAAAATCTTACAAGCGGCCACCTGTATGCGCTAGACCAAGACCCCGCAGCAATAACCGCCGCAACCAATAGATTGCAAGGCCTACAGGCCACTGTGATACAAGCAAATTTTGGCAGCGCGCAGCAGGTGCTGTTGCAACATGGTGTGCAGGCTATAGATGGCGCACTGCTGGATTTAGGTGTGTCGTCGCACCAGCTGGACGCCGCCGAGCGTGGGTTTTCGTACCATGCCGACGCGCCGCTGGATATGCGCATGAGCGCGCAGGGGCTAAGCGCCGCCGACGTGGTAAACACCTACACAAGACTGCAGCTTGCCGATGTACTTCGCCAATACGGGCAGGAAAAATACGCATGGCAGATTGCAGGCAAAATAGAAAAAGCGCGCGAAGGCGCGCCGCTGAAAACAACGGGCGAGCTTGCAGAGCTTATAATAAGCGCCATGCCGCCGGCCGAGCGCCGTAAAGCCAAAAACCCCGCGCGCAAAAGCTTTCAGGCGCTGCGCATAGAGGTAAACGGCGAGCTAGATGTATTGCAGCAGGGGCTGTGCGGGATATTCGACATGCTTAAAAGCGGCGGCCGCCTTGCGGTAATTAGCTTTCATTCGCTGGAAGACAGAATTGTGAAACAGCAGTTTAGAGAGTGGGCCACGGCGTGCAGCTGCCCGCCGCAGATGCCTGTGTGCGTGTGTGGCGGTATAGCCAAAGGCAAGCTGGTGGCAAAAGGGCCAATTTTGCCCTCGGAAGAAGAGCTAGAGCAAAACCGCCGTAGCCGTAGTGCAAAGCTAAGGGTTATAGAAAAGCTTTAAGCTGTAGTTTGCACGCATCCAAAGTGGCATAAACCTAAACGTGTTTCTTTATATAGGTAAAACATGTCCAAAATTTGGGGCGCTGCACAATGCTTACTTTAATGTGGTAAACGGTACCGCCCTTTGCCAAAAGCGTGTATGGTATATCGTTTTTGCAAGCGTTGTTTTAGCTTTCCTTTACGCCCGCCTTGGGGCGTGGGGGTGTATATAGTACATATAATAAGTAACCACTTACTAAAAGGAGGTAGCGTATGGCACAGCCGGCATATAATCTAGAGCATTTTGCCCCACAACCTAAAACGGCGCCAAAATCTGCGCCGCCTCCGGTAAAGGCGGCGCCAAAGCCAAAAACCGCGCGCCGCAGCCAGGCACTGCGCATGGTGCGTATGATGCTGGGCGTTGCAGTAGTGTTGGCGCTGGTAAGCGGCGTTTTGCACACGCAGGTTACGCTGGCAGAGCTACAAGACCAAATTTTAAGCAACGAGCAACAGCTGGCAGAAGAGCTTAGCTACAACGCCTACCTAACCTTTGAGCTGGATAACATTACCAGCATAAAAAACATTGAAGAAAGCGCCGCAAGCATGGGCCTTGGCAATATAGAAAGCAACCAGATAGAATACTTCCGCACCGAAGAAGGCAACAATATAGTGGTGCGCCAAAGCCCGCTGTCGCAGTTTTTTGCATCGGTAGGTACAGGGCTGGAGCAGTTTTTTGCAAAAATATTCGGTCTGTAGTGTATATCGCTATGCAATGTTGCACGCCGCTATGCTGTGCAACTACCGCTAAATTTTAGTGTGCTAAACGTATGCAACAACGCAGGGGGGCAAAAGTGAACAGTAACACACCACAACAACAAGGCCCTGAGCCTGCACCAAAAAATAAAAGTATGTTACTGCGCAGCATAGCGCTTGCCACAGCATTTGTGCTGGCAGCGGTAGCGCTAAGCATGCGGCTGGGCCAGCTGCAGGTAACCGAGGCGTCGGAGTGGGAGGCACTCGCCTCGCGCCAGCAGCTTGCCAGTTTAGAGGTAACGCCCGCAAGGGGAAATATATACGATTCCGAAATGCGCCTGCTGGCCCAAAGCGCCGCTGTGTGGACGGTGGTGTCCAGCCCCGACGTTTTGGTGCAAAGCCAAATTAGCACTGCAAGCGCCGAGCGCGAGGCCGCAAGGGTGGCTTCAAGAGAGTTGGCGGCACTGCTGGGCCTAGACGAAGACGAGCTTTATGCCGAGCTGTCCGACGAAGAATCGCGCTACTACAAAATAATATCCAAAATAGAGAAACCGCTGGCCGACGAGGTGCGCGCCATATGTAACGAGTACAACATAGGCGGTATCTACCTTGTGGAAGACTCTAAGCGCTACTATCCTTACGAAGAGCTGGGTGCTACCGTTTTGGGTTTTGTTGGTGCCGAAAACAGCGGCCTTGAAGGCCTGGAGTTTTGGTACGACGATGTGATGGCCGGCGTGCCGGGGCGCACCACCGCCGTAATAGATGCGCTGGGCAATGAGGTGCTAACTAGCACCGAGGGTAGCTACTACGCCGCCGAAAACGGCAACAGCCTTGTGCTAACGCTAAACACCGATATTCAGCGCAGTGTGGAAGAACACCTTGCCGCGGCGGTAGAAGAACACAACGCACGAGAGCGTGGTTTTGCTATTGTAATGGACGTAAACACAGGCGCTATACTGGCCATGGCTGTATACCCCAGCTATAACCCAAACGAGCCGTACGATATACTCGACGCCGATGCACTTGAGGCAATAGGCCTTTTGCCGCAAGGCACCGAAGAAAGTAGTATGGCGCAGGCCGAGGCACGCACACTGCAGTGGCGTAACAAAACCGTGGCCGACACATATGAGCCGGGCAGTGTTATGAAAATTATCACAGCGGCCGCTGCGCTAGACTCGGGCATATACTCCCACGACAGCACGTTTAACTGCGGCGGTTTTCTTATGATAGACGGCTGGGACGACCCCATAAGCTGTGCGGGAGACCCTCCCACAGTACACGCAGGCCTAACGCTTAGCCAAGCGCTTATAGAAAGCTGCAACGTATCGTTTATGCACATGGCGGCAGGCATGGGCGCCAGCGTTTGGTACGACTATGTAAATGCGTTTGGCCTTACCGAGCCCACCGGCATAGACCTTCCGGGCGAGCCAAGCCAAGCCGCTATAGATAACCTTGTGTACTCCGAAGAAGAGCTGGGCGCGGTTCAGCTGGCCAGCTGCTCGTTTGGCCAAAGTAATAAGTACACAGCCGTGCAGATGATAACAGCGGTGGCCGCAGCCATAAACGGCGGAAATCTTATGCAGCCGTATATTGTAGACCAAGTGCTAGACCCTAACGGCAACGTGATAAGCACAACCCAGCCGGTTGTAAAACGGCAGGTTATATCCGAAGAAACAAGCGCCCAGCTACGCAGTACACTGCAAGAACTGGTAGAAGATACCCCCAACGGCCGCAACGCCTATGCCACAGGTTTTGAGATAGGCGGTAAAAGCGGCACATCGCAAAAGCTGGACGTTATGTTGCAAGAAGACCGTGAGGATGCATTTATATCATCATTTTTAGGCTTTGCTCCGGCAGACGACCCGCAAATTGCCGTACTGGTAGCGCTGGACGAGCCGGAAGACCCAGACATGGGCAACTACTTTGGTGGGCGGCTTGTAGGGCCTACCGTGCGCGAGATTATGACAGACATACTGCCGCTTATAGGCGTAGAGGCGCAGTACGACACCGACGAAGAGCTTGCCCGCACAACAGTGGCCACACCGCAGTGTGTTGACCAAGAGCTAAGCCATGCACAAAGGCTGCTAAACGACGCCGAGCTTACCTACCACACGGTAGGCAGCGGCAATACCGTAATTGGCCAAAGCCCCGCACCATATACTCAAATCCCGTATGGCGGGCAGGTGGTACTGTATACCGATGCATCCATACCACAAGAGCAGATAACCATGCCAGATGTTGTGGGACAAAGGGCGTCTAACGCAATACAGTTGCTGGAAAGCCTTGGGTTAAACGTGCAGGTAGACGGCGCACCGGGTGAGGACAGCAACATTGTGGTAAGCACCCAAAGTGTAGAGCCGCAGGCCACAGTGCCAAGAGGCTCGGTGGTAACACTGGTTATGATAGACAATTCGCAGGTAAACTAGCAAAAAGGGGGCATGCCGAGTGGAGTACAAAGAACTGCTTCAAGGAATAATCTACAGCGGTAGCGCCCCAAAGGGCCAATGCAGTGGCGTGGCACAAGACAGCCGCAAGGTAAAGCCCGGCTTTGTGTTTGTGTGCATAGAGGGCCGCAGCTCAAACGGCCACGAGTTTGCACAAAAAGCGCTGGATGCAGGCGCAGGCATGATTGTAAGCCGCCAAAAACTGGGCCTGCCGTGTGAGGTTGTGGTAGAAGACACCCGCAGTGCCTATGCACAGCTTTGCCAAAACTTTTTTGGCCGCCCTGCCGAAAAGCTAACGCTTGTTGCCGTAACCGGCACAAACGGTAAAACAACGGTAGCAAGCGTGTTAAAACAAACGCTGGAAAACCTTGGTATACGCTGTGGGCTTGTGGGCACAAACCAAAACAGCGTAGGGCGCATGCAGCTGCCCTCGCGCTTCACCACCCCCGAAGCGTGGGAGCTTGCGGTATTGTTTGACCAGATGCTAAAAGCGGGTTGCACCCATGTGGTAATGGAGGCCAGTAGCCAAGCGCTGGAGCAAGGGCGGCTTATGGGGCTGCGGTTTGCGCTTGGTATATTCACAAACCTTTCGCTAGACCACCTAGACTACCACAGCGACATGGAGCAATACTTTAGCGCAAAGCGGCTACTATTTTTGCAAAGCGATGCGCTTTTAGCAAATTTTTGCGACCCATACGGCCAGCGCCTACTGCAGGACGAACAACTTAAAAACAGCCTTGTAGATGTGCAAAGTTTTGCCGGCAGAGGCGCAAACGCAAATTTTGAAGCAAGCGATGTACAGCTTAGTGCCACCGACGTACGCTTTACATTCAATAGCAAAGACGGTGCATGGCCTGTAGAGTTTTGCATGCCGGGCGCCTACAGCGTGGATAACGCCACAGCCGCAATAGCGGCCGCAATAATGCTGGGGCAAAGCGGCGGTGCCGCCGCCACAGCGCTTAGTAAATCGCAAGGGGTGCAGGGGCGCTGCGAGGTACTGCATAAAGGTAGCTACACCGTTGTGCGAGATTTTGCCCACACGGCCGACGCCATGCACAAGTTGCTGTCGTCACTAAAACAGTTTACGCAGGGACGCTTAGTAGTGCTGTTTGGCTGTGCAGGTATGCGCGAGGCTACAAAACGGGCCGACATGAGCCGCGCCGCCCTGCGCTATGCCGACGAAATTGTGCTAACGGCCGACAACCCCCGCGAAGAGCCGATGGAAAAAATATTTGCCGATTCGCTGCCGCCGTTACAACAGCAGGCAAAAGTACCGTACACAGTAGAGCCAAACCGCGAGGCGGCAATTCACTTTGCGCTTGGCCGTATGCAAAAAGGCGACATGCTGGTGCTGTGCGGTAAAGGCCACGAAGACTACCAAGCCTTAAACGGCTACACCGTATATTTAAACGAGCGGGATATTGTGCAGCAGTGGCAGCAACAAAACGGCTAGCTTGCAACTATGCACCAAAGAAGGGTATATAGCTATGCGAAAAAAGGTAAAACAACTGCTTGCAATTGTGTGTGCACTGGCGCTGGTTATGCAGTTTTCGCCACTGCAGGCGTATGCACGCAGCATAACAGACGTACAGCAAGAGATAAACGAAAAGCGCGAGCAGCTAACTGCGCTGGAAAGCCAAATTCAAAATAGCCAAGACGACATAGAGCAGGCGCAGGCCGCCCTGCGTGAGTTTGAGGTGCAGTATAACGAGCTGGTAGCGCTTATAGACGAGCAGGAAGAGCTTATAAACAACACCGCGGCCGAGCTAGACGCCAAAGGCCAAGAGCTTTCGGCCACAATAGAGAGCATTCAACATAACCGCGACATGTACACAGAGCGCCTGCAGGCGATATACCAGATAAACAGCACAAACGCCGCCATGGCAACCCTGCTTTCAATAAACAGTTTTTCAGATTTTATAATGGCAACCGAGGCAATACAACGCATATCCCAGCACGACACCGAGCTGCTGGAGCAGCTGGCTGCAGAAAAAGAGCTGTACGAGCAACAAAAGCAAGAGCTAGAGCAAACCATGGCCAACCTAAACGAAGAGATGGCCACACTGCAAGAAAACCGCGACTGGTGTACCGATAAAATGGAGCAGATGCAAGGCGTTATTGCAAATGCAAACTACCAAATAGAGGTAAGCGAACAACAAGCAGAACAAACCGCCGCAGATATGCAACAACTACAGGCAGAACTTGCCGCTATATTTGAAGAGCTGCAAAATTCAGGTAGCCAGGCGGGCGACGGTTCGGCAGGTTATGTGGGGCCGCTATTGTGGCCAGTGCCGGGGTACAGCAACATAAGCAGCTACTTTGGCGACCCTCGCAGTAATACAGGCTATCACTACGGCATAGATATTCCGGCTGGCACAGGCACACCGGTTGTGGCAAGCGCTTCGGGCATTGTGCTAACAGCCACATGGCACTACAGCTACGGCTACTATGTTGTGCTAGACCACGGCCAGGGCCTGCGCACCCTTTATGCCCACAACAGCGCACTTTACGTAAGCGTAGGCCAGGCGGTAACTGTGGGGCAAACCATAGCGGGCGTTGGTAACACGGGCGAGTCCTACGGCGCCCACCTGCACTTCGAGGTACACGCAAACGGTGGGCGGCAA
Source organism: uncultured Oscillospiraceae bacterium (assembly GCA_964369525.1). GTDB lineage: Bacteria > Bacillota > Clostridia > Oscillospirales > Ruminococcaceae > JAAYCI01. The sequence goes on along the minus strand of CAYJEW010000020.1, from coordinate 25,685 downwards.
GACCCATTGGGTAGCGGATATTTAGCTTTTTAGCAGCAAAAGATAATACACAGCAAAGGCAGGTGATGGTATGCAGCCAATATCGGCAAAAAATTTATTAAAAGGCATATGGGCTTCAGCGCCTGCAGGCCTTGCTATTACCAACGTTGTAACCGATAGCAGAGAGGTAGAGCCGGGTTGCATATTTATAGCCATAAAAGGTGAGAGGGTAGACGGCCACGACTTTGCACAGCAAGCGTATGAAAATGGTGCGGCACTTGTGGTGGTAGAGCGCAGCGTGCCCACCCTGCCGCCCGACAAAACCATACAGGTGCCAAACGTGCTAAGCGCGCTTATACAGATGGGCGCAAACTACCGAAGCGAATACTCGCCCATACTTCTTGGCATAACAGGCAGTGTTGGCAAAACAGGCACAAAAGAGTTTTGCGCGGCCATATTTTCGGCGTTTGGCGAAACGCTTAAAACCCAAGGCAACCAAAACAACGAGATAGGCCTGCCCAAAACGCTGTTTGGCCTTAGCAACTCCACCAGCTACGCTGTGGTGGAGATGGGCATGCAAGGCCAGGGCGAAATTCGCGAGCTTACGCTGGCCGCCCGCCCTGCTGGGGCAATTATCACCAAAATAGGTCTTGCGCACATAGAACAGCTGGGTAGCCTTGAAAATGTGCTAAAAGCAAAGATGGAGATATGCGAAGGGCTTGCGCTTGGCGGCCTGCTTGTGCTGTGTGGTGACGACGAGCTGCTGCGCACAGCGCAGTGGCCGCAGGGGCTGCAGGTTGTGTTTGCGGGGCTAAGCGGGCAGCACAACGAGGTGTGTGCCACAAACATTCGCAAAGAAGCCCACGGCCAGCTTTTTGATATAGAAGACGAAAAATTCGGCAGCCACAGCGCGTTTATTCCGGCGCTTGGTAGCCACAACATAGCAAACGCACTGCTGGCATATACAGCGGCCACCCGCCTTGGGCTAAATGCGGCGCAGGCCGCAGCAGCGCTTGCGGCATATCAGCCTGCCGGCACCCGCCAAAAGCTGGAGGAGATACGCGATATCTTAGTGGTGGAAGATTTTTACAACGCCGGGCCAGACTCTATGCGGGCCGCGCTGGAAACGCTGGCAGAGATACCCACAAAAGGCAGGCGCATTGCAGTGCTTGGCGATATGCTGGAGCTTGGAGTTGTAAGCGAAGATGAGCACAAGCAGCTGGGTGCTTTAGCGGCTAAGGCAGGTGTGCAGTTATTAATAACCGTTGGGCCGCTGGCACAGCTTGCTGCGCAACAGGCGCAGATAAGAGGGGTGCAAACGCTGGAATGCACCCAAAATGAGCAGGCAGCGCAGCTGCTGCGCAGCCATGCAAAAGCGGGCGACACTGTACTACTAAAAGCCAGCAGGGGAATGAAGTTTGAGGAAATATTACAGCAGTTTCGTGCATAGTATAAATAAGGCAATATATACGAAGGGTAACGTGGGTTATGGAAGGTGTGTCAATTGTAGTAGCGGCGGTGGTGAGCTTAGCCGTAACGGGTGTGGCAGGTATTTGGCTTGTGCCAATGCTGCGCCGGCTTAAGTTTGGACAAACCATAAACGAAATAGGCCCTTCGTGGCACCAGCAAAAACAAGGTACCCCCACAATGGGCGGCATAATGTTTGCCGTTGGCAGCCTTTTGGGTGTTTTGGCGGCGTTTCCCATACTGTCTGGCAGTGGGGGCACGCTAGAGTTTCGTGGCCAAGGCATGAGCCTGCTTTTGCTTGGCATATTCACAACGTTGGCTTTTTCGATTGTGGGGTTTGTAGACGACTACCTAAAAGTAGTGCGCCGCCAAAACCTAGGCCTGCGCGCCAGAGCAAAGCTTGTTATGCAGGCCGCTATTACCGCCTGCTTTTTGATAACCTTACATATTATGGATAGCCTCTCCACCATAGTTCGCCTACCGTTTATTGGTGAGGTAGATTTTGGCATATGGTTTTACCCTCTTAGCTTTTTGCTAATAATAGGCATGGTGAATGCCGTAAACCTAACCGACGGCATAGACGGCCTTGCCGCAAGCGCAACGCTTTGGGTTATGTGTGGCTATTTGCTTATACTATCGGCGTTTGGCGGCTTCTACCTTAGCATATGGGCAGCTGCTTTGGCAGGAGGCTGTGCAGGATTTCTTATATGGAACACCTACCCCGCAAAGGTTTTCATGGGCGACACGGGCAGTATGTTTTTAGGTGGTGCGGTTGTGGCGCTGGGGTACTGCATGGGGCGCCCCGATATTCTTATTATTCTTGGTATCCTTTACCTTATAGAGGCAGGCAGTGTAATGTTGCAGGTAAGCTACTTTAAACTAACAAAAGGCAAACGCATATTTAAAATGACCCCTATCCACCACCACTTTGAGATGTCCGGCTTTAGCGAGACAAAGATAAATGTTGTGTTTGGTGCTGTGGTGTGGATATGTGTAATAGCGGCGTATGTATACGCAGTTGTGCTGGGCTAAAAGCGCAGCATAGGCGGATAAAATAAGAGCACAAAAAATCAAAAGGAGGGGATGCTGTGGCCAGCCAAAATACCGGTATGCACCGAGCTTCGCGGCAGAACTATAGCGCGCAGGCCAGGGTGCGCCTTGCGCCACCACTAAAGAAAAAAAGCCGCATAAAAATACCCCTTCAGCTGGGCGGTATAGATATACCCATGCTTGGCATTGTGCTTGTACTACTTTTGTTTGGCCTTGTTATGCTGTTTTCGGCGTCGTACCCCAGCGGGTATCTGCGCCGTGGCGATAGCTACAACTTTATCGAAAGCCAGCTGCGCTATGCGGTGCTGGGCGTGTTTGCTATGGTGGTGGCCTCTTTTGTAGACTACCGCATATTCCGCAAGCTGGCGTGGCCCATTGCCATTGCGGCATTTATGATGCTTATCATTGTGCTGTTTATGCCCGAAAAAAATAGCGCCCATCGCTGGATATGGCTGGATTTAAACCAAAGTAGAGGCTTTCAGCCAAGCGAGATAGCAAAGTTTGCGCTAATTGTGGTGTTTGCCAAAATGCTGGCCATAAACCAAAAGCGCATGAAACATTTTCAGTACGGCGTTTTGCCGTTTATGATGGTGCTTGGGCTTATGTGCATACTGCTTGTGCTAGAGCCGCATTTGTCGTGCACCATACTTGTTATAGGTATAGGCGTGTCCATGATGTTTGCCGGGGGTACACGGCTGCGATGGCTTGTGGGCATGGGCGCAGGGGTTGTTGGCGGCGCTTACCTTGTGGTAACGCAGGCGCCGCAGCTGCTGCCAAGCTACGCAATTAGCCGCATAGAGGTTTGGCTAGACCCCTTCAGCGCAGACCCCACAAGCGCCCACCAAACAATACAGGCGCTAATAGCTGTTGGTAGCGGCGGCGTTACAGGCCTTGGCATAGGCGATAGCGTGCAAAAGTACCTATATCTGCCCGAGGTTTACAACGACTATATTTACGCCATACTATGCGAAGAGCTGGGCATGATTGGTGGCATAGTGGTAATGCTTTTGTACCTTGCGCTTTTTGTAAGAGGTATATACATAGCCATGCGCGCACAAGACAGGTTTGGCTCTATGCTTGTTATAGGCACCAGCGTGCAGATAGCGCTGCAAGCATTTTTGCATGTGGCAGTTAACCTAAACGCTATCCCCTCCACAGGCATTAGCCTGCCGTTTTTCTCATACGGTGGCACATCGCTTGTTATGCTACTGGGGCAGGTGGGTGTGCTTTTGTCGGTATCGCGCAGTGCAAATAAAGCTCAGCAAAAAGCGGAGATGCCGCCTGTGCAAGCGCTAAACACGGTGCGGCAAAGTAGGCAGAGCAGGCAAAGGGAGGTAGGCTAATGCGAATTTTGTTTGCGGCCGGTGGCACAGCAGGCCATGTAAACCCCGCCCTTGCAATAGCCGAGGGTTTGCAAGAGCGTTTCTCCAGTGCCGAAATACATTTTGCAGGCAGGCAAGGCGGTATGGAGCGAGGCCTTGTGGAAAAAGCGGGCTACCCGTTTCACCATATAGAGGTGCGTGGCGTACAGCGTAGCTTTACCCCTAAAAACATTGCTCGCAATGCCGTAGCGGCTTGGCATCTGGCTTTTGCGCCTGCCGCCGCAAAGCGGATACTTAAAGAGGTAAACCCTCAGCTGGTTGTGGGTACCGGCGGCTATGTGAGCGGCCCTATTTTGCAGCAGGCCGCGCGCATGGGCATAAAAACAGCTATCCACGAGCAAAACGCATACCCGGGCGTAACAAATCGCCTTTTAGCAAGGTGGGTAAACCTTGTGTTTGCCCCAACCCAAAGCGCCGTAGACCGTCTTGGCCACCCCGGTAAAACGGTGGTTAGCGGTAACCCCGTGCGCCCACAAATAAAACAGGCAAACCGCGAGGCCGCGCGTCTTTCAATTGGCGCAGGCGAGCGCACCGTACTACTAAGTTATGGCGGTAGCCTTGGCGCCATGCGGCTAAACGAGGCCGCAGCACAGCTGGCAGCATGGCACGTAGAGCACAAAAACTTTTTGCACATCCACGCTACAGGTAGCATAGAAAAAGAAGACTTTGCCCACACGGCCGAGCGCCTTGGCCTTAGCGGGCGTGAAAACTTTATAATTAAGGAATACATAGACGATATGCCAAAGATGCTCGCCGCGGCCGACCTTGTAATATGCCGCGCAGGTGCGCTTACGCTGGCCGAGCTTGCGGCTGTGGGTAGGGCGTCGGTACTTTTGCCCTCGCCAAACGTGGCCGAAAACCACCAGTACCACAATGCAATGGAGTTTGTGCATGCAGGTGCGGCAGAACTTTTGCAAGAGAGCGAGCTTTCAGAACAGAGCCTTATAGAGATAGTTAGCCGCATTACAGAAAACAAAGAGACACTGCAGCAGATGGGCGATGCCGCAAAAACTTTGGATAAACCAAACGCCCTGCAAGATATTGTAAGCGCTTTGGCAGGGTTGATGGGCTAAAGATATGGGCGTTTTGGCCCCAATACAGGTAAAGGTGGTGTGCGCGCTGGCAAAAAAAAAGAAAAAGCTTTTTGGCGCGCAGCCAAAAAAAGAAGAGCAAGCCCCGCCAAAACAAGAGCAGGCACCGCCGCAGTACATAGGCCGTGTGCCACCACAGGACGCATTTGATAGCATAAAGCGGCGCCCACCACCGCCCCACCTAATGCCAGAGCACACAGCGCCGCCTATTAAACTTCCAAATGCAGAGCCCAAAGCAGAAAAAACAACCCAAAAGCGAAAAAAAGCCCCACAAAAACCCGCAAATCCCACAAGACGGCGCCGCCGCAGAAGGGCGGCGGCAGTGCTGGGGCTGGTAGCGGTTATTGCCGGCGGCGTGTGGCTGTCGGTTATGTTATTGTTTAACATAGAGCATTACGAGCTACAGGGAGATGTGCCCTACACGGTACAGCAATTGGCCGATGTGTTTGGCCATGCTATAGGCGATAATATGTATGGCTTTTCAAGCGAAAATGCACAGCTGCGTATAACCCAGCAGCTGCCATATATAGAGCAGGTGCGGGTGCGCAGGCAGCTGCCCTCCACCATTGTGTTTGAAGCCAGTGCCGCACAAGAGGCGTACTATCTTGAATGGCAGGGCGAATGGGCGGTGCTTAGCAGTAGCAGCAAGGTTTTGCGCATAACAAGCGAAGAGCCGCAAGGCCTTGTGCGCATAGACGGGCTCATAGGCCTGCAGCTGCAAGAGGGTATGCCGCTTGCGCTAAACCAAGACGTGCAGGCGGCGGCAGAGGCCGCTGCAAGCCAAAGCGGCAGCGGCGATGATGATATTATTCTGCCGCAGTCGGAGCAAAGCGCCGCCGCAAGCGATAGCAGTAGCGCCTTAAGTGAAAGTAGCAGTGTCCCCGAAAGCACAGCCGCCGATAGTAGTAGCGAAAGTACAGCTGCCGGCAGCAGTAGCACACCTGTCGAGAGCACTCCGCCCGAAAGCCTACCCACCCAAAGCGAAGGAGGCAGCCCGCAAGAAGCTGTCGAGCGTTTGGCGGTGTTGCAGCAGATGTTGCAGCTGCTTTCGGCAAGTGAGCTGCAGGGCGTTAGCTGGATAAATGTGCAGGACACACTAAGCCTAAGCTTTGGCTGGGACGAGCGTATAACCGTACTGCTGGGCACCCAAAACGACCTTGAGCAAAAGCTGGAAACGGTGGTTGTTCTGCTTTCAGGCACAGAGCAAGAGCGCATAGGCCCTGCCGACCGTGGCACGCTGGACATGAGGTACTACATTGCCACAGGCCGCAGTTATTTCTCGCAGGAATAGCAGGCAGGGCGCAGGGGGCCATACCACAACATTTTGTGCCACATTACTGCAATTTTGCCCTATATTGCAAATATTTGGTGGTTTTCTGGTGCAAAACCCTTGAATTAAATGCGTAATTCTGATATTGTATAAGGTAAGTTGGGAGGATAGATAGTATGGCATTTGTTTTGGACGAAGAGATGCAGAACGTAACCAACATAAAGGTGGTTGGCGTTGGCGGTGGCGGCGGTAACGCTGTGAACCGCATGATAGAGTACGGCCTGCAGGGTGTTGAATATATCACAATGAATACCGACCAGCAGGTGCTTTTTACTTCAAAAGCCACCCAAAAGGTTCAGCTTGGTGCTAAGCTCACCCGTGGGCGCGGTGCAGGCGGCGACCCCGAAATTGGCCAGCGCAGTGCAGAGGAAAGCCGCGACGAAATTGCAGCGGCGCTTAAAGGCGCGCAGATGGCCTTTATCACCGCCGGCATGGGCGGTGGCACAGGCACAGGCGCCGCACCGGTTGTGGCAGATGTTGCTAAAGAGATGGGCATTTTAACGGTTGGCATTGTTACAAAGCCGTTTGCGTTTGAAGGCCGCATCAAAATGGCGCGCGCAGAAGAAGGTATCCGCGCTTTGCTAGAGCGGGTAGACAGCCAAATTGTTATCCCCAATGAGCGCCTAAAGCTCATAAGTCAAGAAAAAATCACGCTGGCCAATGCGTTTGCGGCGGCTGATAATGTACTGCGCCAAGGCGTAGAGAGCATATCGGCGCTGGTAAATGTACCCAGCTTTATTAACCTAGACTTTGCCGATGTGCGCAACATAATGCGCGATGCAGGCTATGCACACATGGGTACAGGCGAGGCACGTGGAGGAAACATGGCCGAAGACGCCGCCTCTGCCGCTATCACCAGCCCGCTTTTGGAAACAAGCATTTCGGGCGCACGAGGCGTTATTATCAACATCACCACCTCGCCCGACATTCCGCTGGAAGATGTAGAGATAGCCGCCAACAAAATCACGGCTGCCGCCCACCCCGATGCAAACATTATTTGGGGCGCTGCGTTTGACGAAAGCATGACCGACATGATGCAGGTAACGGTTGTGGCCACAGGGTTCGACAGCACAGGCGCAAGCACGGTAGGCGGCGCAGCCGCAGTGGCGCCATCGCTTGTGTTTGCAGGCGAGGGGCTGGAAGACGAAGCTGTGCGTAGCGACAACGAATACTACGACGACATCTTGAATATTCTCAACAACAGAGAACGATAGATAAAATTATATAACACACAAAACCCCCAAAGGCGGCTGCCTTTGGGGGTTTTCATTTCATATTTGCTTAGTAGGGTAGATGGCTAAAAGGTAGACATATAATGCTTTTACAGTCTGAAGTGCCGCAATATTAGCGCATATGGTGCTACAAAGCATTTCAATGGATGTTCTTTTTTTAGTTGGGTACGTCGCTGGTGCCGCGCTCTAGCAGGTAGCTTGCTTCAAGGTCTGCCATGTGTAGCATTACGCCAAGTGGGTAGTTGCGCCATGCGTCGCTTATGGCGTAGCTGCCGCCACGTACTGCATCGTCAAAGCCGCCCATGTGCCAGCGTATTGCCACAGCTTCTGCCGAGCGTAGCTTCATAAAGCGCTCTACAAGAAACACACTTTTTTCTCCATGCCCATAGGGGAACGCGTCTTGCACGCTGTAGCTGGGTACCTTTTCCCACTTGCCTGTGGCATCGTCTTTTACGTTGCGAAAGCCGGGTTTATAGAAGTTCGCCTTACATAAATCGTGCAATAGCCCACATATGGTAAGGGCCTCTGCGCCTTCTTCGGCCTCGGGGAAACGGCTAAGCAACACATTGCACACATTCACGCTGTGCATAACCAGCCCGCCCTCGCATGCGCCGTGGTAGCGTGTGGAGGCAGGTGCTGTAAAAAAATCGGTTGTGTGTAGCCATGCAAGCAGCTTTTCGCTGCCGGGGCGGGAGATGTGGCGATTATAAAGCTCTAAAAACTCCTGCGTGTAATTCATGCTACAGCTCCAAGTCTTCCAGTACCGACTTCAAAATAGCCATCTCTTCGGCGGTCATGCTAATGCCTTTGCTCATCTTGCCGCCGTCTGGGCTCCAGTCGCGAATATCGTACTTTGGCTCGCGCTCGTTCCAGCTAACCATGTTTAGCTGGCGCTCCCAGCCGTTTGCATTTTGTGATAGCACCGCAATCTGCTGTGTAACCTCGTATTTAAACTCTGCCATAAATGATACCTCCAATATAATTTTCAATGTGATTTAATTTATTACAACAATGTTTTATTCAGCAGGGCTGTGCACCCTGTAGCCAAGGCTTTGCAGGCTGTCGCCTATGTGCACGTTTTCCACCGCAATGCCGGTAAGGTTTGCCGAAAGATCGTAGTTGCTAAAATTCCACACGCCGGTAATGCCAAGTTCCGGCAGTAGCGGCGCAAGGTCGGCCGCGCTTTTTTCGGGAATGCATAGCATGGCTATCTGCGGCGTATGTTCCTTGCAAAACTCCACAAGGTTTTCCACATGCTGAACCGGAACATTACCAAGTAAACGGCCTATAACCTCCGGGTCGTGGTCAAATGCAGCTACAAGCTTAAAGCCTTTGGCCTGCACGTCTAAAAAGTGCGCCATTGTGCGGCCAAGGCGGCCCGCACCAATTAAAACAGCCGAAAGCTCGCCGCCGCTAAACAGCAGTTTTTCCAGCTCGCGCACAAGTAGCTGCACATTGTAGCCAACGCCCTGCAGCCCAAAGCCGCCAAAGCAGTTAAAGTCTTGGCGCACCTGGCTTGCAGTTGTGCCAAGGCGTGCTGCAAGCATTTTAGAGGAGATAGTCTCCACCCCGTTTTGATGCAGCGCAACAATATGGCGGTAGTAGCGCGGTAGGCGCTTTATTACCGGTAGTGGTATTTTTTGGTAAGTATTAGGCATAACCCTCTCCTAAAGCTGAAAATAGGCAAACATTACATTTTTTCAATTGTGCTCATAACATAGCTGCCAAACTCTTGGCTGGTGGCGCCGGTATTGCGGCCGGTAATAGCCAGTTTTTTCTCGGTAAACATGCAGATGTCCAGTGCTTTTTCAAGCTTTTCGGCGGCGGCTGTTTTGCCTATGTGCCGTAGCAAAAGTACGCTTGCACGCAGCATGCTGCAGGGGTCGGCATATATATCGCGGCCCTCTTCCACCATGCGTGGTGCGCTGCCGTGGATAGCCTCAAACATTGCATAGCGTTTGCCAATATTTGCGCTGCCTGCTGTGCCCACACCGCCCTGAAACTCAGCCGCTTCGTCTGTAATAATATCGCCGTACAGGTTTGGGAGTACCACTACCTGAAAATCACGGCGGCGTTTTTCGTCTACCAGCTTTGCTGTCATAATGTCGGCGTACCAGCTCTCGGCGGTAATGCCTTCGTACTGCTGGGCCACCTGCTCGCACACCCGCAAAAACTTGCCGTCGGTTTCTTTAATTACGTTGGCTTTTGTAACTATTGCAACACGGTCTTTGCCGTTCTTTTTGGCATAATCGCACGCAAGGTGGGCAATGCGGCGGGTGCCTTCGGTGGTGGTGATGGTGAAATCCACCGAAATCTCGTCCTCTGCCTCAAAGCCGAGTGAGCCAACAGCATAGCTGCCCTCGGTATTTTCGCGGAAAAATGTCCAGTCTATGCCTTGCTCGGGTACCTTCACGGGGCGCACGTTTGCAAAAAGGTCCAGCTCGCGGCGCATGGCCACGTTTGCACTTTCAAGGTTTGGGCCTTTGTAGGAGGCGTCTGGGGTGGTTGTGGGGCCCTTTAGCACAACATGGCATTTTTTCAGCTCGGCCAGCACGTCTTCGGGAATAGCCGCGCCGCACGCTATGCGGTTTTCAATGGTTAGCCCGTCTATTGTGCGGAACTCCACCTGCCCTGCCTCCATCTCACTCTTTAGCAAAAAGCGCAAAACCTGCTCGCTAACCTGCGTGATAACAGGGCCAATGCCGTCGCCACCACACACGCCTATAATAAGGGGGTTTAGCGTGTCGTAGCTAACAAAATCCCCTTGAGTGCGCATTGCGGCAACTCTGAGTTTTTGCTTTTCAAGTATCTCGTCTAACCGTTGCTTCGCTTGCTCTTTTGTAAACATAATATTACCTGCCTTTTTGTTTATTCGTAAACAAGGTCTTCGATATCAATAAAATTGGCATTGCCTGCCCAGTAGTCTTGCTTTGTGATAAGCGAGTACACCGGCACAGAGGAAAACTGGCTGTTGTAGTCATCATCTTCGCTGGGTACATACCCCGGCTCGGTTAGCTCCCGCCCAACAAATCGCTCGCCACTTATTACAAGAAAATGCTCTGCGCTTTCGGCACATACCGTAACGGTGTCGCCCAGTTGTGTGGCGTTATTTTCCAGTACGGCGCCGTCCTGTGGGCTCACTGCAAAATGGTAGGCTGTGCGCCCCTCGTGCAGCGAAAAGCGCAAACGTACAAGATTGTTTAACATAGGCTCTTGTACCTGCGCCACGGTATAGTCGTTTGGCGCAAAATCTGCGGCAAGCTGCTGAATGTCTTTGGTGTCGGCATTTATGGAGTGTAGGGCAAGTGTGTCCTCGCTCCAAAAATAAAACATGTTGCCCTGCATAGTGTGGTATATGGTGTCTTGCTGCCACAAAAGCAGTGGCGACATGCTGCCCGAGGCCAGCCCCATAGCGTGGAGCGCAAAGCCGCGGTTTTCCCATGCGGAATTAAAAGCGGGATCATCCAGCGGGGGTAGGGCGTCGGCAGCTATCACCACAGGCCCCATATCCCAGTGGCCGTATAGTGTATATTCGTAGCCTGCCTCCAGCGTGTGCAGGGTGTGGTACTCGCCGCTTGCAGCGTTAAACTGCATTAGGTGATACACAATTTCCTGTTGCTGTTCGGCCATTATGAAGTATAGGTTTTCGCCGTCGAATAGAACAGCGCTTGAAAGTTGAAACGAAAACTCTACAGGAAACGATACCTGCTGTAATACCTCACCCGTAGGTGATAGCTGCGTAATGCTCCCTGCGGCAGCTGCGCCATGGCTATCCAGCTGGGCCGGTGCACCACGCTGGGTTATAATATACAGATGCTCGCCCGCCCATAGAGGTAGCGAGCCGCCCCACATGTTTGTTAGGCTACCATACGTAGGGCTGTCGGGCACACCGCTAATGGTAAGGCGTGTTGCGTTTAACTGTGCGTAGTCTATATACTGCACATCGGCCGAGCCGTCGGCAAACGAAAGTATACTATAACTGCCTGCCTCGTTTGAGGCATAGCCTGCCGAGAGGTTTTGGCTTACAACCGACAGCTCAACGGTGTAGTCTTCGGCAGGCGGTGCGGCGGCCTCTGCGGCAGCGGCGTCTTGGGGCGGTGCGGCCATTATGTAGCTGCGCGAGCTGTCGGCCTCTTCGGCACAGCCTGCCAGTAGGCATACAGCGCTTACCGCGCAAATGGTACGTTTTAAATAATGCTTATATGTTAAAAATGACATTGCAATCTACATACCTTTGTCCTTGGTAATTTTTCCGTCTGATGCTGAGGCGCGGGTGTAGTTAAGCAGGCCGCCTGCGCGCATAATATCTGCCTGGCGCTTAGAGATATCGCATAGCAGTGCAATCTCTTCGCCGCTATCTTCGCAGCGCAGGGTAATAGCGCCGCTGTCCAGCCCTGCTAAAACGCCAAGCAGTGTTAGTTGCTGTGCGCTGTTTATCTTGTCTATGTCGGCGGGGTTTGCGAATGTAAGGGGCAGTATGCCTGCGTTTATAAGGTTTGCCTTGTGTATACGGGCAAAGCTTTGAACAATAACAGCCCTTATGCCAAGATGTAGCGGCACAAGCGCTGCATGCTCACGCGAGGAGCCTTGGCCGTAGTTGTGCCCGCCAACAATAAAGCCGCCGTCTTGCGCCGCCGCTGCACGCGCGGGGAACTCGGGGTCTACCCCTTCAAAGCAAAACTGCGCAAGGTGGGGTATGTTGCTGCGGAACGGCAAAATTTTTGCGCCTGCCGGCATAATATGGTCGGTTGTAATGTTGTCGCCCACCTTTAAAAGTACAGGTAGCGTGAGCGTGTCGGCAAAGCTTTTGGCCTGCGGCAGCGGCTTTATGTTTGGCCCACGCACAACGCTTAGTGCGCGTGCTTCTTCGGTTGTTGCCGCAGGGTCTATCATATTATCGTTTTGCAAAAATTGCTGTGGCATTTCAAATTCGGGTATAGGCGGTAGATTGCGAGGGTCGGCAATTGTTCCGGCAATGGCGCTTGCGGCGGCTACCTCGGGGCTTACAAGATACACTCCTGCGTCGGCTGTGCCGCTGCGGCCCTCAAAGTTGCGGTTAAATGTGCGCAGCGAAACGCCTGCCGATGGCGGGCTTTGGCCCATGCCTATGCACGGCCCACAAGAGCATTCTAGCAGGCGTGCGCCGCTGGCTAAAATATGGGTAAGCAAGCCGTTTTCGCTAAGCATCTGTAGCACCTGGCGGCTGCCGGGCGAGATGGTGAGCGATACGTTCGGCGCTACGGTTTGGCCTTTGAGAATATGGGCCACAGCGGAAAGGTCGGCCAGTGAAGAGTTGGTACAGCTACCAATGCACACCTGGTCCACATGTGTGCCGGCAAGCTCTGCTATTGGCACAATAGCGTCTGGGCTGTGGGGGCAGGCAGCCAAAGGCTGTAGCTGTGATAGGTCTATTGTGTATTCTTCGTCGTACACAGCGTCGTCGTCGGCACAAAGCGGCACATAGTCTTGCTCGCGGCCTTGCGCTTTTAAGAAGTCCAGCGTGTTTTGGTCGGATGCAAACAGCGAGGTTGTGGCCCCAAGCTCTGCGCCCATATTGGTAATGGTGGCGCGTTGCGGCACGCTTAGTGCGGCGGCGCCCTCGCCAGTGTACTCAATAATTTTGCCAACGCCGCCTTTAACGCTAAGCAGGCGTAGTACTTCCAGTATAATGTCTTTTGCGCCAACAAAAGGCGGCAGAGTGCCGGTGAGGTTTATGCGCACTGCTTTTGGGTATGGGATATAGTACGCGCCGCCGCCCATGGCCACGGCTACGTCCAGCCCGCCGCTACCAATAGCAAGACAGGCTATGCCGCCTGCGGTGGGGGTGTGGCTGTCGCTGCCAATAAGCGTTTTGCCGGGTGCGGCAAAACGTTCTAAATGCACCTGATGGCATATGCCACAGCCGGGCCGAGCATAACGCACCCCTATTTTTTTTGCAATGCTGCGAATAAACGCATGGTCGTCTGCGTTCATAAAGCCGTTTTGCAGTGTGTTATGGTCTATGTAAGCCACGCTAAGCTCGGTTTTAACCCGCTCTATGCCCATGGCCTCGAACTCAAGATAGGCCATAGTGCCTGTGGCGTCTTGGGTAAGCGTTTGGTCAATCCGCAGCCCTACTTCACTGCCGGCCACCATCTCACCGTCTACCAAATGCGCTTTTATTATCTTCTGCGCCATTGTATGCCCCATAAAAGCCCCTCCTACAATGATATATTATAAATAGTAATTATGCTTAAATACTATACTGCATGTTGAAACGGTTTGTCAAATGCTGTGTGTGCGCTGTGCCACTTCACACATGGCGCAAAATGTGGTATAATATTTGCGCATGTAAGTAAAAGTTTGCCCACATTTTGTGGGGATGGGGGGCGCACTATGAGCGTGCTGGATGGCCTTTTACAAGGAATAATACAAGGGCTTACCGAGTTTTTGCCGGTATCCAGTAGTGGCCACCTGTCGCTATACCAGTACATCACCGGTAATTCGGGCGAAAATTCATTGTTTTTCAGCCTCATGTTGCACCTTGGCACGCTGGCCGCCGTAATAGCCGCGTACTACGAAGAGCTTTGGCTTATGCTAAAAGAGGTTGGCGTTATTTTTAAAGAGATATTCGCAGGCGGCTTCACGTTAAAGCCAAAAAACCCGCAGCGTAAAATGCTGTATATGCTTTTTGTGGCGTGCCTGCCCATGCTGGCCATACTGCCGCTTAGAGGCTTTGTGGCGCAGGTAACGGGCGACAGAGATATTGTTATTGAGGGCGTATGCTTTTTGCTAACTTCGCTGTTTTTGTTTGTGGGTTGCAAGGCAAAGCCGGGCAAGGCAAGCATAGGCCGCATGAAAGCTCGCCACGCTATAAGCATAGGCGTGTTTCAGGCGCTGGCGGTTATGCCGGGTATCTCCCGCTCGGGCGCAACCACATCGGCAGGCCTGTTTTTGGGGTTCGACCGTAGCTTTGTGGTAACGTTCAGCTTTCTTTTAGGCATACCGTCTATTTTGGGCGGAGTTGTGTTTGAAATTGGCGATGCTGTAGCGCAGGGCGTACAGGTGCCTTTAGTACCGCTGTTTACAGGTATGCTGGCGGCGGCGGTGGTGGGATACCTAAGCATAGTGCTTATCCGCTGGCTGGTTATGGGTAACCGCTATATTATATTTGCGTGGTATACGCTGGTGCTAGGCGTTGTGGTAATTATAGCCGGTGCGCTGGGCCATCTGCTGTCTGGTGGTGCGGCGCCCGATTCACAAGCGGCTTCGTCATTGTCACAGCTGGCAAGTGATGTATCGCAGGCGGTCTCGTCTGCCGCATAGCTTAATATAGAGCATGATCACCCAAAGAAGATTTACAGGAGAGTTGTATAGATGCCAACCAAGAAAAAAACGAGTTCGCCTAAAAAAAGCAGTACAACCGCAGCACGAAAAAAAGCTGCGCCTACTACCATAGACAAGCGCTGGGCCATTCTTTTGTTTGGTCTAGGGCTGTTTTTTGTGTTGTTTTCGGTAATTCCGGGCGAGAGCGGCTGGGCGTTTATGCGCATAAATGTGCTGTTCGGCGTGTTTGGCATAAGCGGTTGGCTACTAGGCCCTGCACTTATATGGTGGGCTGTGCTGGTAAGCCTTGAAAAGCCGTTTGTAGGAGCTATCGTGAAAGGCGCAATTTTTCTTTTTGTGCTTAGTGGCGCGGCGCTGGTGTTTGGCCCGCTTAGCCTTGAAGAGCTCACCTTTGGCGAAATTATGGCGGCGCTGCACCAAAGCGGTAGCGGCGGTTTTGGTGGCGGGGTTATTAGCCTTGTGTTTGGAGCAAGCTTGCTACTGCTTTGCGGCCCGCTTGCGGCAAGGGTACTTTTAACATTGCTGGTACTGCTGGCCATAATGGTGCTGGCAGGCAAAACCCCGGGCGATGTGGCTCACTTTTTTGCAAATATTGGCGGTAAGGTTGCTACAAAACTGCACCGTGCCGAAGAGGTGTACGACCAGCTTGAGATGCAGGAAGGCCCAATGGGAGAGCCGGCGGCCGAGCCCGAGCCGGCGCAGCAAGCGCGCCCTTCGGCGCGCCGTGCGGTAATGGTAGACATACCGCTGCAGCCGCAAGAGGCGGCTGCGCTGCGCC
Organism: uncultured Oscillospiraceae bacterium; assembly: GCA_964369525.1. Classification (GTDB taxonomy): domain Bacteria; phylum Bacillota; class Clostridia; order Oscillospirales; family Ruminococcaceae; genus JAAYCI01. The sequence goes on along the minus strand of CAYJEW010000020.1, from coordinate 10,050 downwards.
GCCCTGCCGCAGTGGATATAGACCTAGGGCCGGATACGCCCACAATTCAGCCCGGCAAGGGCTATACCGAGCCCATAGATATAGGCCCCGGCGGAACATTTGGCCAAAAAGCACTGCAAGCAGACGAAGAGCTGGGCCTTGGCGACTATACGCCGCTTGTACCGTTTGCAGGCCAGCGCAGCGCAGCGCCGCAGCCGCAGGAACAAAAGGCTGCAACCGAAATTTTAATGTTTGGCGAAGACGACCCATATGTAAACCTTGGCGGCGCTCAAACAAAGCTGCCGCGCGGCGGTATGTTTGATGTGGAGTACATTCCAAAGCAAGACCCCAACTTTAACCTGTTTGACGCGCCCTTACCCCAGCCTGTACAATCTGCGATGCAAACCGAACCACAGGCAGTACAGCCTGCCACCGCACAAGAGCTGCCGGCACAGCCGGCTGAGCCAACCGCGGCACCCGATGCACTGCCGCAGGCCACCGCGCAAGAAGTAGCGCCTGCTACTTCCGAGGCAAGCGCAGGCGTGGACGCGCTTATAGAAAAAGCCGCCGCCACAAAGGTAGCTGCCGCCGCAGCCGATACACGCACAGAGCAGCCTGTGGTAGCGCCGTACTCATACCCGCCGGCCACGCTGTTTGATGCCGCCCCTGCTCAGCAGGCAGAGGGCGCGCGCGAAGAGATGAAAAAAACGGCCGACCTATTGGTGAGCACGCTCAGCAGCTTTGGGGTAGAAACCCGTATTCTAGACGTATCTCGTGGCCCCAGCGTTACCCGCTACGAAATTCAGCCGCAGGCAGGCGTAAAGATAAGCCGAATTACCAACCTTTCCGACGATATTGCGCTTAACCTATCTGCGGCAGGCGTGCGTATAGAGGCGCCCATTCCCGGCAAGCCGGCTGTGGGTATAGAGGTGCCAAACAACGTGAAAAGCACGGTGAGTATGCGCAGTCTTTTAGAGAGTAGCGCATTTGTTAGCTCACCCTCGCCGCTGTCTATTGCGCTGGGTAAGGATATTGCTGGCGATGTTGTGGTGGCAGACCTCACCAAAATGCCCCACCTTCTTATTGCAGGCTCTACCGGCAGCGGTAAGAGCGTGTGCGTAAACTCTATTATTATGAGCTTTGTGTACAAAAACTCGCCCGAAGATGTACGCATGATTTTGATAGACCCAAAGGTGGTAGAGCTTGCCGAGTATAACGGCATACCCCACCTGCTAATACCGGTTGTAACCGAGCCAAAACAGGCGGCCAAAGCGCTTGGCCAAGCAGTGCTTGAGATGGAGCGCCGCTACCACTCGTTTGCCGAGTACGGTGTGCGTGATATAACATCGTTCAACAACCTAGCGCAGCACGACGACGAGCTGGAAAAGATACCGCACATAGCCATTGTGATAGACGAGCTGGCCGACCTTATGATGACGGCCGGCAAAGACGTAGAAAACTACATATGCCGCATAGCGCAAAAAGCGCGCGCCGCAGGTATGCACCTTATTGTGGCCACCCAGCGCCCCAGCGTGGATGTTATAACAGGGCTTATTAAGTCAAATATTCCAAGCCGTATTGCGTTTGCTGTGTCCAGCCAGGTAGACAGCCGAACCATCCTAGACGGTGCAGGTGCCGAAAAACTGCTGGGCATGGGCGATATGCTGTTTATGCCAATTGGCGCAAACAAGCCTGTGCGCGTGCAGGGTACATATGTAAAAGACAAAGAGATTAGCGGCGTAATTCAGTTTGTAAAGCAAAATGCGCAGCCGCTGTACGACGATAACTTCCTGGCCCAGATGGATAAGGTAACACTTAGCGGCGCAGCCGCTGCGGGCGATAGCGGCGGCGAGGCCGACGCGGCCGACCTTTTAAACGATGCTGTGTTTATAAGCGCTGTTGAAACAGCGCTGGAAAACGGGCAGATATCCACCAGTTTTTTGCAAAGAAGGCTGCGGCTTGGCTATGCAAGGGCAGGCCGTATTGTAGACCAGATGGAGCAGATGGGTATTATTTCAGAGCCGGAGGGCAGCAAGCCACGCCAGGTGCTGATAACCCGTATGCAGTGGCAGGAGATGTCGATAAACGCATCCGAGTAGCATAAAGGAAAAACTGTGGACGAACAAAACTTTTTACCCATCACAAAAAAGCACGCCTTGGCCCTTGGCTGGCAAGAGGTGGACTTTGTGCTGGTTTGCGGCGACGCTTATGTGGACCACCCAAGCTTTGGCGCGGCGCTGCTTGGCCGCATGCTACAGGCAAGCGGCTGGCGGGTGGGGCTACTGCCACAGCCGGATGTAGAAGACCCCTTGGCCTTTATGCAGTATGGCCGCCCACGCCTAGCGTTTTTGATATCGGGTGGCGTTGTGGATAGCATGGTGGCTCATTACACCTCGGCAAAGCGCCGCCGCCGATTTGATGAATACACAGCAGGCGGCCATATAGATAAAAGACCCGACCGTGCGGTGGAAGTATATGCGCAACTTGCAAAAAAAGCGTATGCCGATGTGCCTGTGGTAATTGGCGGGGTAGAGGCTTCGCTGCGGCGCTTTGCCCATTACGACTACTGGGACGATGCCGTGCGCCCCTCCATTTTGCAAACAAGCGGTGCAAACGTTATAAGTTACGGCATGGGCGAGCATAGCCTGCGCGAGATTGCAAAAAGGCTAAACGCAGGCGATAAAGAGTTGCATGGCATTGCAGGCACTGCCGTTATGGCAAGCTTTGCGCAGCTGCCGCCCTCATACACCGAAACAGCCTCGCTACAAAAGGTGCAAACCGATAAAACAGCCTATGCAAAAGCCTGCGCCGCCCAGCTTAACAGCCAAGACCACCTATACTCAAAACCTATTGTGCAAAAACACGGCGATAGGTATCTTGTGCAGTATCCGCCTGCCGCTCCTTTAAACACCGAACAGCTAGACGAGATATACGCCCTGCCGTTCACCCGCCGCTGGCACCCTGTGTACGATAGCCAAGGCGGTGTACCTGCGCTGGAAGAGGTGGAGTTTTCCATAGCACACAACCGCGGCTGTTTTGGCGGCTGTGCGTTTTGCGCTATTACTATGCATCAGGGCCGCAGGGTTACCTCGCGCAGTGTGCAAAGCGTGCTGGCCGAGGGGAAAAAACTTACCGAAATGCCAAACTTTAAGGGTTATATTCACGACGTAGGCGGCCCCACGGCAAACTTTCGTGGCCCCTCGTGCGACTGGCAACAAACACACGCCATGTGCGCAGGCACAAAACGCTGTCTTGCGCCAACACCCTGCCCAAAACTAAAGGTAGACCACAGCGAATACCTAGACATGCTGCGCCGCCTGCGTGCACTGCCAAAGGTGAAAAAAGTGTTTATCCGTAGCGGCATACGCTACGATTATGTACTGCAAGACAAGGACGACAGCTTTTTAAAAGAACTGGTACAACACCATGTTTCCGGCCAGCTAAAGGTAGCGCCTGAACATTGTTCTCCGGCAGTACTACAAGCAATGGGTAAGCCGCCCATAGAGGTGTATAACCGCTTTGCAAAACGGTTTTACGCAATAACAAAACAGCTGGACAAGCCGCAGTATCTTGTGCCATATCTTATTTCGGGCCACCCAGGCAGCACGCTAAAAAGCGCTGTTGCGCTGGCCGAGTGGCTACACAAAAACCGTATACGCCCAGAGCAGGTACAAGACTTTTACCCAACGCCCGGTAGCGTGGCTACCTGCATGTACTACACAGGGCTAGACCCCTTCACGCTAAAGCCGGTGCATGTAGCACAAACCGGCGAAGAAAAAGCCATGCAGCGTGCGCTTTTGCAGTATACGTTGCCCAAAAACCGTGCCCTCGTTCATGCGGCGCTGCTAAAGGCAGGTAGGGCGGATTTGCTGCCGGCATTGCTGAATATGCCTGCGCCCAAAAAGCAAGCGCCTGCCGCTAAAGGACGCAGTGCTGCGGGCCAGCCACGTAAAGCAGGTAGACATGCTAGCTCGCGCGGCAGGGCGGCCACAGAGCCAAAAGGCAAAAGAAGATAGCAAAAAGCAAAACCTCTATATGCTGCTTTGGCATATCAGATAATATTTAAAATTTAAACAAAGCCGAAGGTAGGTGGACATAGCAATGCTTTTTACGGTAGAGAAAAAACTAGTGCGAAAAATTGCGCTAAGGGGCGAAGACGGAAAGCCGCTGGAGGTGCCGGCACATATGCTGCCTAAAAATGTGAAGGTGGGCGACACCTTGCTTTACGAGAAAGGCAAATTCACCCCTGCGCCAACCAAGGCAGCCGAGCGCCGCCAAACCATGAGCGACGCTTTATCTATGCTGCTGCGCCGCTCGGACGACTAGCCAAAGCCCAAAGGCGGGGTTTTTACAAGTAATGCCACTCGCCGCTGTCTTTGCATAAATCCACACAAAATTATAGCGCCGCGTTAGGGAGTAATGTTTTGAAGAAAGTTTTTTTAATATTAAGCATATTGTTTGCCGTGCTAACATTCGCGGGTATAGCGTATAGCTATTTTGCGCAGCTTAACAGCACAAGCATTGTGGCAATACCGTTTATTTTGGAGATAATATCGATAGGCCTTTACAGAAAATTTAAATAGCAATATACAGCAGGCTTTGTTTATCCTAAACACCAAAACCCCGATACCGCCAAACCTTGGCAATATCGGGGTTTTAAATTTGTCGTAAGCTATGGGGCGCAGTGCTTCGCCCTTTGAAATTTGCCTACCAAAATCGGCAGGGGTAGAATTAGCAGTGAAGTATAGCTGTGTATTGTGCGCTGCCTACTACGGCATAAACCCCACCGTAATCGGCAGAAAAACCTTGCTCGCCGCCGCCTATAAAACCGCGCGGCACACATCGCCCTCAAACTCGCAAAGCTCTGCGCTCACAATATCGCCCTGCGCTGCGCCTTTAGCATCCAGCGCAACCGGAATATAGTTTTCGGTATAGCCGGTATGCAACCCGTTTGGCAAAGCGGTTTCCAAAAGCACTTCGCACCGCCTACCTAAAAAGCCGGATATCACCTGCGCTCGCACCTCGTCTGCGGCTTTTTGCAGCGTCTGCGCACGCCTTGCTTTTTCGGCTTTAGGTAGCTGGCCCTCAAAGCTGGCCGCCGCTGTACCCTCACGCGCCGAAAATGGAAAAACATGCACCTTTAAAAAATCCATGCGCTGTACAAACTCCAGCGTTTCTAAAAACTCTGC
>CAYJEW010000020.1:0-4782 GCA_964369525.1 uncultured Oscillospiraceae bacterium | reverse complement strand
TCAAGGCTAGACAGCCTAATGCGGCTAATGCCATCTACCTTGCCTGCTTTTTGGCAAAGCGTTGCCAGCGAATTTTGGCCGCTACCGTCGTAGCTACATAGGTTTATGCCGCTAAGCACAACCTCCTTGTAGCCCTGTGCGCCCAGCTGCGCAAGCTCTTGTAAAATGCTCTCCTCGCTGCGGCTGCGGGCAGGGCCGCGTGCTTTGGGTATAATGCAGTATGCGCAGCTACGGTTGCATCCGTCTTGCACCTTAACAACAGCTCTTGTGCGTGCAGGCACAGCCACAAGCTCTTCAAAAACCTCATCTTTGGTATGTGGTACAAAGCTTACCACCTTTTCGCCGCTTTGCAAAAACTGCTCAACCAGCTGCGGCAGCCGCGCACGCTGTGTGGTACCTGCGGTAACGTCTGCGCCGGCTGAGGAGGCCTCTTCAAAAAACGCCTGCGGCCAGCAGCCTGTAAGCACTGTTACAACATCGGGGTTAAGCTGCTGTGCTTTTCGCAGCGCCTTGCGGCTTTTGGAAGAACCCGCCTGCGTTACAGTACAGCTGTTTACCACAAACACATCGGCAGGGCTGCTCGCCTCCACAATGCTGTACCCCTGCGCGCGAAAAAGCTCTTGCAGCGCCGAGGTTTCGTTTTGGTTCACCTTGCAACCCAATGTGTAAAATGCAGCTCTCAAATTTTAGCACGGCTCCTTTTTTATAAGCAATTTGTATGCTTTTTATATCATATACATATACATTGCACAAAGCAAGCTTTAACATTTGGTGAAACTTGCGCGTATGCTTTGTTTTGCATTGACGGACGGCCGCTGATAGGCTAAAATAATTACAGAAGGCAAAAAAACCACGGGGAGTGATTTATTTTGGCCGTGCGGTTAGATGCAAGCTATCTTGCGCCATTTATAGGCGAAGAGGAATACAGCTTTATTATGCCCCAGCTTAAAGCGGCGCACACCATGCTGCAACAGCAAAGCGGGCCGGGCAGTGAGTACACAGGCTGGCTCACCTTACCGCAAAACTACAACAAAACCGAATTCGAAAACATAAAAAAAGCGGCGGCGGAAATACAGGCAAACAGCGAAGTGCTGGTGGTAATTGGCATTGGCGGCTCTTATTTAGGGGCGCGGGCGGTTATCGAGGCTGTTAAATCAGCGCAGTACAACCTTGCGTGTAAAGCTACGCCGCAAATTTTTTTCGCCGGTAGCAGTGTTTCGCCCTCTGCACTGCAAGACATTGTAGCGCTGTGCGAAGGCAAAGATTTTTCGGTTAACGTTGTGTCTAAAAGCGGCACAACCACAGAGCCTGCTGTGGCATTTAGGGTTTTTCGTGAGCTTTTGGAAAAACGCTACGGTAAACAGCAGGCGCAAAAGCGCATTTATGCCACCACCGACGCCTCTAAAGGTGCGCTGAAAAAACTTAGTGATGCCGAGGGCTATAAAACATTTGTTGTACCAAACGACGTAGGCGGGCGCTACAGTGTTTTAACAGCTGTGGGACTTTTGCCGCTGGCGGTTGCGGGTGTAAACATAGACGCGCTCATGGCAGGCGCTGCGTGCGCTATGCAAGAGCTAGATACATTTAGCGAGCAAAACCACTGCTACCGCTGGGCCGCCGCCCGCAATATTTTGTACCGCAAGGGCTTTGGCGTAGAGGTGCTGGCCAGCTACGAGCCGGACTTTGCAATGATGTGCGAGTGGTACAAGCAGCTGTTTGGCGAGAGCGAGGGCAAAGACCAAAAAGGCATATTCCCCGCCAGCTGTATATTCACTACAGACCTGCACTCCATGGGCCAATTTTTGCAAAACGGCCGTAGGCTGCTGTTTGAAACAGTGGTAGACATAAAACAACCACGCACAGACGTAACCATTGCGGCCATAGAGCAAGATTTTGATGGCCTAAACTACCTTGCAGGCCAAACCGTAAACCACGTAAACCGCATGGCAATGCAGGCTACCGTTATGGCCCATAGCGACGGCGGCGTACCTGTGGCAATACTGCAAACAGACAGCCTAAAAGAAGAAGATATGGGCTACCTTATCTACTTTTTTGAAAAGGCGTGTGCGGTTTCGGGATACATTTTGGGGGTAAACCCGTTCAACCAGCCGGGTGTAGAGGCCTACAAGCAAAACATGTTTGCGCTGCTAGGCAAGCCCGGGTACGAACAATTGGCAACACAGCTAAAAGAGAGAGCTTTAAAATAAACTTGGAGGTGCACAGCATGATAACACTAATTGTAGGTAGCAAGGGCGTAGGCAAAACAAAGCAGATGGTAGAGCTAATTAACGAAAGCGTAAAAACAAGCCCCGGCAACGTTGTATGCATTGAGAAGGGAATGCAGCTTACCTATGACCTAGACCACAAATGCAGGCTGATTGACCTAGACGAGTACAAGATTGAAGATTGCGACGCCCTTTACGGCTTTGTTGCAGGCATTTTAGCAGGCAACTACGATATTGTAGAGGTTTATATAGACGGCGTACTAAAGGTTATAGATTTTAATTTAGATCAACTGGCAGCCCTGCTGGAAAAGCTGGATGCTCTCAGTGGCAGCAACTGCAAGTTTATCATTACAGTTTCGCAAGACCCGGCAAACCTGCCTGAAGGCGTAAAGAAATATATGTAACATGGGGGCGGCCGCATGCCGAAACAACAAGGGCTAGACCTGCAAAAGCTTCTGCGCGATGGCGCACAGGCCGAGGGAAGCAGCCGCATAAGCTTTAGTAGTGAGGAGTTTGATAGCTTTGAGGTGTGTGGTGGCAGCCTAGAGTTTTGCTGGAGCGTGCAACCAAAAGTAAGCTTTGCAAGCCTAAGCTTTGAGCTGCGCGGCGAGCTGCAGGCGGCGTGTGTGCGCTGCCTAGACAGCTTTGTAATGCCGCTGCACATCGAAAAAAGCTACGACATCTATCTGCAAGATCTGCAGGGCGAATACCCCGAATACCCAACCTTGGGGCAGGGCGTGCTAAACCTGCAAGAGCTTGCACATGGCGAGCTATTGATAGAAGGGCCGTTTGCGCCGCTGTGTAGCGAGGCGTGCGAGGGGCTTTGTAGCGACTGCGGTGCAAAAAAGCCGCAGTGTAGCTGCGAGCAAGGCGTACAAACAACCCCAAAACAAGCAGACCCACGCTGGGGCCCACTGCAAGAGCTGCTACAGCAAAACACAGATAGCTAGCCTAAGCTTCAAAACAATAAAAAAACTTTTCAAATACCGCAAAAAGGCCTTTACATAACCTTTGTAATACGGTATAATATGCTGGTCACTGTATATAGGCGGCTTGGCCGCTAAGCAATAGTACCGAATGAGGAGGTGCGTATCATGGCGGTACCAAAGAGAAAACATTCTAAAGCCCGGCGTGACAAACGTCGTAGCAGCGTATGGAAGCTGCAGGCGCCCACGCTTATCACTTGCACGCAGTGTGGTTCTTACGCTGTGCCCCACAGGGCATGTGGTAGCTGCGGTTTTTACAAAAGCAGAGAAGTTGTAAAACAAAAAGAGGCATAATTGCCTGAAAGCTGCGCAGGGATAATTTCCCTGCGCTTTTTTACCATATAGGCAAAGCAGACGGCATGCGCAAGCCTTTATATGCTAAGCTGTGCCGCATATTTTTAGCAACATGCAAAAAAGCAAGAGAGGAAAAGGCCTGTGGCGGTTAAGATACATAGCGTTGCGGCGCAAAGCCCTGCGGCAAACGCAGGCGTACAAAGCGGCGAAGAACTGCTACGAATAAACGGGCAAGAGATATTCGACGGGCTAGACTACGAGTTTCACACAGCAGGCGCGCAGCTGGTGCTACAGCTCAGCTGCAATGGGCGCCAGCGCGAGGTAACTGTACACAAAGACGAATATCAGCCGCTGGGCTGCGAGTTTGCAAGCTACTTAATAGACGCACAGCACGGCTGCAAAAACGGCTGCATATTTTGTTTTATAGACCAGCTGCCAAAAGGCCTTAGGCCCTCGCTGTATTTTAAAGACGACGACGAACGCCTTGGCTTTTTGTTTGGTAATTACATCACCCTAACAAACCTTTCGCAGCGCGAGCTGCAACGCATTATAGACATGCGCTTTTCGCCGGTCAACATCAGCGTGCACACAGTAGACCCACAGCTGCGGGTTAAGATGATGAAAAATAAGCATGCCGGCACGGCTTTGCAAGCTATACCAAAGCTGGCAAAAGCGGGTATAGAGATGAATTTTCAGCTGGTGCTTGTGCCGGGCGTAAACGACGGAGAGCATCTAAAACAAAGCATAGAATGGCTGGCTGAATTTGCACCGCAAACGCAAAGCATTGCGGCTGTACCGATAGGCCTCACAAAGCATCGCAGCGGCCTTGAGCCCATAGAGCCATACACCCAAAGCGCCGCCGCGGCCCAGCTGCAAATTATGTTGCAGGCAGGCGATAAGCTACTTTGCACAAAACAAAGCCGCCTTATATATCCGGCGGACGAATGGTTTTTGTTGGCAGGTGTGCCAATACCGGACGAGGATTTTTACGAGGGGTATGCCCAGCTGGAAAACGGCGTGGGAATGTGGCGGCTACTGCATAGCGAGTTTATGCAGGCGTTGCAAGACCATGAAAACGAAAGCGCAGGTAACACCCCAACACACATAGCCACAGGCGTGCTGGCAGCACCGCTTATGCAGCAGCTGGCAGATGAATTTGCAAAAGCGTTTAAGGCGCCGGCGCCGCAGGTACATGCCGTGAGCAACGACTTTTTTGGCCATAACATCACGGTGGCAGGGCTTTTGTGTGGCTGCGATATTATTGCACAGCTAAAAGA
>CAYJEW010000019.1:33482-36165 GCA_964369525.1 uncultured Oscillospiraceae bacterium | reverse complement strand
AAACGAGCTGTTTGAGCAGGCAATGCAGCAAGAGGCAGACCTTTACGAGAAACTTACCGAAACACTAAAAAAACATCATAAAAACAATTTTTTGGCCGATGGGCTAAGCGAGAAACAGGCTGATGCTAAAGCACAAAAACAAGCCATTGAAGATGCACGCTTTGTGCTGCCAAACGCCTGCACCACCAAGATGGTTGCCACCATGAACGCTCGCAGCTTAAACAACTTTTTTCAGCTGCGCTGCTGCAACAGAGCACAATGGGAAATTCGTGCACTTGCAGACGAGATGCTAAAGCTGGCGGTAAAAGCAGCGCCGGCGCTGTTTGCCAGTGCAGGGCCTGCCTGCGTGCATGGCAGCTGCACCGAAGGCAAAATGACCTGTGGCAAAACAGCTGAGGTAAGAAAAGCATACAAGGATATGTACAGCGAGGTAACCGCCAACAATGAAGGGTAAACTTATTGTAATAGACGGGCTGGACGGTAGCGGCAAGGCTACCCAAACACAGCTTCTTTCAGAGCGGCTTTCGGCCGCAGGTAAAGATGTGCAAAGGGTCAGCTTTCCAAACTACCAAAGCCGCAGTAGCGCACTTGTGCAGATGTATCTGTCGGGCGAGTTTGGTACCCAGCCGGGCGATGTGAATGCATATGCGGCTTCGGCGTTTTATGCGGTAGACAGGTATGCTTCTTGGCGCACAACAAGCTGGGGCGCCGCCTACAAAGAGGGCGCACTGGTGCTGGCCGACCGTTACACAACCTCCAACGCAATACATCAGTGCGCAAAGCTACCAAAAGACCAGTGGGAGGCTTATCTTACATGGCTGGAAGATTTTGAGCATGGCAAACTTGGCATACCAAAACCCGATTTGGTTGTGTACCTAGATGTAGAGCCTGCGCTAAGCCAAGAGCTACTGGCGCAGCGCTATGCCAGCCAAGGGCAAAAAGATATCCACGAGCAGGATGTAGAGTATATTAAAGTCTGCCGAGAGGCGGCACACTGGTGCGCGCAAAAGCTGGGATGGAAACTGCTGGTATGCAACCAAAATGTCAGTATGCGCCAGCGTAGTGATATTACAACAGAGCTCGAACAACTTATCCCAAAGGAGTGGCTATGACCTTTCATGAACCACAGATAGAAGACGGCTTATGGGCTCGCCCGCTTTTAGAAGAGGGCGGCTATTACGGATGCGAATTTTCTTTTACTACCATATACATGTGGGCAGAGCTTTATCGTACAAAGATTGCAAGGTTTGAAGACTTTGTTATTGTGCGCAGCGAGAGCGAGCGGCTGCATTATTTATATCCTGCAGGCCACGGCGATATGGAAAAGGCGATAAAAGCTATACTGCAGGATGCTGAAAAAGACGGTAGAAACCCTGTTTTTTATTCGCTGGACGCCAAGGCGGTAGAGCATCTTGAAGCTATAATGCCGGGGCGCTTCCATTATGAGAAGCCGAGAGGTGACTCCGATTATTTATACCTTTCAAGCAATCTGGCAGACCTGCCCGGCAAAAAATACCAAAAAAAGCGCAACCACTGCTCACGCTTTGAGCGTAGCTACCCCGACTGGGCATTTCATGTAATAACCCCAGACGACATAGATGACATGCTGGCGTTCAACCGCAAATGGTGCCGCCTGCACGACAACCGAGGCGATAAAGGCATAGAGGAAGAGTATCAAGCAATAAAACGCGCATGTAGCCATTACGATGAGCTGGATTTAAAGGGCGGCTACATAACCGTGAACAACGAGGTTGTGGCGTTTTCGTTTGGCAGCGCTTTTGGCAAAGATGTGTTTGTAACACATGTTGAGAAGGCCTTATACGATGTATCGGGCGCATACAATATCATAAACCGCGAGATGGCTCGTGCATTTGCCCGTGAATATACATACATAAATCGTGAAAACGACGTTGATGAAGAGGGCCTTAGGGAAGCAAAGCTGTCGTACCATCCTGATATACTAACAGAAGAGTACACAGCCGAGCTAAAGGTGCTGTAATGGAGTTTCGTGTAGCACTTGAAAAAGACCTGCCCGAAGTAGCGGCCATTTGGCAGCAGGCATTTGGCGACAGCCTTAAAAGTATCGACAGATATTTGAGTGTATTTGCAGGCCATGGCGCTGTGCATGTTGCGGCAGATGATGCCGTGCAGGCAATTTTGCTTGCTGTGCCGTGCGAGGTGCAGGCAATAAAAGGTGTGTACCTGTACGCATTGGCCACCTGCCCATTACTTCGGGGCAAAGGTGTTATGTCGAGCTTGTTGCAGACGATCGAGCGTGAGGTAGCCGAAAAAGGCGCGCAGTTTGCGGTGCTAATACCGGAAAATCCACAGCTTTATGATTTTTACCAAAAGCGCGGCTACGCAGAAAAAATAAACCTGCGGCAGATAATTATGCCGCTGCAAAGCGGGGATATGTCGGGTGTGCGTTCCCCAAAACTTGATGGGGAATTACTTTTTAATCTACGCAAGCAATTTTTAGATTTGCCGTATGTTGACTTTTCACCACAGCGGCGGCAGTTTATAGCAGAGGATATGCTCGGCGAAAAAGCCGAGTGCGCTACCTCAAATACAGGATATGCAGTTTATCGCCCATATGAAGACAAACTGCTGGTGGCAGAGCTTGTAGCTACAAGCGATGCTGAGGCAGAGCGCCTGCTTTGTTTGCTAGCGCACACCACGGGTT
>CAYJEW010000019.1:29473-33472 GCA_964369525.1 uncultured Oscillospiraceae bacterium | reverse complement strand
ATATCACTCTGCCATACGCAAGCAAACTTTTTGAGGGCAAGGGTATCAGTACGCCTGCGGCCGCCATAAAATGGCTGGGCGGTAAGGCATTGGTGCGGCATGTATATCTAAGGTTTGCACTGGATATGGCTTTTGATAGGATGCAGAGCAATGAAGGATAAAAAGTTTAGCGCTTGTGCTACCACTTAATATAGAAAGGCTGTATAATGAAAAAAGTATATATTTTTTTGGTGGATGGATTTGAAGAGATAGAGGCTATAACCCCGATAGATCTATTAAGGCGTGCAGGTATAGAGGTTTGCACCGTTGGTGTAAATGCAAAAACTGTCACAGGTGCACACGGGGTATCGGTGCAAGCAGATATATACGAGCAAGGCTTTAGCCTGCCGCAAGATGCCGTCATGGTGCTGCTACCGGGCGGCGCAGGGGTAGAGGCTTTGTTGGCGAGTGATATGGTGGCAGATGTTTTAAAAACTGCAAAACAGCGAGATATTTATATTGCGGCAATATGTGCCGCGCCGCTGGTGTTACATAAAGCAGGCTTGCTACAAGGCAAACGGGTAACAGCATTTCCAAGCGTTCAGGCAAACCTTAGCGAAAGCGACGTAACAGGCGCTGCGGTAGAGGTGGACGGCAAGCTTATTACTGCCCGTGCGGCGGGTGTTGCACTGCAGTTTTCGCATGCACTTATAGAGGCGCTTGAGGGCAAAGATAAAGCCGATGAGGTTGTGGCAAGCGTGTATCCATAGCGACAAATCAATCGGCGCCACACTACACTACAGTACAAAAGACAAAAAAGGAGCATATATATGGCAAGACAGGTAAACCAAGGGCCACGGCGGCCGGCCGCAAAAGGCGTAGTAAACCGCCAGGCTAACGCAATAAGAAGACGTGCAAACGAAGAGTTTGTGCGGGACGATTATGACGATTACGACTACGAGCTATCGGTAAAGGTGGCAAACCGCGGCTGCCTTTTAGCTATTGCGGCAGGCGTGGTTGTGCTTGCGCTTGTGTTGCTTATATTCTTTATATATGTTAACGGAGAGATAAGCGGTAACAATGCTTCGGCAGAGGGCCTGGTTACGGTGGATGTGCCTACCGGCAGCGGATACCAAACCATTGGCGCTTTGCTGGAAGAAGGCGGTCTTATAGGTAGTGAGAGTGTATTTGGCCTATATGTGCAGTTTAACGGCACAGGCGCTGCGTTTCAGGCAGGCCGCCACGAAATTACCGCAGGTATGGGCTACGACGAGATTTTGCAGGTGCTTATAACAGCGCCGCCCCCGCGCGAAACCATGCGTGTTACCTTCCCAGAGGGCATTACCGTAATTAGGTTTGCCACCATCTGTGAAGAAAACGGCCTGTGCACAGCCGAGGAGTTTTTGGAGGCTGCCAATAATGGCGACTACAGCGATATAGAATTCTTCTCAAGGCTAAACATTACGCCCGATACCTTTATGCGGGCAGAGGGGTACCTTGCGCCTAACACTTATGATTTTTATGTAGACGAAGAGCCAGAGAATATTGTTCGCACTCTGTTCGAGCAGTTCGACTCACAGCTTACCGAAGATATGTATATACGCATGGAAGAGCTGGGCCTTAACCTAACAGAACTTATGGCGCTGGCCTCGCTTGTTGAAGAAGAGGCAGGCCTACCCGATGAAAACCAAGCAATGGTGGCAGGCGTATTCCTAAACCGCCTCAATGGCGATCTTTCAGGTTCGGGGCTTGCTCGCCGCACACTGGGTAGTGATGTTACCTACTACTACCTGCGCGACTGGGTAGCACGAGATTACGGCGGTGAGTACGATGCAATTCCGGACGAGCTTATATATGCATACCTCTGCCTAGACGAAGAAGGCCTGCGCGATGGCCTGCCCACAGGGCCTATATCCAACCCCAGCTGGACGGCGGTTCAGGCGTCTTTGTATCCGGAACAGCACGACTACTTCTACTTCCTAACCGATTTTTATGGCGAGTACTACTATGCCGAAACATATGCGGGCCACCTAAACAACATTGCCACAATGGAACAGCGCAACGCACAGTGGGAGAGGGAGCAAGAAGCTTCCTCTGAAGGCTAATGGGCCGCCGCGTAGAGCTGCTGGCACCGGCCGGCGATATGGAGTGCTTGCACTATGCATTGCAGTATGGTGCCGACGCTGTGTATCTTGGTGCTAAGCAGTATGGTATGCGCGCTTCTGCTGAAAATTTTTCCATAAAGCAGATAGCCGCTGCGGTAAAGATGGCCCACAGCCTTGGGCGTAAGGTGTATCTAACCATGAACACCCTGCCTCGAAATGACGAGATGCCCTCCATGCCGGGCGCAATACGCGACGCATGGCGTGCAGGGGTGGATGCGTTTATTGTGGCAGACATAGGCGTGCTGCGGTTTGTAAAAGAATATGCACCCGGGGCCGAGATTCATTTTTCCACCCAGGCTGGTATCACAAACTATGTGTCGGCCACCGCCGCGTGGGAGATGGGCGCCAAGCGGGTTGTGCTGGCACGCGAGCTGACGCTGGAAGAGATTTCCACCATTCGTCAAAACACGCCACGTCAGCTGGAGCTTGAGGTTTTTGTGCACGGCGCTATGTGCATGAGTGTATCAGGCCGCTGTCTTATTTCAAACTATATGTCTAATCGTGATGCGAACCGTGGGCAATGTGCACAGCCTTGTAGGTGGCGCTATAGCCTTATGGAAGAAAAACGCCCCGGGCAGTATATGCCCATCGGCGAAGGGGGAGACGGTAGTTATATTTTAAGCGCAGATGACCTATGCGCCGCGCCGTTTATAGATAAGGTAATAGAAGCAGGTGCCGCCAGCCTAAAGATAGAGGGCAGGGCGAAAAGCTTTTATTATGTTGCCTCTACCACTGCGGCTTATCGCAAAGCGGTAGATGCCGTAGAGCAGGCCGCCCCAGGTGGGTACAAACTACCCGATTTTTCAGAACAGGAGCTTACCCGCACCTCCCACCGCCCGTACTCCAATGGCTTTTTCCTGGGCCACGAGGGAGCCACCCAAAGCCCAATGCGTGGGGACTATATTCGCAACTGGCAGCTTGTGGGCACAGTAGAGATGGAAAAAGACGGATGGCTGTACTGCGAACAGCGGGGCAAGTTTACACTTGGGCAAGAGATGGAGGCGCTACTGCCGGAGGGCAGGGTGGTAACCTTTAAACCCGACGCACTGTACGACGGCAATGCAAAACCTATCAAATCCACCCCGCACAGCAAGATGGCGTTTATTCTGCCACTGCCTTCGGGTCAATACTTCCCCAAAGGAACTATTTTGCGATGTGTTGCAGCAAATGCAACGGTAAAGCCGTGATTTTATAGCGCAAATTAAAACGGCAGCCACTTTAAAGTGCTGCCGTTTTATCTTTAAATTTTTGCCACCATGCAGGCAAAGCGGCTGAATGTGCTGTAAAGGAACGCCCTGCAAGGTAGGCAAGCTCGCTGTTTTGGGGCAAGCTTTGTGAAAAAGATATGCGCATGGCGCATAGTGCTT
Source organism: uncultured Oscillospiraceae bacterium (assembly GCA_964369525.1). Lineage (GTDB taxonomy): Bacteria > Bacillota > Clostridia > Oscillospirales > Ruminococcaceae > JAAYCI01. Next base: position 29,961 of record CAYJEW010000019.1, on the reverse strand, counting down.
GCGAGCGCAAATTTGTTTTGCCACCTTCTTTTTGGCTACCGTACTTAGCGTCGCCTACAATAGGTGCGCCCAAAAACGCCAGATGCGCTCTTATTTGATGGGTGCGCCCGGTAACAAGCCCTACCTCGCATAGCGCAAGGCCGCCGTGCTGTTGCTTTATCTCAATATCTGTGATAATCTGCTTTGCGTCGTGCTGTTGCGTGGCAAAAACTGTAACTATTTTTTCGGCGCGATCTCGTAACAAAAAAGCTACATGGCGGCCGCTTGGCGGTACAGCGCTACACACACAAAGGTAGTATTTTTGAAGTAGGCCGTCGTGTATGTAGGCGTTAGCACAGCGCAGAGCCTGTGCGGTTTTTGCCACTAAAACAAGGCCTTCTGTGCCACGGTCTAATCGGTTGCAAAGGGCAGGGGCAAACGTGGCCTCGGTTTGTGGGTTGTACTCTCCGCGTTGCATTAGTGCGTGGATAAATGCATCTAGCAATCCG
>CAYJEW010000019.1:22835-29463 GCA_964369525.1 uncultured Oscillospiraceae bacterium | reverse complement strand
CATACACCGCCTCAAAATCAGGTAGCGGCGATACAGCTCGTGGCACCCATGGCCCAAGCTCGATTGGGAAGAAGGAATCGTTTAAATAAAGCTCTATTACATCGCCGTTTTTCAAAAGAAGATGAGGGTCGGCCTTGCGGCCGTTAACCTTAATGCGCTTGTTTCTAAGCGCTTTGTATAGCGCAGAGCTGGGGAGGTTTGTGGTTACACGTTGCACAAACCGTGTGATACGCACACCGTCTTCGTTAGGCCCGGCTGTAAACTGCTTGATAATAACACCTCGCTTGGGTAGCGGAATAAATAAAGGGAGCTGACAAAAAATGAAATATGCAATCTATAATTCAAAGCTGGGAGACATTCGCATAGAATATAGCGACAACACCGTGACATCACTGAAAAAAATACATAATAAAGCAGAAGGCCACGGCGAAAAAACCGAATTTAGCGATAAAGTTTTTAAAGAAGTTGCCGAGTATTTTGAGGGTGCACGAAAACAATTCAGCTTTAATTTTAAACTGCATGGCACGGAATTTCAGCAAAAGGTATGGAATGCACTTTGTGATATCCCCTATGGCGAAACCCGTACATATAAAGATATTGCCAAAGCTATTGGTAACGAAAAAGCCAGCCGTGCCGTGGGGATGGCAAACAATAAAAATCCCATGCACATTGTGGTGCCTTGCCATCGTGTGGTGGGTGCGGGAGGCAAGCTTGTGGGCTATGCCGGTGGGCTTGACATGAAAGAACACCTACTGAATATGGAGAGTAAGCATAAATGAGCCAAATTGTTGTGCTGTTTGAAGTAACACCCACCAAGGAAGGCGCAGAGCGATATTTAGAGCTTGCGGCTATGCTAAAACCAATGCTTGCAGATGCAGAGGGGTTTGTTAGTGCCGAGAGGTTCCAAAGCCTAAATAATGATGGTAAGCTACTGTCTATGAATGTATGGGAAAGCGAAGAGGCTGTGACAAAATGGCGTAATACATTGCAACACAGAATAAGCCAGGCCGAAGGCAAAAACAAGCTATTTGAAAGCTACAAAATAACGGTTTGCAAAGCCGAGCGCACATATTCACATCTGCACAGAGAAGATGCGCCTAAAGATTCAAATGAATACCTGTTTGGGTAGCTAAAAACATATAATTCCGGCTAATATTTATGCAGACAAAATCAAAAAACTTGTGGCATTGTGTTTTATAAGGCAGCAGCCTTACTGCACCGTACTTTTTTGTCGGGAATTTTTAATGATATAAAAAGCTATCTAAAAGTAGCATGTGCAAAAGGCAGAGCATACTCTGCCTTTTTATTATTTACACCTACAATATGGCAAACTCCATACAAGAACGTATATGCTACGGCGCCTCATACTCCGCACTGCGGGTTTGTTATTTCATATCTGCCGCTATTATTTTTTTCGCCCCACTCGCACATGAGCTCTAGTATAGGAAACAGCGTTTTGCCCTTTTCTGTAACAGAATATTCCACCCGTGGGGGAATTTCGCTAAATGCCTTTCTGAGAATAAGGCCGTCGGCCTCAAGCTCGCGCAGCTGATTTGTAAGTGTTTTTTGCGATATCGCAGTAACAGCGCCCATAAGGTCTTTAAACCTCATCGCGCCGTCTTCTATAAGCATATAAAGTATAAGGGGCTTGCATTTTCCGCCTATCATCTTTAATGTTATCTCAATCTCTGAATTTACTACTATTTTATCCATTGGTTACCTTTCTTTCGCTAACCGAAAACAATGTGCCTTATTGACCTAATATAAGGGTATTAATATAATAAAAATGTTCTTTACAGCATTTTATACTGCAATAGAAAAAAAGTCAATAATATAAAAGGAGATTTTCTTATGAAAAAGCTGGTGGTTATAACAGGCGCAAGCTCTGGTTTTGGCAGGGCGCTGGCGCTGGAGTTTAGCAAGGCGGGTTACCCACTACTGCTTCTTGCAAGAAGGCTGGAAAAACTGCAAGAGCTTGGGCTAGAAAATGCTATGTGCGAAAAGGTAGATGTTACAAGCAAGGCAGATTTTGAAAAGGCTGTGCGCAAGGCTGAAGAAGTTTACGGCAAAACAGACCTTATCATAAACAACGCAGGCGTTATGTTGCTGGGCAATTTGGAAACACAAAACCCTGCCGAATGGCAAAAAATGCTGGACGTAAATGTGATGGGTGTTATGAATGGCATGCAGATTGTTATGAACGACATGAAAGCAAGGCAGTGCGGAACCATCATCAACCTATCTTCAATTGCAGGGGTAAAGCCTTTTGGCAACCATGCAGCATACTGCGCTTCAAAGTATGGTGTTGTGGGCCTGTCCGAGGTGGCACGCGGCGAGCTATCGGCACACAACGTTAGGGTTATGCGTGTGTGCCCGGGTGCGGTGGATACGGAGTTGCTAAGCCACACAACAAGCGAAGACATTAAAGAAGGCTATATCGGCTGGAAAGAAGCCACAGGTGTTGGCTCTATAACCGCAGAGGATATTGCAAAAACCATAAAGTTTGCATACGAGTTGCCTCAGGGTGTAAACCTGCGTGAAATACAAATTGCAGACACAAAGCAAGACGCATAGCATAAAAACTCCGCTGCAAAGCGGAGTTTTTATATGGGCGCCAGTATTTTTTTAGGCGACAAAGCATCGCCGCTAAAAAACACAAATGTTTTAGGGTTTTGCTTTTGGCCTGAATCGGTGTATAATATCATAGGTAGGAGTTAAAGTGAATGCTAAGTTAGTTATGTGCTGATGCTGTCGAGGGGAGGGGCAAGCAATGGGGGTGCACGATGGCCATCGTGAGCGGCTGCGAGCGCGGTTTTTAAAGCAGGGTCTTGAGAGCTTTGCAGAGCATGAGGCGCTGGAGCTATTGCTTTTTTATGCTCGCCCCAGATGCAACACAAACGAGCTTGCCCATGCATTGCTGGCACATTTTGGTAGCTTTTCTGCAGTTATGGACGCACCTGTGCAAGAACTGGTAAAGGTGGCAGGTATAGGCGAGCCCAGCGCCGTGTTACTTAAAATGATACCCGAGATGGGTGCATACTACTTAAATAACCGAAGCAAACCGGGTATGGTGTTGAACAGCACTGTTAAAGCAGGCGAGTTTTTTATGCCAAAGTTTTTAGGTAAGCGCAATGAAGAGATGTGGATGGCCTCGCTGGATAATAGCCACAAGTTACTGCGTTGTGTGCGCGTTACAGACGATGGCATTGTGAATGCGGTGCGTATATCAATAAAGCGCATTGTGGCCGAAGCACTAAGTGCCAACGCCACCTCGGTAATTTTGGCGCATAACCACCCTGCGGGACTGGCCTTGCCGTCGATGGAAGACAAAAACGTAACCCGCCAGATATTTGCGGCTCTGCGCACCATCAATGTGAACCTGAGCGACCATATTGTTGTGGCAGATAATGATTTTGTTTCCATGGCAGATAGCGGCCTGCTAGACAACATTAGGCAATAATAAATTAGATAAATAATACGTTTAAAAGCTTAAAACATGCATTGCAAGGCGATCGCCGGCAATGCGTGTTTGTTGTTTTTCTAGGCGGTAAAAGCGCAGTATAGCATAAAGCACCCAGTTTTGTTTCACAAAGATTATTCAATTATTTGGGTGATTATGTGGTATAATTAAATGCTGGGATTGCGCCTGTTGCTTTTACAGAATTAGCATAAATGGTGCATATAATAAGAAAGAACAAAAAGAACAAAAACAAAAGCAAGAGCAAAAACAAAAGCGAATTAGTACGGTTGTGCTAATTATAAGCCGCGTATAGAGGTATTGCATATGGATAAATTTGAACTTACATCAAGCTACCAGCCAATGGGGGACCAGCCCAAAGCCATAGAAAAGCTTGTGCAAGGTTTGCAAAAGGGCAACCGTGGGCAGGCATTGCTGGGCGTTACAGGTAGTGGCAAAACATTTACAATGGCAAATGTTATTGCGCAGGTAAATAGGCCCACACTTGTGCTGGCGCACAATAAAACACTGGCGGCCCAGCTTTGCACCGAGTTTAGGGAATATTTCCCAAACAATGCGGTGGAATATTTTGTGTCCTACTACGACTACTATCAGCCAGAAGCATACATTCCCACCACCGACACATACATAGAAAAAGACAGCGATATAAATGACGAGATAGACCGCCTGCGCCACAGCGCAACCTCGGCTCTTAGCGAGCGACGCGACGTTATTATAGTAGCCAGCGTGTCGTGCATATATTCGCTGGGCGACCCTATTGATTACCGCAACAGTGTAGTTAGCATGCGCCCCGGCATGAAGATGAGCCGCAACCAACTGCTTGAGCGGCTTGTGGCGCTGCAATACGAGCGCAACGATGTAAATTTCACCCGCAACAAGTTCCGTGTAAAAGGCGATATAGTAGAGGTGCACCCTGCGTATTACGACGATGTTGCGTTTAGAATAGAATTTTTTGGCGATGAGATAGAGCGCATTAGCGAAACAACTCCGCTTACAGGCGAGCGGCGGCGCGAGCTTGGGCATGTGGCAATATTTCCTGCCAGCCACTATATTGTGTCGCCGGATAAAATGCAGCTGGGCCTTGAAAATATTCGGGGCGAGATGGACGAGCAGGTGCGCCTATTTACGCAGGAGGGCAAGCTAATTGAAGCCCAGCGTATTGCCCAGCGCACAAACTACGACATGGAGATGTTGGCCGAGGTTGGCAGCTGCAAAGGGATAGAAAACTATTCGCGTGTGCTTAGCGGTCGTGCGCCGGGCTCTGTACCGTCTACACTGATAGACTATTTTCCCGACGATTGGTTGCTGTTTGTAGACGAAAGCCATGTTATGTTACCGCAGCTTCGCGCTATGTATGGTGGCGACTATGCCCGCAAAAAGAACTTGGTAGAGTTTGGCTTTCGCCTGCCGAGCGCGTTCGACAACAGGCCGCTGCGAGAAGAAGAATTTTGGACAAAGGTAAATCAGGCGGTGTATGTAAGCGCAACGCCAGGCGAGTACGAGCGCACCCACTCGGCCCAGATTGTAGAGCAGGTTATACGCCCAACAGGGCTTGTAGACCCTCAAATTATTGTAAAGCCTGTGCAGGGGCAGATAGACGATTTGCTTAGCGAGATAAACCTGCGCAGCGCAAAAGGCGAGCGGGTGCTGGTGACCACCCTTACAAAAAAGATGGCCGAAGATTTAACCGAATTTTTAACCGAGCACGGCGTAAAGGTGCGCTATATGCACCACGAGATAGACACATTTGAGCGTATGGAGCTTATACGAGATTTGCGCAAAGGCGATATAGATGTAATTGTAGGCATAAACCTTTTGCGAGAAGGCTTGGACCTGCCCGAGGTTTCGCTGGTAGCTATACTCGACGCCGACAAAGAGGGTTTTTTGCGCAGTGAAACCAGCCTGGTGCAAACCATAGGCAGAGCGGCGCGAAACGCAGATGGAATTGTAATTATGTATGCCGACACGGTAACCCCTAGTATGGAACGCGCCATTTTAGAAACCGACCGCCGCCGGGAGATACAAGAGGCCTACAATCAAGAGCATGGTATTGTGCCTAAAACCATTGTAAAAGATATAGCAGGCATAATAGAAATTTCAAAAGAGGTGCCAGACGAGGGCAAAAAAGGCCGCCGTATGAGCCGCGCTGAGCGCGAGCAGATTATAACCCGCCTTACCCGCGAGATGAAGCAGGCGGCAAAATTGCTGGAATTTGAACACGCGGCTTTCCTGCGAGATAGAATTGAAAAATTACGCAGTGGCGAGCTTGCAAAGAATGATGCTCCAAAAGCGGCGGCGAAAAATAACCGTCCAAAAGAGCAAGGCGCAAAAACCAAAAGGGACAACAAAGGCATGCCGCAAGGGCGTGGGCGTGTTTTGAAAAGCGGTAAAACAAACGAGAGCTAAACAGCAATAAAAAATCTATAAATTTACGCATGAAAGAAATTAAGGAGAACAGTTTGGCAAACGATAAAATTGTTATAAAAGGTGCAAGAGAGCACAACCTAAAGAATATAGACCTCACCATTCCGCGCGACAAGCTTGTTGTTATGACAGGCCTTTCGGGCAGTGGTAAAAGCAGTCTTGCGTTTGATACCATATATGCCGACGGCCAGCGCAGGTATGTGGAAAGCTTGTCCAGCTATGCCCGCATGTTTTTGGGGCAGATGGAAAAGCCGGATGTAGACGAGATAAGCGGCCTTTCGCCCGCTATATCTATAGACCAACGTACCACCAGCAAAAACCCACGTTCCACTGTGGGTACCGTAACCGAAATATACGACTACCTGCGCCTTTTGTATGCGCGCGTGGGCATACCCCACTGCCCAATTTGCTCTCGCAAAATTGCACAGCAAACTATAGACCAAATGGTAGACAGTGTGCTGGAATTGCCGGATGACACACGTTTTATGGTGCTTGCGCCGGTGGTTCGTGGGCGCAAAGGCACCCAGCAAAAAGAGTTTGAAGCGGCTCGACGTGGTGGGTTTGCCCGTGTGAGGGTGGACGGTAACATATACAACCTCGACGAAGAGATTGAGCTTGAGAAAAACAAAAAACACAGCGTGGATATTGTGGTAGACCGCCTTGTTAAAAATGATGAGGTGCGCAGCCGCCTTGCCGACTCGCTCGAGATAGCGCTGTCGCTCACCG
>CAYJEW010000019.1:3083-22735 GCA_964369525.1 uncultured Oscillospiraceae bacterium | reverse complement strand
GATGAGGTGCGCAGCCGCCTTGCCGACTCGCTCGAGATAGCGCTGTCGCTCACCGGCGGGCTTGCAACAATAAGCCTTGTAGATAAAGAAGAAGAGCTACAATTCAGCCAAAACTATGCCTGCCCAATACACGGCAGCCAGATAGAAGAGCTAACCCCAAGAATGTTTAGCTTTAATAATCCGTTTGGTGCGTGCGAGCTATGCACAGGCCTTGGTACTTTTATGAAGGTAGACCCTGCGGCAATTCTGCCAAACCGCAGTCTGTCTATAAGAGAAAAAGCAATAAAAGCCAGCGGCTGGTACTATGCCGAGGGCAGCATTGGCGAGATGTATTATAAAGCTCTTGGTAAGCGCTACGGCTTTACGCTGGACACTCCAATTGAAGAGATGAGCGAGCAGGCAGTGGACGCGCTGCTATATGGTACACAGGGCGAAAAACTAAAGATGCATCGCGAAAACGAGTTTGGTAGCGGCAGTTATGTGAACGACTTTGAAGGTATTATTCCAAACCTTGAGCGCCGCTTTCGCGAAACATCAAGTGAGTGGATGAAAGAGGAGATTGCGCAGTCGATGAGCGGGGTGGAGTGCCCCGATTGCCACGGCATGCGCTTAAAGCCTGCCTCGCTTGCCGTTACGGTAGGGGGCAAAAACATAAGCGAGCTTACGCTCTTGCCTGTTGGCGAAGAACTTGAATTTTTTGAAAATATAAAACTTAGCGAGCGCGAACAGATGATTGCCGGCGGTGTTTTAAAAGAGGTGCGCGAGCGGCTGGGCTTTTTGCAGTCGGTAGGCCTTGGCTACCTAACGCTGGCCCGTGGGGCGGCGTCGCTTTCGGGTGGCGAAAGCCAGCGTATACGCCTTGCAACCCAAATTGGCAGTGCGCTAACAGGGGTGCTGTATGTGCTGGATGAGCCGTCAATCGGCCTACACCAGCGCGATAACGACAAGCTAATTGCCACGCTAAAACGCCTGCGAGACCTTGGCAATACGCTTATTGTGGTAGAGCACGACGAAGACACAATACGCCAGGCCGACTTTTTGGTAGACATAGGCCCCGGCGCAGGCGTGCACGGCGGCGAGCTTGTGGCGTGTGGCACTATGGAAGACGTAATGGCAGAGCCACGTAGCATTACAGGCCAGTACCTAAGCGGCAAAAAGCAGATAAAAGTGCCCTCAAAGCGCCGCGAGGGCAATGGCCAATTTCTCACGGTGGTGGGTGCAAAACAAAACAACCTAAAGGATGTTACGGTAAAGTTCCCCCTTGGGGTAATAACGGCGGTAACAGGCGTTTCGGGCAGCGGAAAAAGCAGCCTTGTGAATGAGATACTATACAAAAAGCTGGCGGCCGACCTAAACGGCGCACGCCGCCACGCAGGTAATCATGAACAGCTGCTGGGCGAAGAGTGGGTGGACAAGGTAATTGGCATAGACCAAAGCCCGATAGGCCGCACCCCACGCTCAAACCCTGCTACGTATACAGGCGTGTTCACCGATATTCGTGCGCTGTTTGCCCAAACGCAAGAGGCAAAGGTGCGTGGGTATGGGCCGGGTAGGTTTTCGTTCAACGTTAAAGGTGGGCGGTGCGAGGCATGCGAGGGCGACGGTATCTTGAAGATAGAGATGCACTTTTTGCCAGACATATTTGTGCCGTGCGAGGTGTGTAAAGGCGCGAGATATAATCGCGAAACGCTGGAAGTGCGCTACAAAGACAAAAACATACACGACGTGCTTGAGATGACAGCCGATGAAGCGGTGATATTTTTTGAAAACCAGCCTAAAATTCATCGCAAGATGCAAACGCTGGTGGATGTGGGGCTTGGCTATATAAAGCTTGGCCAGTCGGCCACAACGCTTTCGGGCGGCGAGGCCCAAAGGGTGAAACTTGCGCTGGAGCTTGCAAGGCGAGCCACCGGCCAAACGGTGTATATATTAGACGAGCCCACAACAGGCCTGCATTCAGAGGATGTACGAAAGCTGCTTAAGGTGCTTAACCGCTTGGCAAACGGCGGCAACACTGTTGTGGTAATAGAGCATAACCTCGATGTTATAAAACAGGCCGATCATGTGATAGACCTTGGGCCCGAGGGCGGCAGCGGCGGCGGCCTTGTTGTAGCACAGGGCACGCCCGAGCAGGTGGCAAAAGTGCCCGAAAGCTTTACGGGGCAGTATCTTGCAACAATACTCAAAAAATAACGGGCGGCAGTGGTGGTAAAAACTGTGTAAATAGGGCGTATTTCTTGTCAGAATGGTAAAAATAGTGTATACTAAAATGGTGTTGAAACAAGAAGGTTATGGGTCTAGGCAGGGCTTTACGGCACTGCCCGCAACAAAGGAGAAAGCGTGGATAGGCAAGGGTATAGCAGGAACGAGAATGCAGTAAATATCATAGCATCCCATTATGGGCGCACCCCATATGCATTTGTGCGTAATTTTGGGGGCCAACAAAACGCAAACGACTCAGAAAGACTACGAGGAGTTTTGCTGGATATTGGCTATGAGCTAACCGAAAGTGCTGAGGCGGCCGACCTTATTGTGTTTAATACCTGCGCAGTGCGTGAACACGCAGAGCAACGCGTGTTTGGTAACTTAGGCGCGCTAAAAAAGCTAAAACAAGAAAAGCCGGGCCTTTTGCTGGCGCTATGCGGTTGCATGGCGGTGGAAAAAACAACCATAGAAAAACTGCGCGAAAGCTACCCGTATGTAGACATTGTGCTTGGGCCAAACCCTGCAGACCAAATGCCGGACGCCCTTGTGGAAAAAATGACCACCAGAAAAAAAGCGCTACGTCTACCCGCGGTGCGCACCGAAATAATAGAGGACGTGCCGTTGGTGCACGCATCGGAGTTTAAGGCGCTTTTGCCTATTATGTATGGGTGCGACAACTACTGCTCGTACTGCATAGTGCCGTATGTGCGCGGGGCCGAACGTAGCCGCACAAGCGACGATGTGCTTGCTGAATTTAAAAAGCTTGTGCAAGCAGGCTATAAAGATATCACGCTCCTTGGCCAAAATGTTAACTCATACGGTAAGGGCAACGACGAAAAAATGGACTTTAGCGACCTGCTGGGCAAGCTTTGTGAGGTGCCGGGAGAATACAAGATACGCTTTATGACAAGCCATCCAAAAGATGCCACCCGCAAAATGATAGACACCATATGCAAATATCCACAGCTATGTAAGCACCTGCACCTGCCTGTGCAAAGCGGTAGCAACGAGATACTCTCGCGCATGAATAGGCGCTATACAGCAGAAGATTATATAGGGCTTATCCGCTACGCCAAGAGCCTATGCGCCGGCATAACATTTTCTTCTGATGTAATGGTGGGCTTCCCCGGCGAAACCGAGGAAGATTTTGAAAAAACCATGCAGCTGGTGCGCGAGGTTGGCTTTACACAGCTGTTCACATTTATCTACTCCCGCCGCCCCGGCACCGAGGCCGCCACCTACCCCGATGCAACCTTGCATGGCGAAAAGGCTGCCCGTATCCAGCGCCTGCTAGATTTGCAGGAGGAGATGGTGGCGGATATTGCCAAGCCGTGGCTAGGGCAGGTGTTTGTAGGCATGGTAGAGGGCGAGGGCCGCGGCGACGGCGTTATGCAAGCAAGGCTTGATAACAATATGCTGGTAGAGTTTGCGGGCAGCCCCGAAGAGGCAGGTAATTTTGTTTCGCTTAAAATTACCGCAATAAAAGGCGCTATGCTGGAAGGCGTACGCGCTAGCCAATAGCTTAATAATTAAGAGGAGAAAAAGATGGATATCATTCTTATGTTTCAAAAAGCGGCTGTAGAGCTGCAGCAAGACGAACGCTATCTGCGTTTGCAAAAAGCCCGCCAAGAGAACGACCAAGACGAGCTGCTGCAAAACGCAATTAACGAATTTGACTTTGTAAGGTCAGAGTTAAACCGCGAAATAGAAAAACAAGAGCGCGACGAAGCTCGCCTTGGAGAGCTAAACCAAAAGCTGAACGCTACATACACAGCAATTATGGAAAACCCAAACATGCTGGCATATAACGAGGCTAAAGCGGATATCAAACCACTGGTAGAGCACATAAACGCTATCATCTCAGCGGCTATCGACGGGGGCGACCCTATGCAGGTAGAGCCACCGAGCAGTAACTGTCAAAGCGGATGCGCGGGTTGCCAAGGTTGCGGATAATTTTACGCAAAGTACCGGTGTAATTCCGGATAAAGAGCAAAACGGGCTTCGCTTAGCGAGGCCCGTTTTGATAGATACACAGCTGCTGGCGGCAGGCCTTTATACGAGAACGGGGGTAAAAAATGGCGGAATATTCTCCAATGATGAAGCAATATTTGGCGATTAAAGAGCATAATAAAGACAAGGTGCTTTTTTTTCGTGTTGGCGATTTTTACGAGATGTTTTTCGATGATGCACTGCTGGCATCAAGAGAGCTTGAGATAACGCTAACAGGCAAGGAGTGCGGCCAACAAGAGCGCGCGCCCATGTGTGGTGTGCCGCACCACAGTGCAGAGGCGTATATTGCCCGCCTTATAGAAAAAGGCTACAAGGTAGCCATATGCGAGCAAACCGAAGACGCCTCCGCCGCAAAAGGCCTTGTAGAGCGTGAAGTTGTGCGGGTTGTAACGCCGGGTACAGTAATAGAAAACAGCATGCTAAGCGATGATAAAAATAATTACATTGCCAGCATTTACATTAAAGACAATGCGGCAGGCCTCTGCTTTGCCGATGTATCTACAGGTAATGCCACCGTAACGGTGTGTAGCGGCGAGGATGTACACAAGCAGATAGTTGCACAACTGGCACATTTTTCGCCAAGCGAGGTGCTTTTTAACAGCGAAGTACTAAAACATAAAGAGGTTACGCTGTTTATAAAAAAACAGCTTGTGTGTACAGTAGAGCTTTTGGATGATGAGGTGTATCGGCCTAACACCGCCCAAAGCAGAATAGAGCAGAGTTTTTTGGCGCAGGAGATTGCATTTTCTGCAGGCGAGCCGGAGTATATGGCATTGTCGGCACTGCTGTTTTATCTTGAGCAAACACAAAAAAAAGGCATAGAACGCCTTAAAACGGTAAGCAGTTTTTCGCCAATGCAGTTTATGGCACTGTCGCCCACAACCCGTAGCAATCTTGAAATAACCGAAACAATGCGCGCGCGAGAAAAAAAAGGCACGTTGCTTTGGGTGCTGGATAAAACCGAAACCTCCATGGGTAAACGCTTAATGCGCACCTGGCTGGAACAGCCACTGGTAAACCCTGCCGCCATAAACGCAAGGCTAGACGCTGTGCAAGAACTGGTGGGTAGCCATGTAAACCGTCTGGAGATAGCCGAGCTGCTTAAAGGCGTGTTCGACCTAGAACGCCTTATGACCCGTGTTGTGTTTGGCAACGCAGCTCCTCGTGATGTGTCGGCGCTGGCGGCTACCTGCGAGAAGTTACCGCAGATATTGCAGCTTGTGCAGGTGTTTAACAGCCAAGATATGCAGCAGATAGCTGCCGAGATAGACCCACTTGAAGACATACAAGGCCTTATACAAGCGGCGCTGGCAGACGAGCTACCGGCAAAGCTTGCCGAGGGCAACGTAATTCGTGATGGCTACAGCGCAGAGGTAGACGAGCTGCGAGCGGTTGTTTACGGTGGCAAGGGAATGCTGGCCGATGTAGAGGCTACGCTAAAGCAAGAAACAGGCATTCGCACCTTAAAAATAGGCTTTAATAAAGTGTTTGGCTACTACATAGAGGTTAGCCGAAGTTTGGTAGATAAAGTACCGCCGCATTTTGTGCGCAAGCAAACGCTTACAGGTGCCGAGCGGTATATTACCGAAGAATTAAAACAGCTAGAGGGTCGAATTTTGGGTGCGGCAGAGCGGCTTGCGGCGCTGGAGCGAGATTTATTTGCAGCGCTTTTACAAAGCGTGGCAGAACAGCTAATGCGCATTCAGCGCACAGCGGCGGCTGTGGCAAGGCTGGATGTATTCTGTAGCTGGGCGCATGTTGCTGTGGTAAATAACTATGTGCGCCCGCAGGTGGACGGCGAAGATGTAATAGAAATTATAGACGGCCGTCACCCGGTAATTGAAAACATGCTTAGCGGTGTGCCGTTTGTGCCAAACAATGCAATGCTGGACTGTAGCGAAAACCGTATGCAGATTATCACCGGGCCAAACATGGCGGGTAAGTCTACATATATGCGGCAGGTGGCGCTAATTGCAGTAATGGCGCAGGCAGGCTGTTTTGTGCCGGCGGCTAGCTGCCGTATGGGCGTGTGCGATGCTGTGTTCACCCGTGTTGGCGCTTCAGACGATTTGGCGCAGGGGCGCTCTACTTTTATGGTAGAGATGAGTGAGGTGGCCGAAATATTAGACTATGCAACCAGCAAAAGCCTGATAATTTTAGACGAAATAGGCCGCGGTACCTCCACGTTCGACGGCATGAGCATTGCACAAGCTGTGCTGGAGTATATTGCAAGTAAAGATATAGGCCCTGCTTGCAAAACAATGTTTGCCACCCACTACCACGAGCTAACAGAACTGGAAAATTCACTAGACGGCGTAAAAAACTACAATGTTGCAGTAAAAAAACGTGGCGATGATATCACGTTTTTACGGCGCATTGTGCGTGGCCCTGCAGACGATAGCTACGGTATTCAGGTAGCAAAGCTGGCCGGCCTGCCGGAAGAGATAATAGAGCGCTCAAAACAGGTACTGCGTGTATTAGAGGCTAATGCGTCCAGCACGGCCAGTGTTACTCAGCTGGACTTTGGTAGCATTGCACAGCCCCAGCCGCCGCAAGACGCTTTACCGGAGATGGTGCAAAAGCTAGAAGGGCTAGACCCCGAAACGCTAACCCCGCTCGAAGCGCTAAACCTTGTATACGAGCTAAAAAATATGCTGAACATGTAACGCTAAAACTTGAAAATATCCTGTAAAACTTATGTAGATGAGAGGTGGGGCATATGCCAATACGTCTATTAGATACCGCCACAGCAGAGCTTATTGCGGCAGGCGAGGTGGTAGAGCGCCCTGCTTCGGTGGTGAAAGAGCTGGCAGAGAATGCCATTGATGCCGGCGCACAGAACATCACAATAGAGATTGCGCAGGGTGGAATTGCGCTTATTCGCATAACCGACGACGGTTGCGGTATTGACGAGCAAGAGGTTCAGCTTGCGTTTTTGCGCCACGCCACCAGCAAGGTGCAAACCAAAGATGACCTTGATTCCATAAGCACGCTGGGTTTTCGTGGCGAGGCGCTGGCCTCTATTGCCAGCGTAGCGCAGGTAGAACTTGTTACAAAAACAGCCATAGCAGATGATGCCTGCCGCTACACTATGGCAGGTGGCATTGCGGGTGAGGTAGAGGCCGGTGCGCACCCTAAGGGCACCACAATTATAGTTAGAAACCTATTTTTCAATACACCTGCACGCATGAAATTTTTAAAAAAAGATGCCAGTGAGGGCAGCTTTGTTACCGAAACAGTAGGCAGGCTGGCGTTGTCACACCCTAAAATATCGTTTAGCTATATACGCGACGGCAAAAAGGTATTTCAAACTCCGGGTAGTGGCAACTTAAGCGCGGCCGCCTGGGAGGTACTGGGGGGCGAGTTTGCCAAAGAACTACTGGAGGTAAGCTACCAAGAGGGCGCAATGCGGCTTTCAGGGCTTATAACGCCGCCGCGAGCCGCCCGTGCCAGCCGTAGCATGCAGTTCTTTTTTATCAACTCACGCTTTGTGAAAAATCGCACTATTATGGCGGCGCTGGAGCAGGCGTACAAAGGCATGGCCATGCATGGCAAATTTCCCGGTGGTATACTGTTTTTAAGCATGCCTCCAGAGCTTGTGGATGTAAATGTACACCCGGCCAAAACCGAAGTGCGCTTTGCCAAAGAACAAGAAATTTTTGGGCTGGTGTACCGCGCGGTAAAGGATACGCTACAACAACAGCAGGCTGGTTATGCACCGTTTGTTCTGGGAGGCGAGCCCCTCCCTGCACCTGATAAACAGCCGCTAGCCACAATTACCGCCTTTGCAAAAGAGTCAGCAGAGGTGGTTTTGCCCCAAAAACCCATAGAAAAACCCACACAGCAGAAAATCCCTTTACCTGCCGTGCCGCTACAGTATAGCGAAAGCACGCTTGCCTCAAGCACACAAGCTTTGCCATACATCTCGGCCAAAACCCAAGCAGGCTTTATTCAGCCGCAGCGTGTGCCCACGGGCACTGCCGGTACACAGCTAGCAGATGCAAGGCTGGATATTAGTGCCGAAGATGAGCCAATACAGCAACAGATGCCACAGCCGCAAGGCAGTGCCGCAGTAGAATTGCAGGTTGTGGGCGAGGTGTTTAAAACATACATAATAGCCCAAAGGCAAAACGAGTTGTGCCTAATAGATAAGCACGCGGCACATGAACGGCTTTTATACGAAAAACTTGCGGCACAGCGCATAGCCCCTGCGGTGCAACTGCTACTTTCGCCGATAGTTGTGGCGCTATCGGCTGCCGAGAAAAATGCCGTACTGCAAAATGAACAAGCACTTTGCAGTGCCGGTGTAGAGCTGGAAGATTTTGGCGGAAACGCCGTGCTGGTGCGTGGTGTGCCTGCAGATATAGAACCGACCGATGTGGAACTACTGGTGCAAGAGGTTGCCGCGCGCCTAGCAGTAAACGAAAGAGACACCCTTAACCAAAAAACAGAGTGGGTGTTACATTCAATAGCCTGCCGCGCGGCTGTGAAGGCAGGCGACAAAAACACATTGCAAGAGCTTGTGCACCTTGCGCAAGACATTTTGAACGGTACTGTGCCGCCGTTTTGTCCGCATGGACGGCCGGTGGTGTTGCGCATAACCCGCGCAGAGCTGGAAAAACAGTTTGGCAGGCTGGGGTAAGCATGAATAAAACAATTGTGGTTTGTGGGCCCACCGCCACAGGTAAAACAGGGCTTGCTGTACTTTTGGCAAAGCGGTTTGGCGGCGAGGTGATAGGGGCCGATTCTATGCAGGTATACAAAGGCCTTACTATAGGTACGGCGGCGGCAACTGAAGAGGAAACCGGCGGTGTGCCGCATCACCTTGTGGGGTTTTTAGACCCATCACAGCAGTACAGCGTAGCCGCATGGCTAAGCGACGCAGAGCGTGCCGCAGATGGTATAGCAAGCAGAGGCAAACTGCCTATATTGTGTGGTGGCACAGGGCTGTACATAAGCAGTTTTGTAAACGGCATACAGTACCCCCAGCAGCAACCATCACCCAAGTTGCAAGCCCAGCTGGAGCAGCAGTGGCAAGCCCACGGCGGCGAGTATATGCTAAATCAGCTGGCACAACACGACCCTAAAAGGGCGCAGCAACTGCACCCAAACGATAAAAAACGGGTACTGCGTGCACTGGTGCAGGTGCTGGATACAGGCCAAACAGCCGCCGAAAGAGACACCGCCTCGCGGAGCCTGCCGCCAAAGCGCAGTGCGTTATGCATTGGCCTTAAAAGTAGCGAGCGTCAGCAGTTGTATCAACGTATAAATTCCAGGGTAGACATCATGATGCAACAAGGCCTGCTGGCCGAAGCGCAAACTGTGTGGCAAAACAGCCAAAGCTATAAAACGGCCGCACAGGCCATAGGGTATAAAGAATTTTTTCCGTATTTCAGCGAAGAATCACCGCTAGACGTCTGTATAGACAAGCTGAAACAGGCCAGCCGTAACTATGCAAAACGCCAGCTTACATGGTTCGACAAGCTAAATGGTATACACTGGCTTGAGGCGGGTAGCGAGCAGGCCGAACAGCAAGCATGTGTGCTAGCTGAAGAATTTTTAAGTAAACCCGAATGATTATCCAACAGTTTTAGGAGCCGGCATTGAAAAGACAACCTTCAAAAAATGATAACCCACAGCCGTCGCAATCTCAGCCACAGCAAGAGCCGCAAGCCGCCACCCGCCCTTTGGCTGCAGTGCGCCGTCGTCGCAAGCAGGTGCGCATTGCCATATTGTTGCTTGTTTTGGCGGTGCTGGTGTATCTGGTGGTACAGGTTTTTATACTTTTTGCACCACGCATGCGCACAGAGATTGCCCGCCTGCACACCATGACCGAAACACTACAGGTGCAGGGTGGTGTGTTTATGCAGAGCATAGAGGTGGGCGGTGGCGAAGGGTACTTATACTACACGGTAGATCCGGGGCATAGGGTAACGGCAGGTAGCGAGGTTGCACTGTTGTTTAGCAGTGAGGAAGCAGTGGAGGCAATGAGCCTTGTAGTTGCAATAAACAGGGAGCTTGAGCTGCTAAGCGAGGCCCAGCGCACCGTTTCCGACGGTGGCGACATTGACGCATTGCTACAAGATATGCAAACAGGCCTGTACAGCCTTATGGACCAGATTGAAACAGGTAACTATGAAAGCCTTGTGGATATAAAATACAACATTGCGCTTGCAGGTAACAAAATTCAGATATCGGCAGGCGATGAGCCAAACTTTGAAGCACGCATAGCGCAACTTACCGAGCTGCGCAACCAATATTCCGCAATGGCGGTACCAATTGGAAACATCACAGCGCCACAGGCAGGCTATTTTGTGCCCGCCGCAAGGGACGACCGAGTACAGTTAGACTATGACACAGCGGCAAGTGCCACAGCGCAGCAGCTACAGCAAATTTTGCAAGAGCCGCCGGTGTACTACGGCAGTGAAGTGGCAGGCCATATTATAACCGACTACCGATGGCATTTTGTGGCGGTGGTGAATGCAGAAGAGGCGGGAAATTTTACGGTTGGCAGCTCAAACCTTAGTTTGTCGTTCACAAGTACAGGTGATATGCAGGTGCCGGTTACGGTGGAGGCCATTCGCCCAGACGAGCAGGGCGATATGGCGGTGCTGGAGTTTAGCAGTGAGTATATAAGCCCGCAGCTTTTATCACTGCGTGTGGAAGAGGCTGAGATAGTGCTGGGCGAGCAGCAGGGTATTCGCCTTGAAAAGAATGCACTGCGACTTGTAGATGTGGAAAATGATGATGGCAGTGTGTCTACCTATCAGGGCGTGTATGTTAAGCTTGGTAATATGGTGTACTTCCGTAGGGTAGAGGTGCTTTTAGAAGACGAATATTATATCTTAATACCCGATGAAGTTACAGCAGGTGTAAATGAGGTAGCTTTGTATGATGAGGTAGTGGTAGACGCAGGAGGCGTTGTGCTGTATGACAGAAAGATACTCTAATATAGAAGATAATGTAAAGCGGGTGCGCCACCGCATTCAGCAAGCGGCCACAAAAGCTGGGCGAGCTTTCGAAGACATCACACTGCTTGGCGTTACAAAAACACGCACCGCAGGCGAGGTGCGGCAGCTAATAGAAGCAGGCGTGGCCGACATTGCCGAAAATAGGGTGCAAGAGCTGCTGGATAAGCAGCCCCAGCTTGAAGGGGTGCCACACACCGCCCACCTTATAGGCCGCCTGCAGCGCAATAAGGCAAAGTATCTGCCAGGTAAGATAAGCATGTTGCAAAGCGTAGATAGCCCTGCACTTGTAGCGGCGCTTGAGCATGCCTATAAACAAAGCGAAAAACCGCTGGATGTTTTAATTCAGGTTAATATTGGTGACGAACAAAGCAAAAGCGGTGTTGGCGTGCCAGAGCTTAACCACCTTGCCGATATAGTGCTGGCCAGCAAGTGTTTGCGCCTGCGTGGGCTTATGGCAATTCCCCCTTTTGTAGAGGGCGAGGCGGTGCGGCAATATTTTGAGCAAATGTACCGCCTATTTGTTGACATAAAGGCAAAAAAAAGGGATAATGATAATGTTAATATACTGTCGATGGGTATGTCGGCCGATTTTGAATATGCTATCGCCGAAGGCTCTACCATGGTGCGTGTAGGTACCGATTTATTTGGCGAGAGGCACTACCCGTAAATTAACTTGTTTTTAAGCATTTCGTCTGGCTGAAATAATTTTTCACTATAATAAAGGAGACGTATTATGGGACTTTTTGGTAAAATCCGCGACATTATGGGCGTAGATGAAGAAGACGATTTTGAAGGCGAAGATATGGACTTTATCGGCTCGAAAGGCACGGCATACCAAACAGCGCCGGACGACGACTATGTTATGGAAAGGCGCAACAAGGTAGTAAACATCAACGCCACCACCCAGCTTCAGGTTGTGTTGGTAAAGCCTGAGCGTTTTGACGACGCTTCTGCTGTGGCAGACCATCTAAATTCTAGGCGCACCGTTGTGCTAAACTTAGAATCCACAAATAAAGAAGTTTCGCGTCGCTTGATAGACTTTTTATCGGGTGTGGCGTATGCCAACAATGGGCAGATTAAGCGTGTGGCCAACAACACATTTATAATAACTCCGTATAATGTGGATATTGTTGGTGATATTTTGGACGAGCTGGAAAGCAGTGGAGTATTTTTTGGCTAGCCACGCATAGGCCGTTAAAGCACGAAGGATTAGCGTCCTTCGTGCTTAAGCATTATCAACCATTCAAAATCTGCATAGTGCAGTTAATTTTGCCTTGGGTTCAGTTGTTGTTGTGTTTAAAATAACCGGCTAAATCGAAGGTATGTGGCACTTTTTTTGTAGATAGTTATGCAACTACCGCAAGGTAAAATACACCCCCCAAAAATGCGCAGTAAAGTATATTTAAAGAATACAATTCTTTTCAAGGAGGCCAACCATGACAACAGAAGAAATTCGCGCAACCAGTTTTGATGTAGTGCGCAAGGGCTACAACCCCGAAGATGTAATGGCATTCCAGCAAGAGCTGGCCGACGAGATAGACCGGCTAACAGAAGAGTTAGAGATTGCCGCGGCGCAGCGTGATGAAGCGCTGATAGCAAAAGAAAGCGCAGAAACTGCAATGCTAACGCTGAAGGACGATTACGACGCAAAAATGTATGTACTGGCCGAAAAGGTAGAAGAATACCGCGGGCAGGAAGACATTTTGAAAACTGCGCTCATAAACGCTCAGCGCATGGGCGAAACGGTTGTGCACGAAGCAAAACAAAAAGCCGAGCAGATATTGCGCGAATCCACCGGCCAAGCCGAGCTACTGCGCCAAAAAGCAGAGCGCGAAATTGCCAGAGAGCGTGAAACGCTAGAGCATATTTTGGGCGAGGTAAATAAATTTAAAACCACTATTTTAAACCTGTACAAACTGCATATTGAATCGCTAAGCGAATTGGATGCACCAATTCAGCGTGCAGAGCAGCTGCTGGAAGAGACCATTGCTTACAAATCTATCACGCAGGAAGCCCCGCCGCTGGAGCCCGAGAACATCGTAGGTGTGGCCGAGCCAGAGCTACCTGTGACACAGCCTGATGTTGCCTTTAAGGCGGTGCTAACCGACACCCGCATGGAAGAGCAGGCGCGGTCGCTGCAAAGCGACTTTGATGCACAAGACCCTGTGGTGGATATGTTTTTAAAAGAAGAAGAGTGAGACACATTTGCTCAAGGAGAGATGAAAAGTGCCCGACAACTATAACCATACACTAAATTTGCTGAAAACCGATTTTGACATGCGTGCCGGCCTACCCAAAAAAGAGCCCGCTATGCTGGAAGAATGGCAGCAGAATGATTTGTACAATAAAATGCTGGAGGCAAACGAAGGCAAGCCTTTGTACCTTTTGCACGATGGCCCCCCGTATGCCAATGCAGATATCCATTTAGGCACAGCGCTAAACAAGGTGCTTAAGGATATTATTGTGCGCTACAAAAACATGTCGGGCTTTAAAGCACCGTTTGTTCCTGGGTGGGATACCCACGGCCTGCCAATAGAGCGGCGTGCGCTGGAAAAAATTAAAAAACAACAGAAAAAAGCCAAAAAAAGCCAGGATGGTACCCCAAAGCCGGCAGGTATTGGTAAGCAAACCAGCTACGGCGTTACCGACTACGAGCTACGCGAAATCTGCCACGATTTTGCGCTTAGCTTTGTTGATGTACAGCTTAATCAGTTTGAGCGGCTGGGCGTTTTGGGCGACTGGCAAAACCCGTACCTCACACTGGCGCCGGGTTTTGAAGCAAACCAGATAGGCGTTTTTGGCGAGATGGCAAAGAAAGGCTATATCTATAAAGGCTTAAAGCCGGTTTACTGGTGTCCTGTAGACCGCACAGCCCTTGCCGAAGCAGAGATAGAGTACGAAAACGAATCAAACAACTCCATCTATGTGGCTTTCCAAACAGTAAAAGACAACGGTGTTTTTGAAAAAGCAGGCATTCCTGCCGATAAAGCATGGTTTGTTATATGGACAACCACCGCATGGACGCTGCCTGGTAATGTGGCTATATGCCTTGGCCCTAGCTTTACATATGTGGCGGCAAAGGCACAAGACAGGTATTACATTGTGGCAAAAGAGCTGCTTAAAGATGCTATGGAAGCATGCGGCATTGAAGACTACACTGTAGAAGCCGAGTTTAGCGGCAGTGACCTTGAGCTTATCGAAACCCAACACTGCTACCTAGAGCGCACATCGCTTGTTATTACCGGCGACCACGTTACGCTGGAAAGCGGCACAGGCTGTGTACACACTGCCCCTGGCCACGGCGTGGAAGACTATGAGGTTTGCAAAAAATATCCTCAGCTGCCAATTATAGTGCCAGTTAACGACGACGGCATTTTAACCGAAGAAGCAGGCCGATTTGAGGGCCTTTCGGTATTTAAAGCACCTCCCATTATCGAAGAATACCTAACGCAAACAGGGCATATTGTGGGCAGTGTTAAGATTGACCACTCCTACCCGCACTGCTGGCGCTGTGGCACACCTATTATATTCCGTGCTACCAAGCAGTGGTTCTGCTCGGTAGAAGATTTCCGTGAAGACACATATAAAGCTGTAGACTCGGTAAAATGGATACCCGAATGGGGCAAAGAGCGCATGATGGGCATGGTGCGCGACAGGGCTGACTGGTGCATATCTCGCCAGCGGCTGTGGGGCGTGCCTATTCCCGTGTTTTACTGCGACGACTGCGGCGATTATGTTATAAACGATACATCAATCGACGCAGTTAAAGCCTTGTTTGCAAAAGAGGGCTCAAACGCTTGGTTTAAGTATAGCGCCGAGCAAATTTTGCCTGATGGTTTTGCCTGCCCGCATTGCGGCGGTACTCATTTCACCAAAGAAACCGACACTATGGATGTTTGGTTTGACTCCGGCACAACCCACGAAACAGTGTTGGGCAAAAGTAGTCAATGGCCAAACCATAACTGGCCTGCCGACCTTTACCTTGAAGGCGGCGACCAATATCGTGGCTGGTTCCAGTCGTCGCTACTAACAGGCGTTGCCACCCGTGGCGCCGCACCATATAAGGGCGTTGTAAGCTGTGGATGGGTGGTAGATGGCGAGGGGCGCAAGATGTCCAAAAGCCTTGGCAACGGCATTGCCCCCGAAGAGATTGTGCGCGATTACGGCGCAGATATTATTCGCCTTTGGGTAGCTGCCTCCGACTACCAGGTGGATATACGCATAAGCAAAGATATTCTAAAACAGCTTTCGGAAGCGTACCGCAAAATACGCAATACAGCGCGCTTTATCCTCGGCAACATCAGCGATTTTTCGCCCGATACCGATAGCGTGGCCGACAGCGAGTTTACCTCGCTCGACCGCTGGGCGCTTGCCGAGCTGGACGCACTTGTAGCGCTTGCGCATGAATCGTATAGCAACTTCGATTTCCACAAGGTGTACCACAACCTGCATCGCTTCTGCGTTGTTTCCATGTCCAACTTCTACCTGGATATTTTAAAAGACCGCCTGTATGTTACACCTAAAAATGGCGTCCAACGCCGTGCGGCACAAACGGTAATCTTCCGCATACTAGTGGCAATTACTCAGATTATTACACCCATTTTAGCCTATACCTCGCAAGAGGTGTGGAGCCATATTCCCGCCTTTGATGGCAAGCAGCAGTATGCAGTGCTACACGACATTCCCGCGGCAGGCCGCTACAAATTGTCTGACGAAGAAAAAGAAAAATGGGATAAAATTATTGCAATTACGCAAGACGTGAAAAAAGTGCTGGAAACCGCACGCGCCGAAAAGCAGATAGGCTCTTCCTTGGAAGCCTCGGTTGTGCTAAATTGTAGCGATGAGCTGTTTGGGTTTGTTTCGTCGGTACAAGCAGAGCTACCCGATATTTTTATTGTGTCGCAGGTGGTTGTACAGCAGGGCAGCGCGGGAGCACAGGGCGAGGTAGAAGGGCTTCAAGTTGAGGTGCGTTTTGCCGATGGCCAAAAGTGCGAGCGATGCTGGCAGTACCACACCGACGTTGGTTCAGATGCTAAGTACCCCACTGTGTGTGGCCGATGCGCTGCAATACTTCACGAAATACAATAGTAAAACACGGAGCAGGCGTAATTTATTTACAGCCTGCTGCCGTATTAAGGAAGGAAATATATTGTGCTGGCAACAATTTTAATATGCGCCATACTTATAGGGATAGACCAGCTGATAAAATATTTTGTTGTGCAGTATCTAATGCCGGTGGTGTCAGCACCTCTAATTCCGGGAATTGTAGAGCTATATTATATCGAAAACACAGGTGCGGCATTTAGCCTTTTTACAGGCAGGCAGACATTTTTAATTGTGGTAACTGCGGCGGCACTAATTGTGGCGGCGTATGTTTTACTGTCTCGGCGGTTAAGCGATAGGCTTGAGAACATAGCAGTAATTATGATGTTTTCAGGCGGCGTAGGCAACCTGATAGACCGTATTGCAAACGGCTATGTAATAGACTATATAAACCTTCAGTTTATGAATTTTGCGGTGTTTAATTTTGCCGATATGCTGGTTACCGTAGGTTTTGCTGTGCTTGTTTTTGCCGAAATACGCATAGAGCTACAGCGCTCGCGCGAGAAGAAAGATCAGGAATCCAAAGAGCGGGAATCCCAGCCCCTAGAAGCTAAACCGCAAACCGCCGATGAAAACACCACCCCAAAAGCCATGCCAGAAGATGCGCCAAAACAAGATGACAAGAGTTGAGTGCATAGTTTTAGAACAGGATGCAGGCACACGGCTGGATGCATTTTTGTCCAAACAGTGCGAAGTATCAAGAAATTTAGCACAGCAACTAATAGCTGAAGGCAACGTGATGGTAAACGGTCGCAAGCCTGCTAAAAGCCATAAGCTTACAAGCGGCGAGCGGCTTGTAATAAGCATACCGCCCCCGCGTGAAATAGAGCTGATAGTTCAGGATATACCCCTTGATATTGCATACGAAGATGCCGACCTGTTAGTGGTAAATAAGCCTAAAGGCATGGTGGTGCACCCCGCCGCAGGCAACTACGGTGGCACGCTTGTTAACGCATTGATGCACCACTGCAAAGGCTCGCTTTCGGGCATAGGCGGCGAGCTTCGCCCGGGCATTGTGCACCGTATCGATAAAGATACAAGCGGCCTGCTGGTGGTTGCAAAAAACGATAAAACACATAATTTTTTAGCACGGCAATTTGCAGAGCACAGCACTCAGCGAATTTACAGTGCGGTTGTGTATGGACGTGTTAAGCAGTTGCAAGGTGTGATAGACGCCCCTATTGGGCGTAGTAGTAAAGATCGTAAAAAGATGGCAGTTGGCGAAAAAGGTGCAAAATCGGCCATTACACACTACACCGTGCTGGAACATTACAACGGCTTTTCTTACCTTGAGCTAAAACTGCAAACCGGACGTACCCACCAAATAAGAGTACATATGGCGCAGCTGGGCTATCCGCTTGCAGGCGATGCCGTGTATGGGCCTAAAAAGGTGATTCGTCAGCTGCAAGGCCAATGCTTGCACGCAGGTACGCTGGGGTTTGTGCACCCAAAAACGCAGGAGGAAATACTGTTTCATAGCCCTCTGCCCGAGTATTTTGCACAGTTCATACAAAAGCTAAGAAATATTAGTGAAGGGGAGGCGTGAGGGCTATGTCGCTAAAAGATATGCTGGTAATAGCTGACCTAGACGGCACGTTGCTAACCTCTAACAAAACAATAGCCCAGGGCGATCTTGACACAATTAGCCTTTTTAAAATGCTTGGCGGCAACTTCACGGTTGGCACAGGGCGCACGCTAAGCTCTGTAGAGATGTACCCTCAGCTCACACCGCTACTGGCTCCTGCCATCACCTGTGGCGGCTGTGTCATATACGATTTCCAAAACGGCAAGCCCGCCCAAAGTAGCATTCTGCCCCACCTTGGCGCACGCCAAGCGTTGAGAGATATAAAAAATGCGTTTCCGTCGCTGGGCATTATGGTAATGAGTGGCGATATGCGGCTGTACATGCTGGCAAGCTCGCTCGAGCTGCAAACTCTTATTTCTGACGAAAAGATGAGCTATTTTATACGCCCTCAAGAAGAGCTACCAAAAGAGTGGAACAAGGTGCTGTTTGCGGCACCGCAAGAGCTTTTGGAAGAGGTGCAGGAATTTGCCAAAAGCCGTACATACCCTGGGGTGTATTTTGTGGCCACAAACCTCACCTACCTTGAAATGATGCCAAAGGGTGTATCTAAAGGCACTGCAATGTCTAGCCTTTGCGAAATGCTTGGAATAGCACAAAAAAATGTACATGTAATAGGCGATTATTATAACGATATAGATATGATGCAAAAGGCAGGCCATGCAGTGGCCATGCGCAACGCACCAAAACAGATAAAGGATATAGCCGATGAAGTTACCGCAGACAACGACAGCTGCGGTGTTGGGCAGTATTTATATAAACTGATAAATCTATATGGATAACAGCGAAAACCTGAATAAACTACCCACTAGCCCCGCGGCGGCCAAACGCTTAAAAGATTGGCAGTTGGCGGTGGCTTTTGGTGCATTTAGCGCAGTTATTATCCTTTTGGCGGCATTTTTGTGGTATCCTCCGCTATATGGCCAAGCATCTGCGCAGCAGGCAGAACAGCCATTTTTGCAAAGCGAATACGACCTAATAAATGTAAACACAGCAGAAATTGAAGAACTTATGCTACTGCCTGGTATAGGCGAGGTGCGAGCGCAGGCTATTATCGACTATCGTAATCTGCATGGGCGCTTTTCTCAGCCGGAAGACCTAATGAACGTGCATGGCATAGGGCCGCAAACACTTGAAGATATGCAGGACATGATAATGTTTTAGCTCGACTTTGCTAAAGTATTTGATAAATATATAATTTGTGGCTACGCCTACAATCTCGTATTAGAGTAGTGTTTTGCTAAAATGCGCAAAAAGGGGGGGACCTGTATGTCGCAAAATAAAGATAGCAAACTGTTTATTAATAGAGAGCTAAGCTGGCTGGAATTCAACCGCAGAGTGCTGGACTGCTCGCGTGCAAAGCATGTGCCGCTGGGCGAACAGCTTAATTTTGCCGCCATATATGGCAGTAACCTCGACGAGTTTTTTATGATTCGCGTGGGCTCGCTGTACGACCAAGTTCTGCTGGCAGGGCCAAACAAAGAGGCGAAAGCGCAAGCCGCAATAAAGCAACTTGAAGATATAAGCGCAAAGGTGGCAGAACAACAAAAACAGTGTGACAAAAATGTTGAAAAACTACACATGCGTATAGAGCGGCGCGGCATAAAAAAAATAAGCTTAGACGGTAGCGAAAAACTACGCATGGGTTTTTGGAAGAAGTATTTTGAGCGAGAGCTACTGCCGGTTTTGTCGCCGCAGGTGGTAGACTATAGGCATCCGTTTCCATTTTTGCGCAACATGGAAATATATGTGGGTGCAATAATTCGCGAGCGCAAAAATGG
>CAYJEW010000019.1:0-3073 GCA_964369525.1 uncultured Oscillospiraceae bacterium | reverse complement strand
CTAATACCGGTAAGCGCCCAGTTCGAGCGCGTAATAAAGGTGATGGATAAGCAGGAGGGCGCCACCGCTTTTGCACTGGTGGAAGAGCTAATGCTACAATTTTGCGAGATTGCGTTTGGCCAAGAAGAAGTACTGGCTAAGTGCCTTTTTCGCGTTACCCGCAACGCGGATATTAATGTGGAAGAGGGTATGTTTGACTACGACATTGACTATCGCGATGTTATGAGCCGCCTTTTAAAAAAGCGCCGTAAACTTGCGCCGGTTCGCTTACAGTTTTACCGCCAAGCACCACAGCAAATTGTGGATTATCTAACCGAAAAACTGCAGTTGCAGTCGCCACAGTGCATGGTGCAAAAAGCGCCGCTAGACCTTTCGTACCTAAGGCCAATCATAAAATTGCTTGAACAAAAAGATAACCCAAAATTCTTTTATGCGCCCGCCCGCCCGGTAATTACACCCGAAAATGAAGACCTACTTCAAGAGGTGCAGCGAAGGGACGTGCTGTTTTGTTACCCATACCAAAGCATGCGCCCGTTTATTCGTATGCTGGATAAGCTTGCGCACGACCCAGACGTTGTATCAATAAAGATGACCCTCTACCGCGTAGCGAGTGACTCTAAAGTCATCGAAGCACTGATAGCCGCCGCCGAAAACGGCAAAGAGGTTGTAACCGTAGTAGAGCTTAGAGCACGCTTTGACGAACAAAATAACATCGACTGGTCGCGCAGGCTAGAGCAGGCCGGTTGCACTGTGATTTATGGCTTTACCGACTATAAGGTGCACTCAAAGCTCACACTAATTACCCGCCGTAATGGCGCAGGGTTTTCCTACATTTCGCAGATAGGCACAGGCAATTACAACGAAAAAACAAGCGAGCTTTATACAGATCTTTCATATGTTACATCCAATCACGAGATAGGCGAAGAGGTAGCAAGCGTTTTCAATAATCTTGCTATGGAGCGCTTAACCCAAAGCGTAAACCAACTTATAGTAGCCCCATTACAGTTTAAATCGGTGCTTATTAAAGAAATACGCGAGGAGATGCGCCACCTGCTAAACGGTGGCGAGGCCAGGGTGATTATTAAGTGTAACTCGCTTTCCGACAAGCAGATGATAGAAGCGCTAAGCGAGGCTTCGGCCGCGGGAGTTCAGGTGGACATGATTGTGCGTGGCATATGCTGTTTGCAGGCAGGCCTGCCAAAACTCAGTAAAAATATTCGAGTTATCAGCATTGTGGGGCGCTATTTAGAACATTCCAGAATTTTTGCGTTTGGCGCAGGTGAGCGCCAGCGTGTGTATATTGCATCGGGAGATTTTCTTACCCGTAACACCGAACGCCGTGTAGAGGTGGGTGTGCGCATCGACGACGAAAATATTCGCCAAACGTTGCGTGATATATTGGAGATACAGCTGGCCGACACACTAAACGCCCGCCGAATGCAGCCGGATGGCCAGTACCACTGGATAGAGCCGCAGGATGGAATATCTGCTCTAGATAGCCAGATGGCCATGTACACCTACCTACAAAACCGCCTGCCTAGGCTTGCGGCATTTACCAGTGAAGACGGCCCACCACAGCTGGTAGACGAATCCCGCACAGAGATGGTGCTTCCTCCTGTCTCTAAAAGCCGCCGCCTGCTACGCAGGGTTTGGCTGATGTTTGACCGCTATCGTTCATAAGGCAGAACTACGAATCCTAATGCTTAAAAATCAAAAAACACGCACAGGCTATATAGCCGTGCGTGTTTTTTTAATATAAATGCTATGTTTGGAATTTTGAAAAAACATCTTCGCCGTCATATTTTGCATCAAGTGCAAAGTGACGTGCAATTATGTTTGCAATGCTGCCAAAGCCGCAAAGCGTGCCAAGATTAAGCCCTTTGGCAACAGATGCCCCCGCAACCAAAAGCGGCACACATTCTCGGCTGTGGTCGCTGGAAGTGGTGGAGGGGTCGCAGCCGTGGTCGGCAGCGATGAGAAGCAGGTCAGTGGGCTGCAAAAGCGGTAGGATGTTGGCAAGCTGCAGGTCGAATTCACTTAGTGCTGTGGCGTACCCATCTATGTCGTTGCGGTGGCCGTAGAGCATATCAAAGTCTACCAGGTTTATAAAGGCAAGGCCTGTAAAATTTGAGTTAAGTAGATTTAGCGTAGCTTTTATTCCATCGGCATTATTTTTGCTGGTAATCTTTTTGCTAATGCCGCTGCCTGCAAATATATCAAAAATTTTACCCACACCAATAACATCCAGCCCATTGTCTGCAAGTGCGTTAAGTACAGTGGGGCTGTGAGGGGTTAGCGAATAGTCGTGTCGGTTTTGCGTACGGGTAAAATCTTTTGCGTTAGTGCCAACAAACGGCCGTGCAATTACCCGCCCAACAGCAAGCGGACCAGTTAAAAGCTCGCGCGCAATTTCGCAGTAGCGATAAAGCTCGCTAAGTGGTACAACCTCTTCGTGCGCCGCAATTTGAAATACACTGTCGGCGCTTGTGTACACTATAAGTGCGCCGCTTTTCATGTGCTGTTCGCCGTAATCGGCGATAACCTTTGTGCCGGAGTAAGGCTGGTTGCACAGTGTTTGGCGTTTGCAGGCTTGCTCAAACTCGCGAATAAAATCCTTAGGAAAACCACCAGGAAAAACCGGCATAGGCTGCATGGTATTAATACCTGCAATCTCCCAGTGGCCAATGGTGGTATCTTTTCCAAGGCTTTGCTCTACAAGGCGGGCGTATGCCCCTTGAGGGTTTGCGCAGGGTTCGCCGTAATTCACCGTGTCTATGTTAAAAAGCCCCAACTTTTGCAGATTTGGCACATTTAGTTTGGGGCTTGTGCAAACGGCAGCCAATGTGTTGCTGCCCTCATCGCCAAAAGCTGCGGCGTCGGGCGCATGGCCAATTCCAAAACTATCTAAAATAATTAAAAAGCAACGTTTTGCCATAAAGTATACACCCCTTCTGCTATGGATATAGGTTCAGTTTATCATATATTGTGATATTGGCAAAGCAGATAATCGTCTTTTGGGCAATTATATAACTATAATATGAATAATCCGCACTCCGTTTGATTATTTATAATT
>CAYJEW010000018.1:30851-37014 GCA_964369525.1 uncultured Oscillospiraceae bacterium | reverse complement strand
GAGGATAACGTAGTTAGATGTGCAATTTACCTATTTTTAGGCGGGCTTGGATTATATTGGCTTGGCTAAGGTGGGAAAAGTATACTAAATTTGGTGGATAAAATCAACCAAGGTTTGCATGATATAGCCAAATAGCCCGCTGGGTATTGACATATGAGGGGGTGGAATATATAATGATTAATGTTAGCAATGGCTAATCAAACCGTGCTTGGAAATATTAGGTGGAATAATTGCCGGCACAGCGATTGCATTTTTGATTTTGAGTAGTTTTATGCAGCGTTTGGCAGCGAGAGAGGAGCGAAATTTGCAAGCTTTAGATACCGCCTTGGAGAACACAGAGTATATTATTCAAAAGATTGAGACATCTGACGAAGAGATGGAAAATTTTTTGTTTACGCTGGGGTGCTATGCGGGAGAGCCTATTACCGTGGTGGCAAAACAGGGGAAAAATCTTGTGGTTTCGATAAAAAATTCACGTTACAGCATTGACGATATGTTGGCCAAGGTGATTTTTGTGTAGTGTTGACAATTATGAGGTGTGTGTGCCGTAGCTTTAAATTTTTGGGCAGGGATGCCGAAAAATTGATAGCTTAAGGGACAGATGTTTCATATTGAGTTAGCCGAGGATAACTGATGGCTAAATAAAGAAGTTCGCGGCAAAAAGTTGAGGAGCATAGGAGGAGTTAGATTATGAAAATTGCTTTAACAGGCAACCCGAACAGCGGCAAAACCACCCTGTTTAACGCTTTGACAGGCGGCGCAGAGCGCGTGGGAAACTGGGCCGGTGTAACGGTGGAGAAAAAAGAGGGCAAGGTAAAAAAAGCGTTTTTGTCCGACGGCGCTGAGGTTGTAGCGGTGGACCTGCCGGGGGCGTATTCGATGTCGCCTTTTACCTCGGAAGAGAATATAACAAGGAATTTTGTGAAAAATGAGGCGCCTGAGGTTATTATTAACATTGTGGAAGCAACCAACCTAAGCAGAAGCCTGTTTTTTACAACACAGCTTTTAGAGCTGGGAATTCCTATGGTTGTGGCGCTGAATAAAAGCGACATGACGGCGAAAAAGGGAATTGTTATTGACACGCAAGCACTTTCGCAAAAGCTGGGATGCCCTGTGGTGGAGACGGTGGCCACATCGGACAGCAAGAATGGTTTTAGCGAAATGATGGCTGCTGCCGCGCAGGCAAAAGGCAGTGCACAGGCTGCACCGTTTGATGCCGGAGTGGTGGATTATACAAACAAAGAGGCTGTGCAGCAGGCCGACAAGCGCCGCTTTGAGTTTGTTAAAGAGATTGTGGCGGCAACAGAAAAGCGCGCTGTTGACAGCCAAAAGCAGACAAAGCAAGATAAAGTGGACAAGATTTTGACAAATCAGGTTGTGGGTATGCTGATTTTTGCGGTTGTGATGTGGTGTGTGTTTGCTATATCGCAATCATGGGCAGGCCCATGGCTGGCAGACAATATTGTTGGGCCTGCGATGGAGTTTATACGCAATGGCACAGAAGGACTGATGGGCGAAGGCGTATCGCCGTTGCTTCGCGACATTGTTTTGGTAGGTATTATTGATGGCGTTGGCGCTGTTTTAGGCTTCTTGCCGCTTATCATGGTTATGTTTTTCTTGTTGGCGCTGCTGGAAGATTGTGGTTACATGGCACGTGTTGCTGTGGTAATGGACAGAATTTTCAAGCTGGTAGGGCTTTCGGGCAAGTCGATTATACCTATGGTTATCGGCATTGGGTGTGCTATTCCCGGCGTTATGGCCACACGTACCATTAAAAACGTGCGTCAGCGCAGAACAACCGCGATGCTTGCACCGTTTATGCCTTGCGGCGCAAAGCTACCTGTTATTGCACTGTTTGCGGGCGCGTTTTTTGCGGATGCGTCGTGGGTTAGCCCGCTGATGTATTTTGTAGGCATTGCGCTGATTATTTTGGGCGCAATTATAGTGCTTAGAATTACCGGCGAAAAAGATGCGGCGTCGTTCTTTATTATTGAGATGCCTGAGTATAAGGCGCCAAGCCCGTTGCGCGCGGCGATATCGATGCTTTCGAGAGCGAAAGCATTTATTGTGAAGGCAGGTACAATTATTTTGCTGTGTAACCTTGCGGTTTATATGATGCAAGAGTTTAACTGGAGCTTCCAGTCGCTTAGTGTTGAGGGTGTTCAAGGCCCGAGCATTTTGGAAACCATTGCAACACCTGTGGCAGTTTTGCTTTTCCCGCTTGGGTTTGGCATATGGCAGCTGGCCGCAGCGGCAGTTACCGGCTTTATTGCTAAAGAAAATGTGGTTGGCACGCTGGCTGTTGTATTCCCACTGGCTGAGTTTATCAACACCGAAGAGCTTGCCCTGATTGGCGGCGCCGCTACAGTGGTGGAAACCATGGGCATTGGCACGGTGGCAGCGCTTGCATACCTGATGTTTAACCTTTACACACCACCCTGCTTTGCGGCCATTGGCGCTATGAACGCAGAGATGGAGAATAAAAAATGGCTCTGGGGCGGAATTGCGTTCCAGTTTGGTATGGGGTATGTTGTGGCGTTTTTGGTGTATCAGGTTGGTACGCTTGTTACAACAGGCGCTTTGGGACAAGGCTTCTTGCCAGGGCTTGTGGCTGTGGCGGCTATGATTGGATGGGTTGTATATCTGATTATGAAGGGTAACAAAAAAGCTGAGGCAAAGCTGAAGCAGGCAGCCAGCATGGGCTAAAATTCAAAAACGGCACAAAGTGCAGACGGATTTGCTGTAACAAAGAAAGGAAACGGGCATGGGAAATATTATTGCCATTCTGATTATTGCGGGCATAGTGTGCGCTGCTGTGGCAAAGATTATTATAGAAAAGCGCAAAGGCGTAAAGTGCATTGGGTGTCCGCACAGCGCTGCTAGTAGCGAGCATAAGAGTGGCTGTGGCGGCAGTTGTACAGAAAAATAAGAGCATTTAAAAAGTATAATAAAAAGCCATCCGCAGGTATGTGTGCGGATGGCCTTTTTTATGCACCGGATGAGGTTTTACGGAATTCGATATACTCGCCGCCCCAGACTTTAAGTGCGGATAGTACAGGTAAAAATTTGAGGCCCATATCACTAAGCTCGTATTCAACTTTGGGTGGGATGGTGCTAAACTCTTTTCTGGTGATGAGGCCCTCTTGGTGCAGCAGTTTTAGTTGGCG
Organism: uncultured Oscillospiraceae bacterium; assembly: GCA_964369525.1. GTDB lineage: Bacteria > Bacillota > Clostridia > Oscillospirales > Ruminococcaceae > JAAYCI01. The sequence goes on along the minus strand of CAYJEW010000018.1, from coordinate 33,847 downwards.
GGAGAGGGTGGTGTGTGTCATCTCTTCCGGCATTAGGCGCAGTAGCTGATTAAATCGGACAGGTTTCTCGGATAATAGATATAGAATGTAGATGGACCATTTTCCGGAGAGGAGTTTTTGGGCGGTGACGTATGGGCACTTACCGTATAAGTCGCTGTTTGGCATAGGGATGCTCCTTTAAGTATCAACAATGATACTAGTATCGCAAAAAATCGTAATTGTTTAAATTGCACTATGGTATTATAATGACACACATGAATATGATTTGCAACAGGAAAATATTTTAAGATATATAAGTGCATAAAGTTGGGTAAGCAGGCGCGATGCTAAGCTGTGTTTGCCTTTACAAATAGGAGGTAAAGGTATAAAATTGTAATATGTGTTTTTTGATGTGTAATTATTTTTTGCGAATTATAAGGAGGGTATTATGAAAAAGAAATTATCGTTAGTGATTGCGATTATGATGCTTATGTTTGTGGTTGTAGGGTGTGCGGCAGATGCTACAGGGCAGGACAGCACCGCGGTGTCTGGGGCGGCATCTGGTGTGGCAAGCGGTGCGCCGGTAGAAGGCGGCGTGCTTAGGGTTGGCATGGATTTGAAATTCCCTCCTTTTTCTTATATAGATGATAGCGGTGCGCCTGCGGGCTTTGAGCCTATGATAGCGGCGGCGTTTGCAGAGTACCTGGGAATGGAAGTTGAGATTGTGGATACTGATTTCTCGCTGCTGATTCCTGCGCTGCAAACAGGCGATGTGGATATTTTGATTGCGGATATGTCTTATACCGAAGAGCGTGAGCAAAACGCGGATTTTTCGGACCCATATAGGTACACACAGTCTTTGGCGCTGGTAAACAGGGCATATGCCGAGGCGAATAACATTACAGATGACATGCCTGTGGAAGAGTTTTTTGCGCTTACAGGGCAAGATTTTATAGGGCTTGCGGGCACATTTGGTGTTATGGTACCACAGCAGTATGGCGCCGAGGTGGAAGAGGTTACCGAGATAGGTATTGGTATTTTGGAAGTGGCAAACGGGCAGGCCACATCACTGGTGGCATCTAACGAGATTCATCAGTTCCACGCGCAAAACCCCGATACCACAATAGTGTATAGCGGCATAGGTAACTGGTCGGGCTCGTGCTTTGTAGTGAAAACCGGCAATGCAGAGCTATTGGCGAGCTCGAATGAGTTTATTGCTAGCATGTATGCCGAGGGCGGATTTTATGACCAGATTAGAGAAGAATATGACGCTGTGATAGCAGAGTTTTTGCAGAATGACGAGTATGGCCTTGATTACATAATACAGCAACCTGAAGGCTGGATGGAGTAGAATGAAAAAATCCGAGGTGCTGCAGTACGCTTTGGTGATAGCGCTGGTGGTGGCGGGCATATACTACGCCATGTTTCACGCTATAGATACAGAAGTGAAGTACGAAATGATACTCAGCCAGGGCGAACTGCTTGCACAGGCTTTTTTGGGGACGCTCTATGTTAGTGTGGTAACTCTACTGGGCTCTATGGTGATAGGGTTTGTACTGTTTATGATGTTACGTTCTAAAATAGTGATTTTGAGAGCGATTTCAAATGTGTTTAACGAGATAATAATGGGTACGCCACTGCTGGTGATGATATTTTTGACGGTGTATGTGTTTGGCGCACTTGTGGATTTTAATGATAAGCTGACGCTGGGAATTTTGGCGCTGGTGCTGTATAACGGACCGTACCTTGCAAATGCGTACGAGACAACCGCCGCTGTGGTGAACGACGAGCAGTATACCGTGATGGATTTGTACCAGTTTAAGTGGTATCAAAAGTACATCTATGTGATTATTCCGCAGATGGTGCGGCCGTTTATTCCGTCGCTTATAAATAATCTTTCGAGCGCTATAAAAAGCTCGTCTTTGCTTAACATAATAGCCATTACCGAAATTACATATGTTATCACAGTGATATCGCAGAGGAATTTTGCGTTTATTGAGGGGTATTATGTGATGTGGATAATGTATTTAGTGGTGACAATTCCGCTTTCTTTACTGGCAAAATATATTAGCAAGAAGGTGGCAAATTGAAACTAATAATTAAGAATTTGGTAAAGTCTTATGCTGGGCAGGCTGTGCTTAAAGATGTTAGCATTGAGATTGAAAATTATGATGCTATTGGAATTATTGGCGAGTCCGGCTGTGGGAAATCTACGCTGTTGCGCCAGCTTGCAGGGATAGAAGAGCCTGATGCTGGCGAAGTGATGATAAACGGGCTATCGCCTATAGGGCATAAAAAAGAGTTTTTGGAGAAGATAGGTGTTGTGTTTCAAAACCACAATCTTTTTCCGCACCTTAGTGTTAAGAAAAACATTACGCTTATCTTAAGTAAGATTAAAAAGATGGACAAGAGCGTGGCAGACCAAAAGGCAATGGAGATACTAACCCAGCTTAGCATAGACAAAGAGGCGGATAAAAAGCCGAGCGAAATTTCGGGAGGGCAGGCGCAGAGGGCGTCGATTGCAAGAGCGCTTGCAACCGACCCACAGCTAATTTTTTTGGATGAGCCAACAGCGGCGCTGGACCCTATCTTGACGCAGGATGTGCTGGACAGTGTGACTAGCTTAAAGCAGAGTGGGCGCGATTTTATATTTGTGACCCATGAGATTGCATTTTTGCGAGAGTTTGCTGATTATGTGATATTCCTTAAAGATGGGGAGATATTTGAGCATGGGGGCAAAGAATGTTTGGTTAGCCCTAAAACCGAGGAGCTGGCAAATTTTATTAGGGTTAAAAGATAGCGCTGATTTATTAATTTAAAAAGCCTTTCGCTAAAGTTGGCGAAAGGCTTTTCTATTTGTAATTTACGGCTTTTTGATGTTTTTGGTTTGTTGCAGTTGGGTGAGCTGCTGGGCTATGTTTTGGGGAATATGCTGTTCGGTTTTGCTGTATGAGGTTTTGGTATGGCGATAAGGGGCGAGCCGACCTTGTGCGAAAATCGAATCATTTTAAAGGCGA
>CAYJEW010000018.1:0-30751 GCA_964369525.1 uncultured Oscillospiraceae bacterium | reverse complement strand
TCAGTAGGGCTACTACTTAACTATACACATCTCAATTTAAAGGAGATAAAATGAGCGGTAAAAACAATTTGCAAAGGCAAATTCAATCTTATATAATACTTGCTTTGTTAGTAATCAGCTCATTAACTGTAATGTTTTATTTGGGTAATATGTATCCATTCGGTGGGAGGTCTAATCTTGCGGTGGATCTTGGTACTCAATATAGTGATTTTATTTTATTTTTCAAAAACGCTTCTTTGCAAGACTTTTTATACTCTTTCACAAAGGGTTTTGGAGGACCCACACTAGGGCTTGCTGCTTACTATATGTTTTCTCCATTTAATTTTATTGCATATTTTTTTGATGATTCTCAAATTCAATTAGCAGTAACAGTTATTATTTATGCAAAATTCATTTTTATAGGGCTTTGTGCAAACTATTATCTTTTACAGCATTATAAAAAATACACTATTCCGTTTGCATTAATGTATACACTGTGCCCTTATTTTGTAATGTATTACTTTAATATTATTTGGCTCGATGCCTTCGCAGTACTTCCGATTTTAGTGCTGGGGTGCGAGAAAATAATTGATAAAGGAAAAATTGGGTTTTTCACAGTGATTTTCACTGTTTCACTTATAATGAATTATTATATAAGCTATATGTCTAGTATATTTATAGCCTTATACTTTTTTTACTATTATTTCTCGAACTACAAGTTGGATTTTAAAACTCTAGCAGGCAAATTACGCTTAATGATTAAATCGGTGTTAATTTCTGTATTTATTTCTGCACCTGTGTTAGTTCCTACATTTTTAGATTTGCAAGGAAATAAAATGCAAGAGCAAGGCGTTTTAGGCGCTGCCTTACTTCAACCGGACAGAATGTTTAACCCTCTTTTGGTTTTCAGCAATATTTTTAGTGGGAACTATTTAGTTGACACTGCGCCTTTTATTTTTTTCACATTATCTTGCGCGATATTATTAATCGCTTATTTCTCTTCTACTGCACATACAAAAAAAGAAAAAATACTATCTTTTAGTTTTATTGCGGTTATGTTTATTTCGTTTATATATAATTTTCTATATGTAATTTGGCATGCAATGACCTATCCACAAGGATTTTATTTCAGATTTTACTTTACGTACATATTCCTATTAATAGTAATCATTAGAAAAGGCTTTGAAGTAATAGATAAAATAAATTTTAAATATTTCTCTATCGGAACAGCGCTTATGGTTGGTGCTTCATATCTATTCTATTTTTTGAACCCACACCTGCCTTGGGGAATGCATACAATACTCTTTACAACTTGTTTTTTGATCGGGCTGCTGGTTTGCATTTATTTAAATTATAAAAAAGTTAAGTACTTTAAGCTGCTGCTTTCGCTTGTTATACTCTTAAATGTTATGTTTGATGGTATATTTATATTTTTAGCATATACACAAAATGGTTATGTTTTTTACTATGAGCCCCTCTATAAGCCGGAATACGATATAACCGCACCTGTTGTTGAACATATCGAGGATGATTCTTTTTATCGTATGGAAGACCTATCTTCAAGGCCATATAATCAACCTATGGCATTTGACTATTACGGCCTTTCTCACTTCAGTTCAACCTTTGACCCTCTTGCCAAGCAAGCATTTGTGTATTTTGGATATGATAACACATATTATAGTCAGCAATATAATAAATCCATGCTTGAAGTTGACAGTTTTTTTGCGGTAAAATACTTAATGGCGTTTAACGATGTTGATGTAAGCAGTAGTTATAATGAAATTTTCAATACCGATTCCAAAGCGCTTTATCAAAACCCTTATGCTTTCCCAATAATTTATACAGCTAATAATAATATGCCTGGTTTACAGCCAACAAAAGAAGAAACTCTTGATATGATTTTCAAGCACTTAGGCGCTATTAATGATTTATACTCAGAGGATGGCGAGTTAGATGTTTCGGCGCTACAAACAGCCAGTACTACCGCTCAAAACAACGAAGTAAATATTACTTTTCAAGATGCAAATGTTATCAGATTTGATGTTACTGCTAGCGCTAATGAATCTGTATACGCAACAATTCCTTACGATACATCATGGTATATCTTTAGAAATGGAGAAAGAATTGAGCCTGACAAGTTTGTAGAATACTTCATAAGCCTTGAACTGGTTGATGGGCATAACGAATTTTATATGATATACATCCCTAGAGGAATGATGGTTGGTGGAGCGCTTTTTGTTGTTGGTGTTTCGGTAGTGGGGTTTGATATAATCAAAAAAAGAAGAAGAGGTAAAGAGATAAAAGCTTTGGAAAGCTAATTTAAAGATTGAGTTAACCATTGCATATAAGTAGGTTGCATTAAAGTAGTTTGTTTATACAGTAAAAAGCCTTTCGCCAAATTTGGGCGAAAGGCTTTTTTTATTTGCAATTTACGGCTTTTTGATGTTTTTTGTTTGTTGCAGGTGGGTGAGCTGCTGGGTTACGTTTTGGGAAACTTGTTGTTCTGTTTCGCTGTATGAGGTTTTGGTGTGGGCGATAAGGGGCGAGCCGATCTTGTGCGAAAATTGCATCATTTTGAAATAGTAGCTGCTGTTGTCTACAATGGTGTCGATCTCATGGTATAGCGATAACGCATATTGTTGTAGTGTGTCTTGGGTGAAAGAGCTGAGGTCTTGCCCGGACATTGAGAATGCATATAGGCGATATTCTATTATCTGCAGGGGTACTTTGAAGTCTTTTTCTATGCCGAGTACTATGTCGCTGATTTCTTTGCGTTTTTTGCGCTGAAACCAAAACAGACCTCTTTGTAGGCTGTAGAGTTTTAGCGAGGCTGCGTTTGCACGCCCCAGTGCGCTTGCCGCAGGCAGGTTGAGCTCTTGTGGTAGAAAGCCTTTGTGTAAGGAGTAAAGATGCATATTGCCGTGTGAGTTTATTTCGTATAGCAGGTTGGTTATCTCTTCGCAGATTTCGATGCGCATGTTGTAGTAGTTTATGGCTGCGAGAATAAATGCGAGTAAAGAGCTACCAAAGATGGCCAGCGTGATGCCCAGCAGCCACTCATTTTGGATTGCGAGTGTGCCGATGAGCGTTATGGCGGTTATTGCGCCGCATAGTTCCATGGCAAATCTATTTGCTTTCAAATGAGGCTCCTTTAGGGGTATAAAAAATATAATGATGTGTCGGAGCATAGGGCGGTTAGCTGTACGGAAAAGATTATGGATTTAGCAAAGCCGATATAATTCGAAGCTGTTTTTAGGTGGGTTTGGTTTACATTGGCTTGGCTGGGGTATCTTGAGTATTTTGGGCGTCTTGATTATTGTCCTTTTGTTTGTTTCGAGAGAGGTCAATAGCAGAGCCTATGGCTACGCCAAAGGCCAGGCCTATGGCGATGTTGTCGAATATAACTCCATACAGCAGCCCTAAACATATGCCGAGAGCAATGCCGTTTGAAGAACCGCCTGAGTCTTTTTTGTTGTTATCCATGGGTTTACCTCATCTGTATTTTATTTTGCGGTGCTCTTTGCCGATTTTGCGCAGGTTTTTTACGCCACCAAAGCGTTCCCACTTTTTGGCCTCGATTTCTTTAGAGGTTAGGCCGCTGTAGCTAACCTCATTTTTTAGTTTTTGATAATTTTTAAAACGGCGGCTGTCGAGGGTGCCGTCTTCTAAAGCGGCTAGAACGGCACAGCCTATTTCGCTTGTGTGGGTGCAGTTGCTGAATTTGCAGTGGGCAGCAAGCTCTTCAATGTCGTCGAAGGTTTTGGAGAGGTCAACACTTTCTGCGCCAAGCTCGCGCATTCCCGGGGTGTCGATAAGAACGCACCCGAATGGCGAAGGGAACATCTCTTTTCCTGTGGTGGTGTGGCGGCCCTTGTCGGATTTTCCGATGTCTGCCGTGGCGAGAGTTTGGCCGCCTAAAATTTTGTTGATAAGGGTGGATTTGCCAACACCGGAGGAGCCGACGAAGGCGGCTGTGGTGCCTTTAGTGAGGTGGGTTTTTAATTTTTCTTCTATATTGTCATCAAACATGGAAAGAGGGATAACGCTGGAAAAAGAAGATACCTGCTCGGCTTTTGCGATGTGGGCGGGCAGATCTTCGCATAAGTCTGATTTTGTTAGGAGGATTACAGGGGTTGCGCCGCTGTCCCAAATTATGCTGAGGTAGCGTTCTAGGCGGCTTAGGTTGAAGTTGTTGTTGAGCGACATGCAGATGAAGGCTGTGTCGATATTTGCGGCGATGGGCTGGGCTTGGTTGTCGGTGCCAACAGCGGTGCGAAGAAAAAGGCTTTTTCGTGTTAATGTGTGGTGGATGATGGCGTTACTGTTGGGGTTTTCGCACGAGACCATCACAAAATCGCCGACGGTGGGGAATTTTGCGAGCTCTTTGGTGCTGTGGCGCAGTTTTCCTGAGATTTCAGCTTGCATTTCACCTGAGGCTGTGGCTATTTTGTAAAGGCCTTTGTGCTGGGCGATGACGCGAGCTATTGAAAAATTTGGGTATAGCGTTGATTCGGCGACAAAGCGGGCGGCAAGGCCGTATTGCTCTAAATGGTTCATATTATATCTCCATGTGTAGTTTGGTTATTATAGGAGGGTGGACGCCAGATAATAAGAGGTTATTTTGATGATATATTTATAGCGTGCGAGTATGCGGGGTATATTGGATTTGCTAAATAGGATAATCCTTCATGCGTTATGGTGAAAAAAATCAGGTTCATTTTTTATCTAGGAAAGCTATATCTACTTGAGTAAAGTTTTTATTGAACTGAATGTTGTTTTCGTTGGCATTTATAAAAATATAATTAAACGACTTTAAGTAGGTGTGAAATGTTTCATTGAGTTCAAATGTGTATAGAGGCATTTTTTTACTATATTTTGATGTACAAAATTTGTTGCTTAAGCGTTAGGGAGTAAAACGAACCACGCCTACCACGGCCAATTTTTGCGGTATATTGCGTTATCCTCACTCGCAATACACCAAGTATTACTAGCTCGTCTGCCTTATCTACCGCAAAAATTTGCAGGTGGTAGGTTTTGCAAATTTTTTATACCGCCAAAAGTTCTAAAATAAGAAAGTGCGGCGCTGTAAGGCTTGCGCCTTGCTGAGGCGCACTGACGCAGTTTTAGGGCTTTTGGCTAAATAAAAAACGGGTTCGTTTTATTCCCTAACGCTAAAGTTTTGGTGTATAAGTTTCATGTTTTTTTGAGCAAACAAAATCACTTTATTTGCGGTATCGAAAGGGTGAAACAGTTGCACAAATTTGATATCTGTTTTTAATGCTAATAATAGTTGGTGGTAGTCATCTTCTGAGTGGAAAGTTAATTGTTTAAGGTTAAATTGGTTTATATTATGCAAGCAATAGCGGCTGATATATAATAATATTAGATGATGTATAATTGTTTTTAAATGCGATGCCCTGCAACTACGGGAAAAATGGGTGGCAGTAGATATATCCAATTATACCATAAAAAAATAAAAGAAACATCTAAATAAGACAGCTCTTTTGCGTATGTGTCAGCTACAAAAAAATGATATAACTAAAAAATGACACTGAACCCAAAATTGATTGGGTCCAGCGTCACGCTGGTGAGAGTGATTGTATAGGAACTGTGTAAAAATATAAGCTAATATAAAAAAGACACCGGATTTAATCCGATGCCTATTGGGTCCAGCGTCACGCTGGTGGTGCGGGTAACAGGGGTCGAACCTGCACGCCTCGCGGCACAAGATCCTAAATCTTGCACGTCTGCCAATTCCGCCATACCCGCGTAAAGGCAACAAAAATATTGTATCAAATTTGAGCGCTTTAGTCAATGCGGTAAGCAACTATAGGGGAGATGCACAGTTATTTTTGTATATACAACAAAAAATATATTGAACATATGGTGAAAACTATATATACTATTTATGTTAGAGTACTTTTGGTAGCTTTTTTAACTGCGCGGAGCACTTAAGCTTAAAACTAGGAGGGTTAAAAGATGAAAGCAAGCGATATAAAAAAGGTATTTGTGGCCGGTGGCGGCCTGATGGGGCGGCAGATTGCGCTGGATGCGGCGCTGAATGGCTATACTGTGGCATTATTTGACAGCATGCCCGGTGTGGGCGAGAATGTGAGTAGCTGGGCGCGCGAGTATTTGGATGGGCGTGTGGCAAAAGGCAAGATGGAAAAGGCTGTTGCAGACGCTGCATTTGATAAATTGACCACCTACGACACAATGGAGGAGGGCGCAAAAGACTGCGACCTTGTGATTGAAGCAATTGTGGAAAAGATGGACGTGAAAGAAGAGTTCTTTAAAAAATTGGATAAGCTGGTGAGGAGTGATACCATTATTACTACAAACTCCAGTTTTATGGTATCGTCTATGTTTGTGGACTTTGTGTCTAACCCATCGAGGCTTGCCAACCTGCATTATTTTAACCCTGCTTTGGTTATGCGGCTGGTTGAGATTGTGCAAGGCCCGCACACCAGCGACGAGACAGCACAGGCGCTGAGCGGTTTTGTGGACAGCCTTGAAAACAAGGTGGCTGTTGTTTTGAAGAAAGAGCTTGACGGTTTCCTTGTAAACCGTGTACAACGCGCTATTACTGATACAGCGCTTGAGATTGTGGAACTGGGTGTATCAACTCCACAAGAAGTGGATATTGCGGTTGAAAACGGACTAAACCATCCTATGGGGCCATTCCGTTTGATGGATCTGATTGGTATTGATCTCAACTATTTTATGAGAGATGAAGCGTACCAAAAAACCGGAGAGAAACCAATAGGGTTTGACCTTTTGAAAGAGAAGTATGACAAGGGAGAGTTTGGGCGCAAGAGCGGAAAAGGCTGGTATGATTACAGCAAAAAATAGATGAAATATGATGTAGCGATAGCTGCATATATAATGCAAAAAAGCTCGGGCAGATGCCCGGGCTTTTTAATTTTTTAGTGGAGTGCTGAGGGGAATTGATGTGGTTTAGGGGAGGGGTGGCTATAAAAAGCGCTTAATTTGAGTACTAGGTGCACAAAGGGGTTTGTGTTGTTGAGGTAGCAGCCCGTTTAAGAGGCGCCTTACGGCGGGTAGCCTAGGCGCTTGTTTTGCGGGGATTTGTAACGCATACAGAAAACCAGGGCATGCCCTTTGGCGGAAAAGGAGGAGGCAGGAAGCGGCGTGTGCGATGGTTTTTATAAAATTGCAAAAATGCGTCGCAAACTACGTTTAGTTTGCGACGACGTGTTATGGTTGAAGGGTGGCTGCCGCCTGAAGTATGGCGGCGCGGGAGGCGGCAAAGTTTAGACCGCCTTGCAAAAATGCGGTGTAGGGCGGCCGCATGGGCGCGTCGCACGATAGCTCGATGCTACTGCCTAGTGTGAATGCGCCTGCCGCCATTATAACATCGCAGTTATAGCCGGGCATAGGCCAAGGCTGCAGCGACAGGTGGCTGTCTATAGGGCTGTGTGCTTGGATTTGGTTGCAGAATGTGCTGAGGTTGGATGCATTTTTTAGGTGAATGGCGGTGATGATGTCTCCGCGGGGGGCACCTGCAGAGGGCTTTACCTCGTAGCCCAAAATGGAGAAGAGCGCTGTGGCATATGCGCCTGCTTTCATGGCTTCGGCCACGACGCCCGGGGCAAAATAAAGCCCTAGCCAAAGCTGGCGAAGAACATCGCCTGCGCTGCTACCAACCTCGGCGCCAACACCGGGGGCTGTCATGCGCTGGGCGCATAGCTCTACCAAGGCGGCCTTACCTGCTATGTAACCGCCGCTGGGGGCTATGCCGCCGCCGGGGTTTTTGATGAGCGAGCCTACGATAAGGTCGGCACCATGGTGGGTGGGCTCTTCGGTGGCAACAAACTCACCGTAGCAGTTGTCGACCACAACATAGATATTAGGGTTTGCAGTTTTGGCGGCTTGGGCAGCTTTGGCAATATCGCTTAGTGAAAGCGCAGGGCGGCTGTCGTAACCGCAGCTGCGCTGTAGGTATAGCATGGCGGAATTTTTAGCGTGTGCCGCAATGCCTTTTAAGTCCGGCGTGCCGCCTGCACATAGCGCAAGTTCTTGGTAGCCGATGCCAAATTCGGCAAGGCTGCCGCCGCCTTTGCCATTAAGGCCAATTACGCCAATGAGCGTGTCATATGGGCGGCCTGTGGCGCAGAGCATCTGCTGATTTGGGCGAAGTATGCCAAAAAGAGCGGTGGATAGCGCATGGGTACCGCTGGCAAAGCTATGGCGGAAAATGGCGGCCTCGCTGCCTGTGTAGCAGGCAAAAACCTCGGCCAGTTTATCGCGTCCGGCGTCGTCGTAGCCGTAGCCTGTGCTGCCAAGCAGGTGATTGGAAGCTACACGGCACTGCATGAATGCAGAAAGTAGCTTTAGTTGGTTTTGTTCTTTTATTTCTTCTATTTCGGCGAGTTGCGGTACAATCTGCTGCATTGCTTGCAGGTTGGCCGATTGCAGAGCGCTTGGAAGCTCTGCCCATTGTATACTCATGCGTTATCCTCTTCGGTGGCAAATGCGGGGTTGTTGGCCATTAGTACCTTAGCGCCGGGGGTGGAAAAGTTCATGCGGCGGTAATAGATTTCGTGTTTTGGGTGGCATACAAGGCTAATACGGCGGGGGCTTAGTGTAGCACAAAGTAGCCCAATTTGCGCAGCGGCATAGCCGCGGCCACGTGCTGCAGGCAGCGTGGCAACGCCTGAAATATAGGCCTCTTTTTCTGTTAGGCACCATGCACCGGATGTGCTTACCAGCGTACCGCTATCGTTATTTACGCCGTATAGTACACAAAGGCCGCGTTCTTTGCGTGCAAGAAGGTCGTTTAGGGCGTCTTCGTAGCTATCGTTTAGCAAAAATTCGCTGTTTTGCACTACGTCTACAACGCTGCGCACGTTGGGAGCAGCTATGAAGTGCTCGGGAATATTTATTGCACGGCGAGCGCCTTTCCATACCATTAGCAGTGATGGGTGGGGCTTCCAGCCTTCGGGCAGCCAGCCGTCGCTGATAAAGCGTCTACAGCCAATATATTTGACAAATTCATTCATCTCTTCTTCGTTTGGCACGGCACCAAGCAGAGTGAGGTTGCCACCGCTATGTAGTAATATGGATTTTTCATCTACAATGTAGAAGTTGTAAGGCAGGGACGGGTTTTGGTAAAAAAGCTCCCAACACACCCAAAGCCGTGGGCCAATGCCTATGGTGTCATCGGCTTTTTGGCGGATCAAAATATCGTCTTGTTCAGTAGCTAACCTAATCATAATGCGTTCACCAACTCCTTGAAATGTTCGCCTCTGGCTTCGAAGTTTGAATATGCATCGAACGAGGCGCTGGCAGGCGAGAGAACAACAATGTCGCCATTTTGTGCAAATGTTTTGGCTTGTAGCACAGCGTCGGGCAGGTCTGCCGCATATAGAATGGGGAGGGAGGTATCGGTAAAGCTTGGTTCGGCTTTTACAGCAGCAGATATTTTGGATGCGGTTGGGCCTGTGAGCACCAGTGCTTTAGCGCCCGCCAGTAGGTGAGGCGCCAGCGGCGCAAACGGGATGTTTTTATCGTATCCACCTGCGATAACAATAATTTTTTGGTTAAAGGTATTGAGCGCCGCAATAACGCGGGTGGGGCTTGTGGCAATAGAATCGTTGAACCATTGCACGCCCTCAAGCGTGCGAACAGGCTCTAGCCTATGAGGCACGCCTGAAAACTCGGCGGCAACCTTGCGCATTACGCTCATTGGCACATCGCCTTGCACTGCCGCAAAAGCGGCCAATAGGTTTTGTATGTTGTGTTGGCCGCGCAGCGCAACCTCATGGGAGGAGATAACCTGTGCAACATGCCCATCTTTTGCAAGGCATAGGGCGCCATCTTCTGAGAGGAATGCGCCGCTGTCTACCTCGCGCAGGTGACTGAACCAGCGAAGGCTGCCATTTACATCGCTTTCGAAATCGTGAACAATAGGGCTTTCAAAGCCTAAAATGGCTTGGTCGGTGGCTTGCTGCCAAGCTAAAATATTGCGCTTGGCGTCTATGTATTCGGCCATGTCTTTGTGCTGGTCTAGATGATTTGGGGTGAGGTTTGTAACCACGGCGATGTTGGGCGAGCAGCGCATGGAGATGAGCTGGAAGCTGGAAAGCTCTACCACGGCAATATCTTGCGTAGAGATGGTGTCGACAATAGGTAATAAAGGGCGGCCTATGTTTCCGCCGAGATGTACTGTGTGGCCGTTGGCCTTATACATTTCGGCAATGAGTGATGTGGTGGTGGTTTTACCGTCGCTACCAGTAATGCCAACAATTTTACAGGGGCAGTGCTGGAAAAAAAGCTCCATCTCGCTGGTTATCTCGCTGCCGCTTTGTGCGGCCTGCTGTAGCTCGGGAGTGTGAAAGCGGAAGCCCGGGGTGCGCAAAATCATGTCTTGCCCCTCAAGGCCTAAAAGGTAGTTTGCGCCGAGGTGTAAGCGGATGCCAAGCTGTTGCCACTGCGGTAGTTCGGCTTTAAAAAAGTCTTGCGTGCGTTGGTCGCACAGTGTAACAGCAGCGCCTGCTTTGGAAAACTGTAAAAGCAGCTCGCGGTGGGACACACCAGCGCCGATAAGCGCGATTTTTTTGCCGTTTAGGGTGCTTAGAAATTTGCCCAAGCGTTCACCTGCTTTCTGAATAGTAAATTATACTACTATATATTATACAAAATAACGGTTGAAACTTCAATTGATATGAAGTAGCAACAAATAAAAACCGGAGCGGGAAAACCCGCTCCGGCAAGCCATGAGATTATAGGTAGGCGAACATTAGGAGTACATATCCTCGAAGCCTTTAAGCACTTCGTCAAAGCGGGACAGGTAGCTCATATCGTTTAGGCCTTTGCGAGCTTCGGCTTCTTTAACAAGCTCTACCACCATGGCGTTTACCGGGGTGGGGATGCCGTGTTTTTGGCCGTATTTCACAACGTGGCCGTTGATAAAGTCTATCTCGGTGGCCTGCTTTTTCTCAAGGTCTTGCAGCATGCTGGCCTTGCCGGCTTTAGAGGTGGAGTAAACTTTAATGAAGGCGTCCATTACCTGGCGCAACTCTTCTTTATTGGTCCAGTAGAGTTTTTCGAAGTCTAGGCCGAAGGTTTCTACCATTTTGTGGCCCTCAGCGTGGCAAACTTCGATACATTCTTTAGCAATCATGGCCTCGGCTGTTAGGGATTTTGGGTTGTCGGTTACATCGCCGAAGGTGCAGTTTAGCGCTGCAGACAAGCCACTGCCGCAGGAGTTGATAAGCAGTTTTGTCCAGCGAACGTCCATGAGGTTTTCCATAAGGGCGCATTTGCCTACGTTTTCTAAAATAGCGCCGATTTCTTTAATTCGGGGAGTGATGCCGCCGCTCATCTCGCCAAGGTCAAAGCCGTTGCCTTTAAGGCCTTCGTATGTAACTGTAGCAGCTGAAACGCCGGGGGAAATCCAGGTTGCAGGGAACATCATAGCGCCGCCCACAACACGCTCTTTGCCGATTATTTCGGCTACCGAGGGCTCGGGGATGCCGTTTTGCAGGGCTACAACTGTGCTTTTTTCGTTTAGGAATTTTACAAGGTTAGGCAGTACTACGGGGTTTGCAGTTTGCTTTGTTAAAAGCAGTACTAAGTCGTAGATGCCTTCCATTTGGTCGGGAGTAAAAGCTTTTACGGGGATGGTGAAGGTGCGCTCGGGCTCTAGATGCTGTATGGTGGCTCCGTTTTGTTGCATGGCTTCAACGTGAGCTTTGTTGGCGTCGTACATGGATACGTCATACCCCGCTTTGGTAAGGTACGCGCCGATAATAGTTCCCATAGAGCCTGCACCGATAATTGCGATTCTCATAATGCATAATTCCTTTCCTGCACAAAATTTAGTAGATAATCTGTGGGCGAAAACGCCCTATAACAATATAGCACATGTGTTGTTTTTTTTCTAGCACTTGGGTAAAATTTGTAGCAAATGTGCATAAATTTAAGAAATATTTAGGAAGGTGCTGAGTGGGGTTGCAACGGCAGCATGCTGCTAAGGCGCATTAAAGGACGATACAGGATAAATATGGAGAGAAGATTGCCAATACAGTGGGCAATGTCGAACGGAGCGCCTGCGATTATCCAAGATATGCCACCGCCTATGCCGAGTGTAAAAAAGTATATGGGCGAGCATAAAACGCCGAACAGAAGGCCATATATGGCGCCCACAAGGGAAAGCAACAGTGGCGAGGCATGGCGGCGTAGCGCAAAAACTATGAAATGAAGGATATACCATACATAAATGTAGGTGACCCACCAGGTGTGGAAGCCGTATAGAATACCTTGCATTAGCACAAATACCGCAATGGCGGCTCTGGCAAGGCGGGGGTTGTACATAGTGAACACAACCACAAACAGCGACACAAGCTCTATATTGGGCAGAGCGGCTAAAGCCACCTGCGCAACAAGCATAATGGCACTCATTGCGGCTGTGTAGCATATGTGTTGGACTATAGTTTGGCGTGTGGTTGTGGGCATAATTACCAGCCTGTTGTAAGGGTTATTTCGTATTGGTCGCCGTCGGATATGGCGGTGGAGCTAACGCCCTCTTCCAGCCCTTCGCCGTTTTTGGTGATAAGCCACCATTGCTCTAGGTTTTCGTCTGCGGTGGTGCCGTTTGCGGTGAGGATATATAGGCCAAACTCGCTAACATCGCCCTGCACAAGTTCTTCGGCAAGCAGTGCATCGGCAAGATATTCTTCATCGGTGTTGATGGTGAAAGACTGAGCCTCTTGGCCGTTGTCAATTATAACGGTGATGGATTTGGCGCCCTCCACCGTGGCGGGGCGGGTAGCAACATATACGGCTGCCGATATGGCTATGGCAAGAACGAGTATTACGGCCAGAATGATAATGGGCTTTTTGCTTTTTGCAGGTGTTTGGGGTTGCATGTGAATTCTCCTTTTTTGGGTTGCTATAATAAAAAAACATCCATCACCGATAGACTGCCGGCAGAGATGGATGCGTTAATAAAAAACGCACAAAAACCAAGTCCGCGTGGTATTTGTAACACAAAGCAGCAAGCAGGTCTTCTGGCTTCAGAGGAGATAACCCCGCCTTCCCGGCAGATGCCAGTGGCTTTTTGGGGCGTACGCTCTGTTACAGCGACGGGTTCGCACAGGAATTGCACCTGTTTCCCTTTTCAGGCGGTGTATACCGCCCACTTGCAACAAGAATATTTAATTGTGTAGAAGTATATGAAATACAAGTTAACTATAGCAGATTGATAGGCGGAGCGCAATAGGGCAAGGGCGGCTGGGATAAAAGACCTAAAATTGCTACGATAGGAAATTTAGCCATTTGTGCGCTCGAACTCTTGCATAAAGGATACAAGCGCCTGCACGCCTTCTTTTGGCATGGCGTTGTAAATGGATGCACGCATGCCGCCAACAGCACGGTGGCCCTTAAGGTTGCTTAGGCCTGCGGCGGTAGCTTGTTTTGCGAATAGGGCATCCAGCTCGGTGTTGCCGGTGGAGAAGGTGGCGTTCATCAGCGAGCGGTCGGCCTTTGAGATGCCTGTTTTATAAAAAGAGGAGGCATCTAGGGCGTTATACAATAAAGCTGCTTTTTCGGTGTTGTGCTGATGCATGGCAGCAAGGCCGCCTGTTTGCTCTATCCATTCCAGCACGAGCTTTGTGATGTAGATGGGCCAGCATGGCGGAGTGTTGTACATAGAGTTGTTTTTGGCCATGGTGGCGTAGTTTAGCATGGTGGGGGTGTTGCCCAGCGAGTCGCAGAGCAGGTCTTCGCGGATGATAACAACGGTGAGACCTGCGGGGGCGATATTTTTTTGTGCACCTGCATAAATAATGCCGTATTTGGACACGTCTATAGGCTGCGAGAGGATGCAGCTGGACATGTCGGCCACAAGGGGCACGTTGCCTGTGTTTGGCACATATTGCCAGTGGCTGCCGTAGATGGTGTTGTTTGAGCAGATGTGCACATAAGCGGCGTCTTTGCGCAGTGACAGCTCTTTTTGAGAGGGGATGCGCGAAAAGTTTTCGGATTTTGTGCTGGCGGCAACTGCGACGTCTTTGCCAAGGGCGAGGGCTTCTTCGTATGCTTTGGCAGAGAAAGAGCCGGTTAGCACATAGTCGGCACAGCCGCCGTTTGCCAAAAGGTTGGCGGGAAGCATGGCAAACTGAAGCGTGGCGCCGCCTTGTAAAAACAGCACCTTGTAGTTATTTGGAATGCCCATTACGCTACGCAGTAGGGCCTCGGCGCTTTGGATGATTTGGTCGTATACGGGCGAGCGATGGCTCATTTCCATCACGCTCATGCCGCTGTCGCCATAGTTTAGCATGTCGCGCTGTGCGGATTCTAGAACGGGAAGTGGTAGCATGGACGGACCTGCCGAAAAGTTGTATATGCGCCCCATAAAGTACCTCCGAGTAGCTTTGTTTATTTGTTTGATGGTAGCATATAAAGAGGGGGAATACAAGCGTGGGGCGGTGGTTTGGGCGGTGTGCACAAAAATGAGCGGATGGGCGATAGGCGGTGTGGCAAAACAGCGGAGTGCGCAGGGTTAAAGGATAGCATAGTAGCTATAATATAATGAGAGCATATGCCGCTAAAAGTTTTGGTATAGCAAAGCTCGGCGCAGTTAGGATTACCTAAAGAAAGCGGTTTTGGATTATCAAGGTGTGTGAAGTTGACGGGTGTACTTGTATATGGATATAAATCGTGGTATAGTAAATATACAAACTATACTAAATTGGTAGTATAAGAGGGAGATAGATTATGCTAGAGCTAAAAAATGTATCTTTTACAGCGCAGGGAGTGGGCGGCGCTGTGGAGATATTGAAAGATATTTCGTTTAAGATGCAAAGTGGGCGAATTTTGGTGATTACAGGGCCCAACGGCGGCGGCAAAAGTACGCTGGCGAGAATTATAATGGGTATTGAAAAGCCCACGGCCGGGCAGGTGCTTTATAAAGGGGAAGATATTACAGCCCTTAGCGTATCGCAGCGTGCAGGCATGGGCATTGGCTATGCGTTTCAGCAACCTGCGAGGTTTAAGGGAATAAAGATAAGTAAGCTGTTGGAGCTTGCGGCGGGCCATGAGATGGGCGAGATGGAAAGCTGCGCATACCTATCGCGTGTAGGGCTGTGCGCACAGGACTATATAGACAGAGACGCCGACGCTTCATTGTCGGGAGGCGAGCTGAAAAGGGTTGAGATTGCGACGCTTTTGGCAAGAAAACCGCAGCTTTCGCTGTATGACGAGCCTGAGGCCGGAATAGACCTTTGGAGTTTTTCGATGCTGGTAGAAACATTCCGCAGCTTAAAACAGCAGGGCGGGCAGAGCATTGTTATAATATCGCACCAGGAGAGGATTTTGCAGCTGGCAGATGATATTATGGTGATTGCCGGTGGCAGTGTGGCGCAGTATGGGCCGCGCGAAGAGGTGCTACCGAGCTTGCACGGGGGCGCAGAGGCCGACGGCGCATGCCCCGCACCGATGAACTGGCAAGCGGTGGACGCGGCTGTGGCTACACGCTGAAAGGAGAAATAACATGGCAGATAAAACTACAAATAGTATAAATATAGATGAAATATCCAAAGAGTTGCTAAAAAAAGTGGCGGACATTGACGGCGCAGTAAGCGGAGCGTTTAATCTGCGGCTGGATGGCGGCACGGCACAGCGGGTATCTACCGCGGGTATTGAGATAAAGGCGAGAGCCGACGGCAAGCCGGGCATAGATGTGGTGGTTAAGCCGGGAACAAAAAATGAGAGCGTGCATATTCCCGTGGTGCTTACCGAGGCCGGGTTGAACGAGATGGTGTATAACGATTTTTATATAGGCGAGGGCGCCGATGTGACCATTGTGGCGGGGTGCGCCATACACAACTGCGGCAGCGAGAAGAGCGAGCACGACGGCGTGCATAGCTTTCATATTGGAAAAGGCGCGGTTGTGAGGTATTCGGAAAAGCATTACGGCCAGGGCGAGGGCAGTGGCGAGAGGGTGCTGAACCCTGTGACGCTATTGCAGCTTGAGGAAGGCAGTGTGTGCGAGATAGAGATGACCCAGATTGAAGGGGTGAGCTCTACCGTGCGTGAAACAACGGCGCATCTGGGGGCGAATGCCCGCTTGCAGGTGATGGAAAAGCTTTTGACGCATGATAACCAGACGGCGGTGTCGGACATAGATATATATCTGGATGGCGACGGCGCAAGCGCGCGGATTATATCACGTTCGGTGGCAAAAGATTCTTCCAAGCAGGAGTTTAAGCCTGTGGCTGTGGGAGGCGCCGCTTGCAAGGCGCATATACAGTGCGACTCGATTATTATGGACAATGCATCGGTGAAGGCTATACCCGCTATTGAGGCAAACCATCCCGACGCCGCTATTGTGCACGAGGCGGCTATAGGGCGCATTAACAACGACCAGCTGATAAAGTTGGAGACGCTGGGGCTTAGCGAGGAAGAGGCCGAGAGGGTTATTATTGATGCCTTTTTAGAGTAATAGTTTGCAGCGTTACATTGGGTTAACTAAATGTGCCTGTCTTGTAAAAGACAGGCACATTTTTGTAGGGTTTATTCGATTGGGGAGATATTGCTACCAGCACGGGTGATGCCTTTATTTTTCCATTTGCCGGAGAAAAAGTAGGAGATGGAGATTATCATGCCGAGCACCCAGCCAATGGGGTAGGCAAAGTATATGTTTTCTTTCCCAAAGAATTCGGCCAGTAGATAAGCTGCGGGCACGCGCAACAGCAGTAGCGACAAAACGGCCGAGAGCATGGGTAGCACGGGGTCGCCCGCGCCTCGGATGGTGTTGTTGACGGTGAATAAAGTTGCGAGCATCCAGTAAAACGGCAGTATGCGGCTGATATATGCCATGCCGGCCTCTATTACCGCGGGATCGTTTGTGAACATGCGCAACAATATTGGCCCAGCAGGGATAAGCAGCAAGCCGATTGCTGAAACAATAAGGCACATGATAAGGGTTGATTTAGCGCCTTTGTACACGCGGTCTAATCTGCCTGCGCCAACGTTTTGGCCGGTGAAGGCGGTGACGGCGTTTGTAATGCTTTGGATGGGAAGAAATGCAAAGGTGTCTAGCTTGTTTGCGGCGGCGTAGCCTGCGGCAAATACGCTACCGTAAGAGTTTACAAGGCGGGACAGCATTAAAGTGGCAATACTAAAAAGGCTCATCTGAATGCCGGCCGGAACGCCAAGGCGTAGAATTTGTGCAAACAGGCGTTTGTCGAATTTAAATGAGAATGGGCGTATTCGAAGCTGGGGGTAACGCTTGTTGATATAAAAAATGCCGAAAATCCAGCTGAACATCTGCGCTGTTATGGTGGCAATGGCAACGCCGGCAACACCAAGCGGAAATACCAGCACCAATACAAGGTCCAGCACAATGTTTATAGCGCAGGAGATGGTGAGAAAGAGCAGAGGGGTGCGAGAGTCGCCAACGCCCTGCAGTATGCCTGAATTTAGGTTGTAGCCTAAAGGCCCAACAAGCCCGCCAAGCACAATAAGCAGGTAGGTATAGGACTCGTTTCGGGCGTCGGGCGGGGCCTGAAGCAGCGTTAAGATGGGGCCGGCGAGAAGCATGCCTATAATCGAGAGCGGAATGGAACCGATAATGAGCGCTGTGTATACCGTGTCTATGGTTTTGCTGAGCTGTTTTTGATCGCCTGCGCCGTAGAACTGGCTTACGATAACCATGGTGCCGTTACTTAAGCCGATGAACATGCTGGCCATCATAAGAAACACGGGGAACGAAAGGCCCACGGCGGCCAGGGCGGTGTGGCCAACAAATTGGCCCACAACCACGCTATCTACCATATTATAAAGTTGTTGTAGAGCATTGCCAAGCAGCAGAGGAAAAGCAAATGTGGCAATTAGCTTAAATGGGCTGCCTTGGGTCATGTCTAGCGATGCACTTTTTAATGTTTTGGTAGGCATTATATTCCTCCCCAGAAGTGTGGGCTTTATATGTGTATATAATTAACAAGGGTTTAATAGGCATGTTCAACTATTCTAACTAAATAGGGTGGAATAGTCAAGGGCGATAAATGGTGGAACAGGGCGGCAGAATGGTGTGGGTGCTAAAGGTTGTGTGAGGCATGCAGGTGATGTATAATGAGGTATAATATCATATAGACAAATAAGGGATATTTAACATGCTGTAGCTCTTACTAAGAGTTTAGAATAAGGCGCAAAGCAGGTGCGGCAACTTGCTTTGTAGTGCGATGTACAGCAGATGTGGAATGAAATATAAAGGATAGGCCGGTGCATTTTTATAATACACGGCTGCGATTTCGGAGGAATTTATGAAGGTTTCTGTTATAGGCAACGGGCGCTGGGGCGCTTTTTTGGCGTGGTATTTAAATCGCATAAATCACGATGTGACGCTATATGGGCGCGAAGGTAGTAAAAATACCACTATGTTTGTGCAGCAGCGCTCTAACGGCATGCTTAGCCTGCCGCAGAGTGTGCAGCTTACTACCGACATTAGGCAGGCCTTGCAAGCGCCTGTGGTGCTGGTGTCGATACCCAGCCAGAATTTGCGCGGTTTTATGGTACAGCTGGCGCAGATGGGTGTGCATGACAAGTTGTTTGTGTTGTGCATGAAGGGTATTGAGATTGGCACGGGCAAGCGGTTGTCGCAGGTGGCGAGTGAAGAGTTGGACGCAAGCAATCGTGTGGCGGTGTGGCTTGGGCCGGGGCATGTGCAGGAGTTTGTACAGGAGCGACCAAACTGCATGGTGCTGGATGCCGAAAATTATGACGACAAGCAGCTGCTGGTGAATGAATTTTCCAGCGAACTGGTGCGGTTTTATTATGGAGAAGATTTAATAGGCAACGAGATTGGCGCCGCTGCAAAAAATGTGGTGGGTATTGCTGCCGGCATGCTTGACGGCTTTGGGCTTGGTAGTCTAAAAGGCGCCTTGATGAGCCGTGGCACGCGAGAGTTTGCGCGATTGATTTTGGCGATGGGCGGCAGTGAGCTGTCGGCGTATGGGCTGTGCCATCTGGGAGATTATGAGGCAACGGTGTTTAGCATGCACAGCAACAATAGGCGTTTTGGCGAAAGTTTTGTTAAAGGCGAAGCGTATGACAAGCTGGCAGAGGGATATTACACAGTGGATGCGTTGATGAGTTTGTCGAAAGAATATGACGTGGAGCTGCCGATTTCTGCTATGGTGTACGAGGTGTTGTACAACAAAATGAAGCCGCAAGAGGCGCTGAATTTATTGTTTGCCCGTAGTTTGAAGCAGGAGTTTAGCGAATAGGATTTGCGGTGTGGTGTAGGTTCTTATCATGCATCGCTGAGCGCAAGGCATTTTAAATGGAGTGGAAAATGCTAAAAGCATCAGGTTGTTTTTAGTTGGTATATAGTATATTTGTTTGAGGTAACGTGAGTTGAACCTACATCGGTTTTTATTTACGCATTTCCCCTTATATTTCTTCAAATTGCTTGCGAATACGGAAAGTATTCCCTGCACAATTTTCATTATCTAAGAGAGAAATGCGCCGCTCACAGGCGATGCGCGTTCAACTCCCGTTGCCTTTGCGGTAGATATGGAGCAATGATATGAATATACAAACAGGTTTAGGTTTTAGCGGTATTCCGAGGGCGGTAAAGCCGCCTGCGGTTACGGGCGCTATGCCTGCTGGCGGGTATGCGCCTGTGGGTGGGACGGCTGTGCCTAGTGGTGGCACACCTGCAGTAGGGGATACTGCTAATGCGGCTATGCCTTCGGGCGGGTTGGCTGTGCCAAGCGGTACGCTTGAAGGGTCTGCGGCAGGTGAGCTGGCAAGGCAGCGTGCATATGCCAATGTGATGAACAATAGGTTTGCAGAGCAGTGCCAAACCTGCGCAAGCCGCAGGTATAAGGACGGCTCTACCGACCAGGGGGTGTCTTTTCAAACCCCAACGCACATTGAGCCGGAGCTGTCGGCCAGCGCTGTGCGAGGACACGAGCAGGAGCATGTGACCCGCAACCGTGCAAAAGCTGAGCGCGAGGGCGACGAGGTGGTGTCGCAAGCGGTGGTGCTGCATGGTGCGGTTTGCCCTGAGTGTAAGCAGTATTATATTGCCGGTGGTACAACCTACACTACAACACGTAGCGGAGCGGACGGACACAGCGGGCATCAGAATGCAGGCACAAATGAGAGCAAAGGGCTTGATGTTGAGGCGTGAATATTCGTAGACAGGTGAATATGGGCTGCTAGGCGTGTGTGCGAAAAAATATAAGTAGTGCAGCAACATTCGACATAAAATGCTTGCGCAAACTATACAAAAGTGGTATAATTTAAACATAGCAGAAAATAAATATATTTTTGGACGCTATTTTGATTAATGAAAAGGAGTGCTAAGTATGTCTTTAGAGATAACAAAAGATAATTTTGAGCAGGAAGTACTGAAGAGTGACAAGCCTGTACTTGTAGATTTTTGGGCAGAGTGGTGCGGGCCTTGCCGCATGCTAGGGCCTATTATTGAAGAGATTGCTGAGGAGAACCCACAGTTTAAGGTGGGCAAGGTAAATGTGGACGAACAAAACCAGCTGGCGGGCCAGTTCCAGGTGCGCAGCATACCAACCGTAGTTGCATTTAAAAACGGCGAGGTAGTTGGGCAGCTGGTAGGGGTTGTGCCAAAGCAGAAGCTGCTGGAGTTGTTGCAGTAGAATTAATAATTGAAATCAGCGCGGCGTATGCGGCGCTGATTTTTTTATGCAGGGGTTTATGCGGATAAGTTTAATATAAGCACAAATCCCCCTGCCTTGTTGCAGGGGGATTTGTGCTATAAGGGGTAAAATATAGAGGAGCATGAAAAAGGGGAATGTAATAAAAACGGATGAAATATAGAGGGGGAGTAGATGTAAAATACCATGCAAATACGGTTGTTTTTGCAAAGCTGCTGCATGCAAGTTATAGTGAAATGCTCTTAGTCAGAAATTTCTATTTTTTTGGTTTGTGGCTCAGAAGGGGTGGTTTTAGGAAGGCTGAGCCGTAGCACACCATTTTTATAGCTTGCGCTTACCTCTTCGAGGTTGATGCCATCTGTTGTGAAGCTACGCGATAGCTTGTTGCTGTGGCGCTCACGACGGATGTAGTTGCCGTTTTGGTCGTTTTTCTCAGAAGTTTCGCCAGAGGAGGCGGAGATGGTTAGGACGTTTTCGTTTACCTCTATCTGAATATTTTCCTTTTCGAAGCCCGGTAGTTCGGCCTCTATAAGGTAGACGTTGTCTTTGTCGCTGATGTCGCAGCGGAACATGGGGGCGCTTTTGAAGTTGCTATTAAAAAAGCTGCGCTCAAAGTCGTTCATGTACTTAAAGATGTTGCCATCGTGGCGGCGGAGTTGAAGCATGTTGTTCATAGTTGTGTAATCCTTTCTGTGGTGAAGAAGTTTTTGGTGGCAGCCGCAGCGGTTTAGCAGTGGCATGCCTTGATGTTATGGTTTTATTATAAGAGCAAATTGTGAATAAAAAATCATATAAACGTGATTAAAAAGTGAAAATTAGCACTATACCAAGTAGAGTGCTAACAAAAAATAAATGGAACCAAAAAGAATCTGCTATGCGGTAACTTTAGGTATTAAGAGCTATCGTTTATTCGCAACATTGTTTGGAGGATAGGGTTGCTTAGGTGGTTTTAAGAGATAATGAATGTTATGTGGAAAACAAAAAAACATATGTAAGAATGGACAAACCATTCTTACATATGTTTAAGTGTGGGTATACTATTAAGGTGGTGCATGCGCTGCGGGGCAGCTGCTAGTTCATCATTTGAACCAGTGTATCTACGAGATTTTCGGCTAGTACACGCATGCGCTCTTCGGCGGGGTCTTCGTTTTCGGCATACGCTTCGGCTGTGGCAGTTTGCTGGGGCCACTGGGTGGTGGAGCCGGAGCTATAGCTGGGTTTGAACGGACGTACGTTGGAGTCATCGGGGAGCTCGTCGCTGTTAAGCTGGCGGAAGCTACCTGTGCCAAAGTTTTGTAAAGTTTTACTGTTGCGACCACTGCGTGTGGTAGGTTTTGCCTGGGGCGCTACCTGCTGGCCCGGCTGGAAGTATACAACACCGGGCGGGGGAGGAACAGCGGCCGAAGCTGCGGGGAAACGCTCTACCTGAACGCCTAGAGTGTTTAGGTTTTGCTCGGTGCGGCTTAGTGCTGATAGGATGTCGGCAAGTGCTGTTTGCACCGATTCCAGTACCTGGGTTACATCGCTCTCTACGCCGGTAACGTCGCCGCGTAGGTTGGTGATGCTCTCGGCAAGGCCGCCTGCGCTGCTTTTAATCTGGCGGCGGATGCGCTCTTTTTCATCAACAGCCATTGCGCGAATGCGGTCGGCCTCTACATTTGCGTCGGCAATAATAGCTGCCGAGGCTGTTTGAGAGGGTTTTTGGCTCTCGAGTTCGTGAATTTTTATTTGGGCTTGCTGCAGATCGTCGCGCAGCTGGGTAACCTCTTGGTTTTGTGCGGCAAGCTTTAGGCTGCTGCTGTTTTGGCTGCGCACATGACTGTCGAGCTGAAGCTGAGTGTCTTCAAGTTGTGCTTGCAGCTGTGAAAGCTGTTCTTCGGTTTGAACAAGCCTACCTTTTGTGAGGGTGAGCTGACCTTCGGTTTGGCTAAGTTTGCCCTCGGTTTGGGTGAGTTGTTCTGTGGTTTGGGTGAGCTTGCCTCCGATTTGAGTAAGCTGCTCTTCGGTTTGGGTGAGCTTGCTCTCGGTTTGTGTAAGCTGCTCTTCGGTGTGGATAAGCTGCTCTTCGGTTTGGGTAAGCTGCTCTTCGGTTTGGGTAAGCTGCTCTTCAGTTTGGATAAGCTGCTCTTCAGTTTGGATAAGCTGCTCTTCGGTTTGGGTGAGCTGCTCTTCAGCTTGGACAAGTTGTTCTTCGGTTTGTGTAAGCTGTTCATCTGTATAACCAATATGCGCCTCGCCGTTTTTAAGCAGGTCTTGGTGCACAAGGGTTATGGCCTCGAGCTCTTGATTAGATTTTTCCAGCATGGATTTCAACTCTTCGGCACGCGCCTCTGCCTGGGCAAGCTCTCGCTGCCACTCGCCGCTATCGGAGGAGGTGCCGGCATCTAGCTGGGTGCGAAGTGTGGAGATTTCTTCATCGTTTTTCTGCGCTTCGTCGCGCAGCCAGCTGTTTTCTTTCTGCTGGGTAATAAGCTGGTCTTTTACTTCGGCCAGCTCTTCTTCTGACTGTTGGGTTGCAGCTTTGGCTATTTCAAGCTCTTCGTCTAGCCGGCCAACCTGCTCGGATAGTTGCTGCATCTGCTCTTTGGCAGCATTAAGCTCGGCCATCACGGCGCTGTTGTCGGCAGGCGCAGTAGGACCCGAAGCTTCCAGCGCATTTATGCGCTGAACCAGTTCTTGAATTTGTCTATCGGCGGCATCCTGCCGCTGGTAGTTTTCGTCCGCCAATTCGTCTAGGTACTCTAAAACCTCTTCTTTATTGAACCCAAACATAGCGTTGCTGAACAAAGGGCCATCTTTTTGTGGCGCATATTGCTCGTATTCATAACCGCCATCGGCCATTGAAAACACATCCTCTCAGCTGCCATTGGCACGCAATTTTCCGAATTATAGTTTAGTATATCATATCTTAAGGTTATTGCCAAGAACGAAATACATATTTTTTAAACAGCGGCAATGCCCATATTGCTTAATACATCCAGCGCTTTAGCGGCATTTTCGGAATTGCCGGAGCCACAGGCAGAGGCTAAAAGCTGTATGCGGGCATCTGTGAATGCGCTGTGCAGTAGCAGCGTGTTTGTGATAACGCAGATGTCGGTAACAACACCGCACATGCTTATGCTATCGGGCGCACCGCCACAAAGCTGGTATGCGGCTTGTGCAATATCTGCGCTGCCGAATGTGGGTTTATCTATAAAAGCACAGTTTGGGGGAGTGTTTTGCTCGTATTGTTGAAGGCGACCAAAAAGCTTGTGGCCATGCTCGCCCTCTATACAGTGGGGTACGGGAATGTGTGTGCCTTCGCGTGTTTCAAGGTAGTTGGCTTGATGGGTGTCGCGGGTAAATAGCACATATCCGCCATTGGCCAACGTGTTTTCTATAGCTTGCATAATAGGGGCTTCCAGCGTTTGTGCGCCCTCAAAGCCGAGCGCACCGCTTACAAAGTCATTTTGATAGTCTACCACCACAAGTAATTGTTTCATATGTGCTCTCCTTGGTTATGGTGTGCAATAGCGTTGGCTAAGCAAGGCGCATGAATTTATCCAAAGCAGGCGAGGTTTTAAGGCGAAACCAGGCGTTAGCGCTCTTGCATATAGTCGGCAAGTAAGGTTTCGCGGCCGTCTTCGATGTATACACGCTGAACCCTGCGACCGATGTTGCACAAAATTTCGTAGTTTACGGTACCGCATTTTTCGGCCATCTGTTCAACAGTATCGGCTGCACCGCCGCCAAACAGGGTGGCAATGCTGCCCTGGCGGGCGGCTGGGTTGTGGGTTACATCCACCACCATTTGATCCATACAAACTCGGCCTAAGATGGGCGCTGCTTTGCCTTCTATGTCTACAACGCCGGTGTCGGAAAGAAGGCGGGGGTAGCCGTCGGCATAGCCAACAGCCAGTGTGGCCACCTGCATATCGTGAGGAGCGGTGAATATGCGGCCGTAACTCACCGACTCGCCTTTGGCAAGTGGCTTTACCATTGTAACCACCGTTTTTAGCTTAAATGCCGGCTTTAGACCGGGCAGGGTAACCTGGCTGCTGGGCTGTGCGCCGTACAGGATAATGCCTGGGCGAACAATGTCCATTCGGGTTTCGGGGTGGGCTATCATACCTGCTGAGTTGCAGCAGTGTGCATAGCGGAAGGTTATGCCGCGCTGTGCCAGCCCATGCAGCACCTGCTGAAACAGCTTGAATTGTTGCTCTGTGTAGGCGATATCGGACTGTTCGGTAGAGTCGGCTGCGGCATAGTGGGTGAATATGCCTATAGGCCGCAGGCCGGGAAGAGCATAGGCTGCGGCAAGCTCGTCTATGCATTTTTCAAGGTTATCTTTTGCATTAAAGCCAAGGCGGCCCATGCCGGTATCCACTTTGAAGTGCACCCGCAGTTTTATGCCCGCCTCTGTTGCGGCTTGCGACATTTGCTTTGCATAAAGCGGGCTGTATATGCACTGGGTTAGGTTGCCTCGGCGCAGACGCATTACGTGCTGTGGCATGGTGTAGCCCAGCAGCAGAATGGGGCGTTTTACACCGCCGCGCCGCAAAAGAATGGCTTCGGCAAGGCCCGAAACCGCAAAGCGCTGCGCACCTGCGGCTTCCAGCGCACGGGCTGTAACAAGGTCGCCATGGCCGTAAGCGTTGGCTTTAACTACCGCCATAACAGCGGCGCTGCCTGCCTGGCGCTGTACAAGACTGAAGTTGTGGCGCAGGCAGTCGAGGTCTATTTCGGCCCAGCAGCGGCGTTCAAATTCAATGCCCAATTGGTGTCACCTCGGTTTTGTGCATTTTGCAATGCGTGGATAATATTAGGCTCTAGATGCTATAAGGCAGCGCAGTTTATATGGATTTGGCTTAAATGCTGCGGTAGTTTTGAGATTTGTATAAGCGCAAAGCGGTGCTACACACCCCATCCGTTTAAGTCTGCTTTTTGTAGTGCGCCAAGCATTTTTTGGCAGAACGCAGGGTCCTGCTGTTCGCGAGAGCGCACAAAAGCCTCGGCAGCGGCGCGGGATGTTGCGCCGTCGATGGGGCAGGGACTTTTTATTATGGGAGCGCCTATCTGTTGCACGGCAGTTGAGATGTCTTGTTCGCGGGCCATTACAAAAGGACGAATAACAGTTATATCACGGCGGGAAAGCCACGTTAGCGGAGCAAAGCAGCCAATGCGGCCTTCGCCGAAAAGGTTCATATAAAATGTAGCTACGGCGTCATCTAGGTGGTGGCCAAGCGCTACCTTGTTGCAGCCAAGTTTTTGAGCTTCGGCATGCAATACGCCTCGCCGCATTTTGGCGCACAGGGCGCATGGGTTTTGTTCTTTCCGCTGCTCAAACACAAGCGGGCCTATATTTGTACGCACAACGTGGTGGGCTATGCCTTGCAGTTGCAAAAAAGAGGTGAGGGAGGCATAGCAGGTTTGCTTGCCGTCAAACTGAGGGTCTAGTGTTAAGGCGCATACCGAAAACGGCAGCTCGTAATATCGGGTGAGGTTGTGCAGAGCAAGCACAAGCGCTATACTGTCTTTGCCGCCCGAAAGACCGACGCATACGGTATCGCCGCTTTGTATCATTTGGTAGGTTTGCATTGCCCTGCGGGCCGAGCCTTCCAGCCGCTGCATTTTTTTATTGCCGTTCATAGAATTCCTTTTGTATATGGTATTATAATGCTTTGGCTCCCATTACCTTTAGGCAGACGATGTTCCATGAAATAGTATACCAAACATGCTTTACCGCTGTAAAGACAAATTCTTTTGAAAATGCGATATTAATAAAACGGAGTAAAACGTAGGAAATGAGAGCAAACGGCAGCTTGCAATCGGCCAATTAAAAAAATGGAGAATAGTTGTTGACAAGCTGCGCGGCTGTGAGATATAATACATCTTGCGCCTTAGGTAAGGCGCCCAAACGATGTAAAAACAGCGGCGAGCGGCCGCGTGTTTTCAAGGGAGGTATAAAGATGAGCACCACATTAAAAAAGCCCGCCGAGGTGCAGCGCACCTGGCATGTGATTGACGCAGCCGGCAAGCCGCTGGGGCGTGTGGCCACAAAAGCAGCAGTACTTTTGAGGGGCAAACACAAACCGGACTTTACCCCGAATGTTGATGGGGGCGACCATGTTGTTATTATTAACTGCGATTTGGCAGTACTTACCGGCAACAAGCTGGAGAAAAAGTACTACTATCGCCACACGGGCTGGATGGGCGGCCTGAAAGAGGTTCAGTACCGCAAGCTTATGGCCGAGCGCAGTGACTTTGCTATGATGAAGGCCGTAAAAGGCATGCTGCCACACAACACACTTGGGGCAAACGCTTTAACCCGTCTGCGTGTGTACAAAGGCGCAGAACACAAAAACCAGGCACAAAAGCCACAGGCTTACGAATTTTAAAAGGAGGCGGAAGGAATGTACGAGACAAAACCTTATTTTTATGGAACCGGCCGCCGCAAAAGCTCTGTAGCACGTGTGAGAGTGTATAACGGCAGCGGCAAAATTACCGTGAACGACCGTGAAATTGACGACTATTTTGGCCTTGAAACGCTAAAACTTGTTGTACGCCAGCCACTGGTGCTTACAGATACACTGGGCAAGTTTGATATTGCCGTACGTGTGGCCGGAGGCGGTGTGTCGGGGCAGGCAGGTGCTATACGCCACGGCATTGCTCGTGCGCTGTTGCAGTTTGACGAAGCGCTGCGCCCACAGCTGAAAAAAGCAGGCTTCTTAACCCGTGACCCACGCATGAAAGAGCGTAAGAAGTACGGCCTTAAAGCCGCACGTCGTGCGCCGCAGTTCTCAAAACGTTAGTTTGAATTTTTTATATAAAGTCGGGCCTTATGGGCCCGACTTGCTTTTGTTTTTATGAGGTGAAAAGGAATTGGATAAAGAACCTAAGGGCGCTGAGAATCGGCAAGCAGAAAAGCCTGAACAAGGCAACAAGATGGGTAGCATGAATATTGGGCCGCTGCTTTTGAATATGAGTACACCAATTATTATAAGTATGCTTGTGCAAGCGCTTTATAATGTGGTGGATAGTATTTTTGTGGCGCGCCTGGGCGAAGGAGCACTAGCTGCTGTTGGGTTTGTGTTTTCGGTACAGCTATTGCTTATGTCGCTAGTTATGGGCACCGCCGTGGGTGTGAACAGCTTATTAAGCCGTAGGCTGGGCGCAGGAGATTTGCAGGGTGCAAGCAAGGCCGCAACAAACGGAGTGTTTCTTGCGGTGATAGGGTGGATTGTTTTCGCGCTGATAGGAGCACTGTTTTCGGACGCGTATCTTGCGCTGTTTAACGTGAGCGCCGAGATTGCAAAGCAGGGCGCAGACTATATGCGCATTGTTACCATTGGCTCGATAGGTATGTTTTTAGGAGTTACGTTTTCGCGTCTTTTACAAGCCACCGGACGCACGGTGTATTCAATGGGCTCGCAACTTGTGGGTGCAATAGTGAATATTGTACTGGACCCGATTATGATATTTGGCTGGTTTGGTTTTCCTGCGCTGGGTGTGGCGGGCGCCGCATGGGCTACAATAATAGGGCAGATTGCAAGCATGTTTGTTGCTCTGGCGTTTAACCTAAAAAAGAATCCGGAAGTAAAGTTGGATTTTCGTGGGTTTCGCCCTTGCTCACAAACCATAAAGAAAATATATCAAGTGGGTATTCCTAGTATTGTAATGCAGTCTATAGGCAGTGTAATGACATTTTTCATGAACCAAATTTTAGTGGGTTTTGGGACTGTTACGGTGTCGCTTTTCAGTGTGTATTTCAGGTTGCAAAGTTTTGTAATAATGCCTGTGCTGGGCGTTAACAACAGTATGATTTCTATTATTTCGTTTAACTATGGCGCACAAAAAAGAAAGCGAATTTTGAAAACTATTAGGGTTAGCATACTGATGAATTCGTGCTTTATGTTTACGGGAGTGCTAATATTTTGGCTTTTCCCGGAGCAGCTACTAAGCTTGTTTGACGCACAAAGCGAGATGATGGAGATAGGTGTACCGGCGTTGCGTATTCTTAGCCTTAGCTTTATTCCGGCAGGGGTATCGGTTGCGCTAAGCGGTAGTTTTCAGGCGCTGGGGCAGGGCGTGTACAGTTTGATAATGAGCCTTGTGCGCCAGCTGATATTTGTTGTTCCCGTTGCATGGGTGCTGGCAAGATTCTTTGGTATTCCTGAGCTGTGGCTTGCGTTCCCGATTGCTGAAGCAGGCTGTGTTGTGTGTGGAGTGGTGCTTTACAAGCGGATATGGGAAAATCGAATTAAGCATATACCAAACGAGTAAATTGAGGTTATATTTAAAGCGGAAAACCTGTTGAAACGCAGGTTTTTTGTTTTTTATGAGTGTTTGCATTTTGAGATAGCGTGTGGTATGCTACAAATAGAGATAGTATATTTAATTATGGTGCATTATTTTGTAGGTTAGGCAGGAGGTGGAAGAATGGTTTCGGGTATTAGTAATTATCAAAATTACAGTTACTTGATGTACAGTGGTTCTGTTTCGGGTGTTTCGGGTGTGCAGCGGCCCGGTAGCTATTCTTCGGTTGCGCAAACCCAAGCACAAAGTTGGCTGGAAACCTTTAAAAGCAACAACGACAAGGTTGAAACATTTACTGCGGAAAGCGCGGATTTTTTAAAAAACTATACCACCGGCATGAACGAGCTGAATTCTTCGGCTTCCAGGCTTACAAATGGCGGCATAGCGGACTATTTGTACGATGAGCAGGGTGCTGTAACAAGCGAGACGGTGGCAAATACTGTGGGTGCTGTGCAGGATATGGTGGACGATTATAACAGCACACTTAGGTTGCTGAATGATAATGCAGAGCGTGGCACAGGCGTGATGGACCAGATGGCTCGCATGGTGGATGACCCTGCGCCACAGGCCAGCATGGAGTTGGTTGGTATGTCGGTGAATGATGATGGCACTTTGGCATTAGATGCGCAGGCGCTTACATCGGCACTGTCCACCGAAAATTCTGCGCAGCTTAGCTTGTATGAAGATATTTTGGGTGGGGCATATGGTGTAGCCGCCGGGGTTCAGGACGATGCGCGTGCAGGGATGAACGCTTCGGCCAGCAGCCTTATTAATCAAGACATTGCACAGATGCAAAGCATTCGTAATGACGACCCTATTAGGTCGTATGCTCAAAGTCTGCGTGGGGGCGGTGCATACGCACTGAACAATAACGCAGCTGTGGGAATAATGATGAATATGATGGCGTAGCAATTAAAAAGTATCAGCGACCGCAATTGCGGTCGCTGATTTTTTTATGATCATTTTTGCATATAGAGGTTATTATTTTTGGTTGAATTTATGGAGTATTTGCACTATCTTAGTCGTGATGAGGGTTGCGCTTAACTATAAACAGTGCCTGAATAAGCGCAGTTACCGTTTCGGTTACAAGCTCGCGGTTTTTTAGCATAGAGGGGTCTAGCTGGTCGCTGGAGATGTAGCGTGGGCGGATGCGGTTAAGCGCAATGCCAAATACATCGTCGCGGCAACGCTCGCAGTTGCAAGCGTTTAAGCGTTTGCGGTATGTTTCGTAGTTTTGGTCGATGTGCAGGTGGGGAAGATTGATTGGGTGGGCGTCGCTTGCAAAAGCAGGAAGATCTTCTATGGGTGTAACAGTATCCTTTGAAGGGGGCGGCAAGGCTTCTGAAGCAGCGGGTGGTTCGGCTGCGGGCTCGGGGGTATTTAGTGGTACATCGGTAGAAATATCGACTGTGTGTGTTTCTGCTTCGATAGTTTCCGCTTGAGTTTGGGCCGCCTGGGCTTCTTCGGCGTTTTTGTTATGTTGGTCTGCAAAGAAAGCAGCAATTTGATTTGGGGTGAGCGTGCCACTGTTTGAGGTGGGCGCTGCGTCGGGGGCCGGCTCTACTGTTTGTGGCTCTGCGGTTATGGCCGCAGGCGCTTCGGGCGCAGGAGCTTCGGCAGGTGCGGCGGCCTCTGGGGCATCGTCGGTCTGTTGGGCGGCA
Organism: uncultured Oscillospiraceae bacterium; assembly: GCA_964369525.1. Lineage (GTDB taxonomy): Bacteria > Bacillota > Clostridia > Oscillospirales > Ruminococcaceae > JAAYCI01. Next base: position 150 of record CAYJEW010000018.1, on the reverse strand, counting down.
AAAAGTGCCGCAATTTGGTCTGGGTTTAGTGTGCCGCCGCTTGAGGTGGGCGCTGCGGCGGGAGCTGGCTCTACTGATTGTGGCTCTTCGGCTAGGGCCGCAGGCGCTTCGGGCGCAGGAGCTTCGGCAGGTGCGGCGGCCTCTGGGGCA